>LJTN01000059.1 GCA_001303415.1 Myxococcales bacterium SG8_38
CCGCCCGGTAGGAGTAGCCCTTGGCTGACCTCGCCGCGCTCGTCCAGGGAGTCCAACGAGGGGACATGCGCGCGCTGGCCCGTGCGTGCCGGCTCATCGACGAGCGGGACCCCCGGGCGTTCGAGCTGCTGAAGCAGATCTTTGGTCACGAGGGGAGTGCCTACGTGATCGGCGTGACCGGCACGCCTGGCGCGGGTAAGAGCACGCTGGTCGACGGTCTCATCCGTCTTTACCGCGATCAGGAACAGCGCGTCGCCGTGCTGGCGATCGATCCGACGAGCCCGTACTCCGGCGGCGCCATTTTGGGCGATCGCATTCGCATGCAACAGCACTTCACCGATGAGGGCGTGTTCATTCGCTCGATTGCGACACGCGGCCATCTCGGCGGGCTTTCCCGTTCGACGGGCGACGTCCTTCACGTGCTGCACGCCGCGGGCTTCGACGTGGTGATTCTGGAGACGGTCGGCGTCGGACAGGACGAGCTCGACGTCACCCGCCTCGCCGACACGACGCTCGTGGTGATGGCGCCCGGGTTGGGCGACGACATTCAAGCGATCAAGGCTGGGATACTCGAAGTGGCGGATGTCTTTGCGGTCAACAAGGCCGACCGTGCCGGTGCCGATGCCACGGTGCAGGATCTACAACAAATGCTCTCGCTTCGGCGTGTGCCGATCGGTGTGAGCAAGATGCAGGGGCACACGGCGGTCTCCGCCTTGAAAAGAGGTCCCGAGGCGGCGGCCGGCGAATGGGTGCCGCCGATCATCAAGACGGTCGCGCATCGCCGAGAAGGCATCGAAGCGCTGGTGGATGCGTTCGAAAGGCACCGCGAGCACTTGGCGACGACCGAGGCCGGACGGCAACATCGCGAGCGGCGCCGCGCCGCCGAGTTTCGAGCGATCCTAGTACAAGCCCTGATCGACGAGGTAGACACGCGCTTTGCGGCGCGGGTCAGCGAGAAGCTCGAGGCCGTCCTCGAGGGAAGAGCTGATCCATACACGAGCGCCGAGGCGCTGGTGCGCGAAGCGATGGGTGACGACGAGTGACAGCCGGCCGTGCCCGCTCCGGCTCATTGGGTTAGAGTGCGCGCCATGACCTCGTTTGTAGAAGTGACGCACGACGGCCACGTCAGCACGTTGACGATCAATCGGCCCGACAAGCTCAACGCGCTCAGCACGGAAGTGCTCGAGGATCTTCGGGCAGCGGTCGATGCGCTCGCGAATCGCGAGGAGGCGCGCGCGGCCGTGATCACGGGAACCGGCAAGGCATTCGTGGCGGGCGCCGACATCGCGGCCATGAAGGACATGACCGAGGCGGAAGGGCGTGCCTTTGGAGCGCTGGGCCACGGAGTATTCGACGCCATCGAGCAGCTCCGTCTTCCGGTGATCGCTGCGGTCAATGGCTTTGCCTTGGGCGGCGGGTGCGAGCTGGCCCTCGCTTGCGACTTCATCTACGCATCGAGCAAAGCGAAGTTCGGACAACCGGAGGTCAACCTCGGCATCATTCCGGGCTTTGGCGGGACCCAGAGGCTGCCGCGCCGCGTCGGCTCCGCAGCCGCCCGGGAGCTGATCTACACCGGCAGGATGATCGGCGCAGAGGAAGCGCTTCGCATCGGCTTGGTCAACGCGGTGTTCGAGCCCGATGCGCTGCTCCCCAAGACGATCGAGGCAGCCAAAGAGATCGCAACCAAGGGCCCGCTTGCCATCGCTGCGGCCAAGCGACTGATTCGCGACGGCTTGGATCGGGCGCTACCCGAGGCCAACCGAATGGAGCAGGCCGCCTTCGCCGAAGCGTTTGGAACCGCCGACCAACGGGAGGGCATGTCCGCGTTTCTCGAAAAGCGGTCGCCCGCCTTCAGGGGCGCGTGACGAGGCGCTCGGTCCGCCCTCACGGTAGCGCAAAGGCACGCTCCACCGCGGGGCGATGAGCCTTCACCTTGGCGGCGCACAGCGAGATCGCCTCTACAGCCCCGGCGAGATTCCGCGGCCCTCCGGCGAGCTGCGCCACCCTCGGCTCGAAGAAACGTTCCACCTCGGCAGCGGCCTCCTCGCTGCAAAATGAGGATGCAAACCACGGCACGTAGCCCACTTGGCTGCTCCCCAAGCGTGCTTCCAGCTCGTCGAAGCTCTCGGTGAGCCACTGCCAAGCTCTCTGCCGCGTGCGCGGATTGCGGAACTGCGGACCGAGCACAGTCGTGATTTCGTTCACCCGCAGCCGGGGGTCGAGGGCGAGATCGAGTGCTCGTTTGGAGAGTGGGGGCGCTTCGGCATGGCCGAGCGCTGCGAGGATCCGGTTGCGTGTCGTCGCATCGGTGCTCTCGGTGAGCACACCGATGAGATGGTCGAACAAGCCTTCATCGCCCTCTTGGACCGCGGCGGCCAAGACGAGCCCGGCAAGCTGCGGATCGACGACTCCGGGCCGCTCCTTCGTTCGATATCCCGCATACGTGCGCCCGAGCCGCGCAGCTCGATCGCGCGCTTGCGGATCTCGCACGTCCATCACCATGAACCGAATCAGCGTCTCCCGCAGGAGCTTGACGTCGCTCGAGTCCGCTTTTCGGGCGCGCCATCCGAGCAGGCTGTAGCGACGACGATAGAGCTGGCGAGCATAGGCTCGCACCTCGTCCTGGGTCTGCGCGGGCGCCGCCTCGTACATCATGAACCCGAGCGGGCCCATCGGCGCGGTCGCGACTTGCCGCACCGGGCTCCCGACGAACGCCGGAAACCACGAAAGCAGCGCATCGGGCTCCATGGCTCCGCGATCGAACTCCGCCACCACGCTATCGGCGACCGCCATCGTCCCTCGTTCGGAAAGCTTCGAGAGGCCTTTGGTGCGCAACGTCGTCCACTCGGAGGACGACAGCGAGAAACGGAAGTAGCCCGCGCCGTCGTCGTTGGGCATCCACCACTCGGGGCAACCTGGAAGGTCCACGTGCCCCTGCGTTTCGGCCAGCAAGCCGCACGTCGTTCCATTTGCGTGCCGGACGCACAGCGGGATCTTCCACGTCTGTGCTTCGGCACCCCTTGACCCGATCGGAAGGTACCGTTGTTGCCGAAGGCTGATGCGTCGCGGTCCCGATTCGCAGGAAGGGCTCTCGGTGCTCGCCAAGACCAGGGGCACGCCGGGTTGGGTCAAGAAGGAGACAAAGGGCGTGGCGACCTCGCGCTCGGAGACTTCGTCGAGCACGGTGAGAAGATCGTTCGAGGTGGCCGTGCGCATCTGGTGGCGGCGCAGATAGAGCTGGATCCCTTCACGGAAGGTCTGCTCGCCGAGCCAATGCTCGAACATGTCGAGCACTGCGCCCCCCTTCTGATAGGTGATCGCATCGAACGCGTTCTTGATGTCGTGATTCGTTTCGATGGGCTGCTGGATGCTGCGCGCGCTCTGTAGGCTGTCGAGGGCCATGGCGCGGTGGGCCGAGGCGAGGCTCGAGAGCTCCGAGCTGTACTCCGGGTGCAGGTGCTCGACGACCTTGTCCCCCATCCAAGTCGCAAAAGCCTCGTTGAGCCATATGTCGTCCCACCAGGGCATCGTCACCAGGTTGCCGAACCACTGATGCGCCAGCTCGTGGGCCATGACGTAGGCGAAAGCCCGGCGTTGGCCCTCGGTGGCTTGCTCCTCGTCGAGCAACAGGAGCCATTCGCGAAACGTGATCAGCCCGACGTTTTCCATCGCGCCCGCGGCAAAATCGGGCACGGCGAGGAGGTCGAGCTTCTGATACGGGTAGGGGATGCCGAAATACTGCTCCAGGGTCTCGACGAACATCCCGGTCTGTTGGAGCGCGTATTCGAGCTGTCCCCCCTGGCCTTTGGCTGCAATCCCTCGAAGCCGGATCGGAAGCGGCCGTCCTTCGCCCGGAGGAATCTCCGGCCCGGTCAGGACGTCGAACGGCCCGACCGCCCAGGCCAAGAGATAGGTGGGCAGCGGCGGCGTCCGCTTGAAGGCGACGCGTTGAAGGCCATCGGGAAGCCTCACCGCGCGATCCACGGGCGTATTCGATGCCACGAAGTGATCGCCGGGCACGGTGAGCGTGACCTCGAACGGAGTCTTGAATCGGGGCTCGTCGAAGCAGGGGAATGCGAGCCGCGCGCTGATCGATTCGAACTGCGTGAATGCGTAGGTTTCTCCCTGCGATCGAACGCGATAGAGGCCCTGCAACGGAGTATCGAGCGTGGCGCCATACTGGATGTGCAAGGTGCTGCGGCCCGCTGGAAGGAGCTCCGCGAGCGTCACGAGCGCAACGCCGTCGGAGGTTCTTTGCTCCCAGCGCGCGGCGATGCGCGCGCCTTCGCGCTCTGCATGAATCGACAGGACCTGAAGCCCCTGTCCGTGCATCCAAATCTTCGATGCGGGCTCGTCGAGCTCGATGGCGATGACTGCCAAGCCCGAAAACGTGTCTCGTTCGGGGATCACCTCGAGGCTCAGCCGGTAGCCGATCGGACGGACGCCCTCGGGGAGCTTCCCTTCCGGAGGCTGTTCCACCGTGACCGTCGACTCCATCGGAGGTTGGCGCCCCCCACACGCGCCCAGCGTGCACACGAAGAGCGGCAGGAGAAGGGTCTTGTGTCTGACATTCATGCCTGCGGCCTCGGTCCCGGATCGTGACCGAGCGCGAAGAGCCGGTCGTAGAGAATGGAGCTCAGCGGGCTACGCGAGGTGCGCGGTAAGGCTTGTCTGTGTGGCGGTGGCAGGCTGCGAAGGCTTTGCGCAAGATCCCGCATCGACGGGCCATCCCCGCCGAGCGCCAGTCGCGATGCCGGGACGCGATTCGCCAGCCAACTCGTGACCGAGGTGAAGAACACGGCAAGCACGCTCGCGGCCACGAGCTCGCGTGGGCCGGCGGCGCCCACCGCGAATGCGACCACGAAGGCGGAGATGCTGAGCGGAATCGCCAGCGCCCAGCGCATGGCGCGCTCCATGGGTGAGCAAAGTGCGCCGCTTGATTCGTAATCGACGAGCGCTCGCCAGTGCTCGACCGGCGCGTGATTGAGAAGCCCGTCGCTCACCAAGATGACGCGAAGCCAAGGCAGGGCAGCGGCGTGAACGAAAAACGGGGACGGCACCGGAAGGTGGACGAGTCGCCAGGAGACGCCCTTGGCATCGAAACGGCCCGGCAGCACGCGCCAAATGCCGAGGATCATCGCCAGTGAAGGGCTGACCACGAGCACCGCGGCCAACGAAAGCAGGGCCGCGCAGAGCGCTTGGGCCATTGGAGCCCCTGAGAGCAATGCGTCCATGCCCGCCTCGGCGATCAACGAGAGCGCGGTGGCAACGATCGGCACGAATGCGATCTGGACCGTTCGGCCGATCATCTGCAGCGCGGGCATCGCCGTGGCGTCTTCGGGCGTTCGCGTCCCGAGCGCCAGGCTGACCCAGGCCGTCGCTGCGCAGAGGCTCGCGAAGAACCAGGAGCCTGCGGTCGGCCACTCGGTCGCCAATACCGGGTCGACCAGCAAGGCCCCGGCTACTGCCGAGCCCACGACCCCTGCAGTGCCGACCCAAAGCGCGTTGCGCCGGAAGCGGCCGAGCCTCCGGTCGCGCCCCGCGGCAGGCACCGGAGCCTCCGCAGCCCACGAGGGGCGCAGCGCCAGACACGCGACCCAAGGCAGCGTCATCGATACGCCCAACAGCAGCAAGGAGCTCATGCGAACTCCACCATGACCGGCGCATGATCGGAAGGCGATTTCCGTGCGCGCTCTTCCCGGTCGACGATGGCCCCGATGGCTCGTTCGGCGAGCCTGGGCGTGCAATAGATGTGATCGATCCGAAGCCCGTTGCCGCGCTCGAAGCCACGGCCGCGGTAGTCCCACCAGGAGTAGAGCCCGCCTTGCGGATGAAACGGGCGAACGACGTCCTGCAGGCCAAACGATGCGAGGTCCTCGAGCGCTTCTCGAACCGCATCGCAGGCGAGCACGCTCGACCGCCACTCCGCAGGCCTGGCGACGTCCTCGTCCCACGGCGCGACGTTGAAGTCGCCGCAAAGCGCGACCTGGTCGGTTTCGGGATCAAAGCGCTTGGCAAGCAGCGCGCGCAGCCGGCTCATCCAGCGCAGCTTGTAGTCGAACTTGTCCGAGCCGACTTCGCCTCCATTCGGGAAGTACGCGCTAAAGATGGTGATGCCCTCGATGCATGCGCTGATCAGCCGGGCCTGCGGGTCTTCCTGCCCGTCATTCAGGCCTCGCTCGACGTCTTGAAGGGGATAGCGGCTGACGATGGCGACTCCGTTATAGGTCTTCTCTCCGAACACCGCCGACTCGTACCCGGATTCGGCGATCGACTCGAACGGGAAGTCCTCGTCCCCCACTTTGAGCTCCTGCAGGCACAGCACATCGGGTCGTACCGCGTCGAGCCAGTCGATCACGGGTTGCTGACGCGCCCGGATCGAGTTCACGTTCCACGTCGCGACCTTCATCCCACAATGCAGTAGCATGGATTCATGACGAACAAACGAATCGAAACCGATCGAGCGCCCGCTGCGATCGGGCCGTATTGCCAGGCGGTCACCGTGGGACCGTGGGTCTATTGCTCCGGCCAGATCGCGCTCGGTCCGAGCGGGGGCGAGCTGGTTGGAGCCGGTGGTATCGAGGCGGAGACGCGCCAGGTCTTACACAACCTAGAGGCCGTGCTCGAGCGAGCAGGCGCGAGCCGGGCGGACGTCGTAAAAGCCACCGTGTACCTGACGGATATGCATGAATTCTCGAAGATGAATCAGGTTTACGCCGCGTTCTTCGAAGGCCTCGTGCCGCCCGCCCGCGCGACGGTGCAGGTCGCGGCCTTACCCAAAGGCGCCAAGGTCGAAATCGACTTCATCGCGTACTTGGAGCGCTAAGACCGAACGGATCGCACAAGTCGGCGGTGTCCTCGCGGTCGGGGCCCACGCTGACCACGCCGACGCGGCATCCGACCTCCCGCTCGATACGGGCGAGGTACGCCTGGGCCGCGGTCGGTAGATCGTCGCGGCTGCGGCATCCAGAGAGCTCCTCGTCCCAACCCTCGAGCGTCTCGTAGATCGGCCGGACGGCGTCGAGGCGCTCGTAGGGAGGGTGAGAGAGGCGTCGTCCGTCGAGCTCGTACGCGACGCAGACCTCGAGCGCGGGCAGCGCGGTCAGGACGTCCAGCTTCGTGATCGCGATCTCGTCGAGGCCGTTCACCGTGACCGCATGGCGAAGCGCCACCAGATCCAGCCAGCCACACCTGCGAGGCCGACCGGTGGTCGACCCGTACTCGGCGCCTGCGTCGCGGAGCTGCTGACCCGTTTCGTCGTCGAGCTCGGTGGGGAAAGGACCCCCGCCCACACGTGTCGTATAGGCCTTGGCGATTCCGATGGCCCGACCGATGTGGGTCGGTCCGATGCCTGCGCCTGCGCAGGCGCCTCCGGCCACGGCGCTCGAGCTCGTGACGTACGGATAGGTTCCGTTGTCGATGTCGAGCATCGTGCCCTGCGCGCCTTCGAGAAGGATCTTCTCGCCGTCGCGTATCGATGCTCGGACCACTGCCCCGGCATCGCTGATCACTTCGCGGAGAGCCTCGCCGAGCCCGGAATAGTGCGCCGCGATGTCCTCTGCGGTAGGCAGGGTTCCGCCGAGATCGGCGGCAACGGGCCGCCAGCATTCGAGATTGGCCTCGAGCTTGTCGCGCAAGCGCGTTCCGTCGAGCAGATCACCCATCCGAAGACCACGCCGCGCCACCTTGTCTTCGTAGCAAGGTCCAATGCCTCGCTTGGTGGTTCCGATGGCCTCGTTCGACTTCTTTTCGCGAAGCTCGTCGATCGACTTGTGGTGGGGCAAGACGACGTGCGCGCGTTGACTGACGAGGAGCCGCTCTTCGGTCGGCACCCCCCGCGCGTGGAGCGCCTCGATCTCGCGTAGCAAGACACCGGGGTCGATGACGGTTCCCTGGCCGACGATGCAGCGCGTCCGCTCGTGAAGAATCCCGGATGGAATCAAGTGGAGAATCAGCTTCTCGCCGCCCACTACCAAGGTGTGGCCGGCATTTGCTCCACCGGCGTACCGCACGACGAGGTCGGCATACGGAGCGTAGAGGTCGACGACCTTGCCTTTGCCTTCGTCGCCCCACTGGGCGCCCACTACCACCACTGCACTCATGTTTCGTTCCCAACTCGTGCCCAAGCGAACAGCGCTTCATCAGGCTCGCCTTCGAGCGCCCGTGTTTGACCGTCCTTTGGTCGGACGAGGTGCGCGCGTTTCCCTTGTTGCCAGATCAAAAGGTCGTAGTCCCATGCCATGGCGTACGCTCTCGCGGTCTGAGCGGTCTTCGATTGCACGACGGCCACCCGGGCGCCTAGAGCACGCCATTTCCCTGCGACGGCTCGCCGCCGCGCTGGGCTTCCTCCCGCGACCAACACACGCAACGGAAGGCTCGCTCTGAGCGAGACGCCCGCCTCGGTGAGGGCCCACAGCACGTTGTCCACCTCGAACGCAAAACCCGTCGCCGGTGCGGGGGCGTCGTACTTCCCGAGGAGGTCATCGTAGCGCCCTCCCATGCCGAGGGGCTCCCCGGGGCCCTCAGCCAGAAGCGTCATGCTCACGCCCGTGTAGTAGCTGTGGCGGCGCAGGTCCCCGAGGTCGATGGCGACGCGGCTCCCCAGATCGGCGGATTCGAGCCGTTCGACGACCCGCTCGAGCTCGTCGAGCGCGCGCCGCGCAGCAGCATTTTGAAGACGCCGGCGAGCGTCCGCTATCACCGAGCGATCTCCGTAGAGATCGCAGAGCATTCGCAAGCGCTTGCGCTCCACCGCAACCACGCCGGCCTCCGTGAGAAGCTTTTCGAGCGTGGTCGCATCCTTTGCAGCCAGCGTTTCGATCACCGCGGGCCGTGCCGCCTCCGGGACGTGGTCGAGCACCTCGGTCCCGATCTTCACCTGCGCCAGCTCGACGAGAAACGAATCGAGCCCCACGTGCTCGCACGCGCGTGCAGCCACCTCGATGACCTCGGCATCGGCTTCCGGGCCTTTCATCCCGACGCACTCGATTCCGCACTGCAGGACTTGATGCTGCCTGCGCGCTCGCCCGCGCCGGCGCCGGATGATGGTGCCCTCATAGGAAAGGCGCCAAGGCGGAGGGCGGTCTTGTAACCGAGTCGCGATGATTCGGGCGATCTGCGGCGTGATGTCGGGGCGAAGCAACGCCACCTCGCCCGAATCCGGCTCGACGAAGCGAACCAGCTCGCGCCGGTCGACCGTTCCGAGGCCGCGTTCGATGACCTCGGCGTACTCGACGGGCGGGGTGGTGACGCGCTGGTAGCCGTAGCGGTCGAACGTCTCCATCAGACGCTGCCAAAGCAGCGTTCGCGCCATGGACGCCGGCGGCAGCAGGTCGCGCATCCCTCCCGGAGGAGTCATGGGCAGACCGGGGCCCGCAATCGTGAGGCGCCCCGAGCTCCCCTTTCGCGCCGAAGGGGGCATCTCAGAGCCTCAGCGTTTGCACACTGCTGACGTACTCGATCTTGCGGAGCTCCTCGAGCGCATCGGTGCCCACCGCAGTATCGATGTTCCACAGCGCCAGGGCCTGCCCGCTCTTCTCGTCGAGCCCCACCTGCAGCCGAGAGACGTTGATCCCGCGGTTGCCGAGCAAGGTGCCCACCGATCCGATGACGCCGGGCCGGTCCTGATTGCGCATCAGGAGAATCCAGCCTTCCATGACCGCATCGATCTCGTAGCCTTCGAGCCCCACCAGACGAGGCTCGCCTTTGCGGCCTGGCGTTCCCGTCGCGGTGTGAATCCCCTTTTCGCCGGTCACCGTCACCCGAATCGTGGTGGCGTATCGTTCGCTCGGCTCCTTGACCTCGGCGAGACGAATGCCCCGCTCTTGCGCCTCGTATGGCGCGCTGATCGGGTTGACCGGCTCCTCCAGGTGATGCTCGAGAAACCCGGCGAGCGCGGCGCGGGCGATCGGCGTCACGCCGAGCTCCCCGGCCTCGCCGGTGCAGGTGACCCTCAGCTCGCGAACATCGATGGGGTCGAGCTGACCGACCAGGCTTCCGAGCGCCCGGGCGACCTCGATGTACGGTGTCAGCCGCTCGGCGATCTCTTCAGGAAGCGCAGGCACGTTGACGGCGTTCCGGACGATTCCCCGTTGGAGATACGCGACGACCTGCTCGCCGATCTCGACTGCGACGCGCTCCTGCGCCTCGGAGGTGGATGCTCCGAGGTGTGGTGTGCAGAGGACGTTTTCGAGGGAGAGCAGGGGGCTGTCCGCATCGATCGGCTCCTTGCTGAAGACATCGAGAGCAGCGCCTGCGATCTTCTTGGCCTTGATCGCGCGCACCAGGGCGTCCTCATCGACGATGCCGCCACGGGCTGCGTTGATGAGCAAGGCGTCGCTCTTCATCTTGTCGAAGGCCTCGTCGTCGAACATGTCCTTCGTCTCTGGCGTCAGCGGCGCGTGAATCGTGATGAAGTCCGCGCGCGCGAGCAGCTCGTCGAAGTCCACCAGCTCGATGCCGAGCTCGGCGGCGCGATCGCTACTCATCACCGGATCCACGCCAATCACCTTCATCTTCAGGCCGTGCGCGCGGTCGGCCACGATGCGACCGATGTTGCCCAAACCGACGATGCCGAGCGTCTTGAAGGCGATCTCGCGTCCTTGGAACTTGTTCTTCTCCCACTGGCTGTCGCGCATGGAGGCAACCGCCTGCGGAATCTTCCTGGCGAGCGCGGCGAGCAACGCGAGGGCATGCTCGGCGGTGGTGACCGAGTTGCCGGTCGGGGTGTTCATGACGACGATGCCGCGACGGCTCGCGGCGGGGATGTCGACGTTGTCGACGCCGATTCCGGCTCGTCCGATTACTCGGAGCTTTTCGGCGGCCTCGATCACCTTGGGCGTGACCTGCGTCGCCGAACGGATGACGAGGCCATCGTAGTCTCCAATGACGCTGCAAAGCTCGTCCTCGCTCATGCCAGGTCGAAACTCGAGGTCGACACCCGGGGCCTCGCGCAGGACCTTGAGGCCCGCCTCGGCCAGCTTGTCAGACACGAGGACACGTACGTTGGACATGGCTGCTCCTGTGGAATTCGGCGAAAAAAGGCCGGGCGCAGAGCTAGCAGCAGCCCACGGGGGGGTCAAGGAGCGGAGTCGAGCCTCACGTCCAATGGACGGCGCCGAGGCTCAACAGCAGCGCTGCCACGCGATATCCGCGCTGTGGGTCGGTCTTGCCAGGCAACTGGGTGACGAATTTCGCCACCTCCTCGATCGTGTGCGGAACCTTGCAGAGCCGCAGCGCGGCGCGAAGGTCTTCGGGCAGCGCCGCGGTGGCCACGGCGGTGTCGATGCGGTCCGCCTGCACGACCGCGTCTTGTCCGCGCTCGAGGATGAGATGGCTTTCGAGGCCCGCCGCGATTCGACGCTGAAGCCCCCGGTCGAGGATCTCCCACGCGTCGAGGCGAAGCGGAAATCCGCTGCTCGGGGCATCGACGCCTTCGTAGAACGTCGCGGTTCCCGTCGTCCAAGTGAACAGGTCGAGGAGCTTCTCGCGGACTTGCTCTGCGATGTGTTGGAACAGCTCCAGCGGCTCGACGAGGCCGAGCGCCACGAGGGTGTCGCCCAGCTTACCTTCGAAACGCGGCATCACCGCGAGCGCCATGTCGAGCTCGCTTCGGTTGATGACGCGCTTGCCCACCAAGTACTCGCCCAGGAGCTCCCCAGCGAGGTTGCTGGTCACGAACGCAGGTACCCCGTGCTTCGTGTAGACCTCTTTTCGGACACCGCCTTGCTCGCAAAGCCACAAACCGGTGCGGCGCGTGACCAGCGTCCTGGCGAGCGCGTCGACGAAGCCGCCGTTTTCGAATTCGACGCAGCGATCCGCAGCGGCGGTCGATTCGACCCGCGTGGTGGTCGGCGTCATGCGCGAGGGAGGCACGTGACGATAGAGATCCTTGATCGCCGAAAGCGGCTGGAAATCTCCTCCGGCAATACTGATTTGATCCTTGCCGTCGACCTGCCCGGTCGCCACGGCTTCGACCACCTTCGCGTACGCGAGGGGACCGACCGTTGCGCCGTTCGGCTTTCGAATCTTGTATTCGAGGGGCGTGACGTTCGTGGTCGTCGGATGCTCGGCGGCGAGCACCATGGGCGTCGGGGGCATCGTCGGCTTCGGCACTGCGTCCGCAGAGGGCCTCCTGCTCCGGCTCTCGCTTGCAATCGAGACCACGATGGCTGCGAGCTCCGCTCGAAGCACTTCCTCTGGCCTGCTCTGCCACGGCTCGAGGGCCGCCCAAAACGCGCGCGCAGTCGGAGGCCGATCTTCGGGCTTGGCCGAGAGCGCGCTCAGGACTACCGAGCCGAGGCCCTCGGGAAGCTGCGGGATGAATTCGATGAATGGATGAACCTCAGCGTCACGAATTGCCAGCAGCACTGCCAGCTCACTGCCGCCCGCGAACAGAGGCCGACGCATGAAGAGCTCCGCGGCGATGACCGCAGTCGAGAAAAGGTCGGCGCGCGGGTCCACCATGCCGCCCGACACTTGCTCCGGCGCCAAGTAACCCAGCTTTCCATTTGCACGTGCCGCGGTGTCGGCGTCGAAGGGATTGAGGCCCGACCGCGCGATCCCGAAATCGGCGATCTTCACGTCGCCATGAACCGAGATGAGAACGTTGGAGGGACTGATGTCGCGGTGCACGATCCCGAGGGCGGTCCCTCGCCGGTCCCTGGCGTTGTGGACGGCATCGAGCCCGCTCAAGATTTGTCGAACGACGTAGACGACCAGATCGTGCTCGAGTCGCTTGCCCTCGAGCGTCAGGCGGCGATTGAGGCGCCATAGATCACAACCGGGCACGTACTCCAACGTGAGGTAGGGCTTCCCGTCGATCTCCCCGTGGCCGAGGACGTGTACGACGTTGGGATGAATCACGTGACTGGCAAGTCGGGCTTCTTCCGCGAACATCTGGTGGGCGTTCGTTTCATTCGCGATGTGCGGGAGCATCCGCTTGAGCACGACGACACGGGGCTCGCCCGCCGCGCGAGGCTCGAGCGCCCGGAACACTTCCGCCATTCCCCCAACTGCAATACGGTCGACCAAGGTGTAGTCGCCGAGCGGTGTGTTGGGCGGCGGAGCCGACGGCGGTGACGACGGTCTTGGCACATCTGGGATTGTAACGACCCCAACGGAAAATATCGATACCAAGGTAAAAAGTTCACGAGATTTTGGAGGTAATGCATGGCGGACCAGGACTCACGAGCCGGAGAGCGGTATGCCACCGCACAAATCCTCGAATACGCGGCCCGAATCCATCACCCACCGGACCCCTCGCTCGAGCGCGCGTTCGAGGCGCCCCGCAGGCACGGCATGCCCGAAATTCAGGTCGGGCCGTCTGAGGGAAGGCTGCTGGAGCTGCTGCTGCGCCTCGCCGGCGCCCACAAAGTCGTCGAGGTGGGCACCCTCGCCGGGTATTCCGCTCTTTGGATCGCCCGGGCCCTTCCGCCCCACGGCCGCCTTTGGACGATCGAGGCCGATCGGGATCATGCCGCGGTGGCACAGGAGGTCTTCGAGGATGCCGGTCTGCGGGACCGAGTGACCCTCATTCATGGGGACGCCGCCGAGGTACTCCCGGGCCTCGCGGCGGAGGGGCCGTTTTGCACCGTGTTTCTGGACGCCGACAAGGGCCGGTACGACGTGTACGGCCGTTGGGCCACCGCCAATCTCAGGCCGGGCGGTCTGCTGATCGGGGACAACGCCTATCTCTTCGGACGGCTTCTCGAGGAAAGCGAGGAAGCCCGCGCCATGCGTCGCTTCCACGAGGAAATGGCGAAGAGCTACCGATCGGTCTGTGTTCCCACCCCCGATGGGCTTGCCCTGGGAATCCGTTTGGATCCAAGCCCTTGACCATACCCTGCTGTCCGGGGATATAGGCCTCCGCGTTCGGGACCATCCCGGCTCTTGACGTGGTTTGGGCGCGGCCCTAGCGGGCCGCACGGAGAGGAGAACTCGAGCGCAGCCGGCCTGCGCCAACGCCGCTGATCGGTTGTTCGTCGAAAAGTGACGAGGCGACTTGTCCGACCCGCGAGCTTCGCCTAAATGGCGGCCGGTCGCCGAGAGGATTCGAGAGAAAACGCCGCATGCAGATTTTCCCCCGCGAGTTGAACTACTTGCCCCTCGCGCTGGCGCTCGCAGCCGGCGGCCTCGGGGTGGGCGTGTTCGTTTTGTTCTGGTTCTACTTCACGCCGCCCAACCTTCAGGTTGGATACACGCCGAAGCAGCCCGTCGAGTACAGCCACCGCCTTCATGCAGGCGAGCTCGGGATGGATTGCCGCTACTGCCATTCGCAGGTGGAGCGGTCGCACGAGGCGATGGTGCCGCCCACCCAAACGTGCATGGGTTGCCATGCGGTGGTCCGCACCGAGTCGGAGAAGCTTTTGCCGGTGCGCGAGAGCTGGGAGACCGACGAGTCGATTCACTGGATTCGCGTGCACCAAGTGCCGGATCACGCCTTCTTCAACCACAGCGCGCATCTCAGCGCGGGAGTCGGCTGCGTGTCTTGCCACGGCCGCATCGACCAGATGGAAGTCGTGGGCGTGGTGGAGCCCATCGCGATGCAGTGGTGCCTCGACTGCCACCGCAATCCGGAGGAGCACATTCGACCCAAGAGCGAAGTCACCAACATGAAATGGCAGGCGGACGAGGCGTGGCTCGCACAACGTGCAGAGGTCGCAGCCGACCTGAATCCACCCATCCATTGTTCGGGGTGCCACCGATGACCCGCAGAAAGCCCTACGAGTTAAATCCCGGCAAAGGCCCGTCGATGTGGCGGAGCCTCGACGAGAAGAACGCAGATCCCGAGGAGCTCGACCGGCTCGCCGAAGAAGAGCAGCCTGGAGGGTTCATCACGGACCTGTTGAGCCCCAAGGTCTTGGTCTCCCGTCGATCGTTCGTGCAGGGGTCGTCCATTGCAGCGTTGGCCGCCGGTTTGCAGGGCTGCGTGCGTCGGCCCGAAAACGAGATCTTGCCTTACAGCAAGTCGCCGGAGCACTTGGTTCCGGGCGTTCCCTCGCACTTCGCCACCGTGACCGCGCGCGGGCGTGACGCGCTCGGTGTCGTGGTCACGAGCCACGACGGCCGGCCCACCAAGGTGGAGGGAAACACGCAGCACGCGCGAAGCTACGGCGCCACGGATGTGCGGGCGCAAGCCTACGTTTGGGATCTCTATGATCCGGACCGCTCTCAGTCCCCAGCGCGCCGCAAAGGCAACGGCCTCGTCGATGCCACCGACGAGGAGCTCGACAAGGCGCTGAAGGACCTGATCAGCAAGCACGAAAAGGACCAGGGCGCGGGGCTTCGCTTCCTGGCGCCCATCTCCAACAGCCCGACCTTCCGGCGCATGCGCGACAAGGTGCTGGAGAGATTCCCCAAAGCGCGATTCCACACCTACAGCGCCATTGACGACGATAACGCTCGCGAAGGCGCGATCCTGGCCTTTGGTGCGCCCATCTACGCAAGCTATGACTTCGCGCGGTCGGCGGTAACCGTATCGCTGGGCGCCGATTTCCTGGGCTTGGAGCCGGGTGCGGTCGCCAACGGGTATCGATTCGCCTACGGGCGGCGGATCGTGTCCGCCCGCGAGTACATGAGCCGACTCTACGTGGTCGAGCCGACGTACACGATAACGGGGGGGATGGCGGACCATCGCTTGCGGCTCTCCGCAGGCGACATCGAGCGCTTCACGCGCGTGCTCGTCGCGGAGCTTGCTCGCCGCGGCGTCGGCGGCCTCTCGTCGCTCGGCGACTCCCTCGGAAAGCTGCCCGGCGGGCTCGACGTCGAGGGGATCGACCGCGAGCTTCTAGGGGCGATGGCCGACGACCTCGTCGCGAATCAGGGCCGCTGCCTCGTGGTTCCAGGAGCGGGGCAGCCACCGCGTGTTCACGCCCTTTGCCACGCGATCAACTATGCGCTCGGCAACGCAAACAAGACATTCGGAGTAGGTCCGATCATCGACCAAAAAGACGAGCCGAGCCGCAAGAGCATCGCAGCGCTCGCTTCGGATCTGGACAGCGTTCAATCGCTGATCATGCTCGGTGGAAACCCGGTTTATGACGCGCCTGCCGACTTGAAGCTCGGCGAGCTCTTGAGCCGGGAGGGGCTCACCTCCGTGCACGTTGCGAGCCACCGCAACGAGACCTCGGAGCGCAGCACGTGGCATGCGCCGTTGGCGCACGAGCTCGAGGCGTGGGGTGATCAGCAGGCCTTGGACGGCACGACTTCGGTGCAGCAACCCATGATTGCGCCCCTCTACGGCGGCCGTAACCCGATCGAGATCCTGGCCTCATTCGCGGGTGAGGAGAATCCAAACGCTCACGACCTCGTGCGGGAAACTCATCAAGAGGCGCTCAAGGCCATGACCGCCTCGTTTCTCATGGTCGGATTTCCCCCCGATGGGACCAGCGCCGATGGAATCTGGCGCGGCGGCCTACACAACGGCACTTTGATCCAGCCGCAGCGTGGCGACGGGAAAGTTGTCGTCGGCCGAATCGTCGAAGCGCTCGGCGCGGCTTCGGCAAAGCGCGCTTCTCTCTCGAGGGAAAACTTCGAGGTGGTGTTCCAGCCGGATCCCGCGCTTTGGGACGGGCAGCATGCCAACAATCTCTGGGCGCTCGAGCTGCCCGATCCGATTACCAAGATCGTCTGGGATAATGCTGCATTGATTTCGCCCGCGACCAGCAAAGCGCTCGGCGTCAAGAACGGCCAGATGCTCCGGCTCTCCAAGGGTGAGGCCAAAGTGGAAGCTCCCGCTTGGATCGTTCCCGGTCATGCCGACTACTGCATCACGTTGACCCTCGGATGGGGACGAACGGCTGCGGGACGGTACGGCAACGGCAAGGGCGTCGACGTCAATCCGCTTCGCACCACCGATGGCATGGACTTCACCGATGGCGTGAAGGTGGAGCCGTTGAGCGAGACGTACAATCTCGTTCAGACCCAGACGCACAACCGCATGGAGGGCCGTCCAATCGCGATCGATGCGACTCTCGAAGAATACCGGGAGGATCCGAGCTTCGCCTCGTATCGCTCGGTCGATCCGGTCAGCACCCCGCCCTTGTGGGAGCAGCAGGACTACAGCGAGGGATACAAGTGGGGCATGGCCATCGATCTCGCTAGCTGCACCGGCTGCAGCGCTTGCGTGATCGCGTGTCAGGCGGAAAACAACATTCCATCAGTCGGTAAGATCGAGGTGGAGCGCGGTCGCGAAATGCACTGGCTGCGCATCGATCGATACTTCGTCGGTGATGACGAGAATAATCCCGAGGTCGCGGTGCAACCGCTCACCTGCCAGCAGTGCGAGGAGGCCCCCTGCGAGAACGTGTGTCCGGTCAACGCGACCGTTCATTCGCCGGAGGGCCTCAACGACATGGTCTACAACCGCTGCGTCGGGACGCGCTACTGCGCCAACAACTGTCCGTACAAGGTGCGGCGCTTCAACTACCTGGACTGGCACGGCCACTTGGACGACAGGTTCGGCTGGTACACGGACTTTCCGGAGTCGAGAAAGCTTCAGTTCAACCCGAACGTCACGGTTCGCATGCGAGGCGTGATGGAAAAGTGCACCTACTGCGTGCAGCGCATCGAAAAGGCGAGGGTTGCTGCCAAGCGCGAAGATCGCCGCATTCAGGACGGCGAGATCGTGACGGCCTGCCAACAGGCTTGCCCCACGCAAGCGATTGCTTTCGGCGACCTCAACGACTCCGAAAGCGTGGTCGCCAAGCTGGCGGAGGTGAACCGAGGGTACAAGCTCCTTGCCGAAGTCGGCACACGTCCGCGCACCACGTTCCTGGCACGCATCCGCAACCCAAACCCCAAGCTGAAGGGACATGGGTGAGAATCGATGAGCTACGACGCACCCATCAAGGAAATCGGTGAAACCTACCTCCTGCCGGAGGGAACGACTGCAAATGACGTCACCGAGACCATCGCAGGCGTGACCGAGAACCCAGCTCCTCGCGGCTGGTGGCTCCTCTTCCTCGCGTCCGTCTCGGTGCTCGGCATCATGGGAGCCGCCCTCGCGTACCTCTTCTATCAAGGCGTCGGTGTGTGGGGTAACAACGCCCCCGTCTACTGGGCCTGGGACATCACCAACTTCGTCTGGTGGATCGGTATCGGCCACGCGGGCACGCTCATCTCGGCCATTCTGTTCTTGTTCAGGCAGAAGTGGCGCACCAGCATCAACCGGTTCGCCGAGGCCATGACGGTCTTCGCCGTGCTCTGCGCCGGTCTATTCCCCGCCATTCACACCGGCCGCCCGTGGTTCGATTACTACCTGTTCCCGCTTCCGAACCAGATGGACATGTGGCCGAACTTCAAGAGCCCTTTGATGTGGGACGTGTTCGCGGTCAGCACCTATCTGACGATCAGCGTAATCTTCTGGTACGTCGGCCTGATTCCCGATTTCGCGACGTTGCGCGACCGTTCGAAGAACCTGACCCGCAAACGCGTGTACGGGTTCTTCGCGCTCGGTTGGCGGGGCGCCCATCGACACTGGCAGCATTACGAGCGTGCCTACCTGATCTTCGCTGGAATTTCGACGCCGCTGGTCCTCTCCGTGCACTCGGTCGTGTCCTTCGACTTCGCGACGTCGGTCGTTCCCGGCTGGCATACGACGATCTTCCCGCCGTACTTCGTCGCCGGCGCCGTGTTCAGCGGCTTCGCTCTGGTGATGACGCTGATGCTGATCTGCCGGTCGGTGTTCAAGCTGCACGGCATCGTCACCATCAAGCACCTGGACTTGATGAACAAGTTCATGCTCGGTACGGCACTGCTGGTGGGCTACGCGTACGCGATGGAGTTCTTCATCGCTTGGTACTCCTCGAACCCGTACGAGCAATGGGTCTTCCTTCACAACCGGCTCGGATGGGGGATGCTCGACAGCAAGGGCAACTGGGGACCGCTGTGGTGGGCCTATTACGCGATGGTGTCCTGCAACGTCATCGTGCCTCAGATCTTCTGGTTCAAACGCGCCCGCACCAGCGTGCCCATCATGCTCATCGCCAGCGTGCTGATCAACATCGGCATGTGGTTCGAGCGCTTCGTGATCATCGTCACCTCGCTCTATCAGGACTTCCTTCCGTCTTCGTGGGGTATGTTCCATCCCACGCTCATCGACGTGCTGACCTATCTGGGCACTTTCGGGTTGTTTTTCACGCTGTTCCTGCTGTTCGTTCGTTGGGTTCCGATGATCGCCATAGCGGAGGTCAAAGGAACGCTGCCGGGGGCGCATCCGGATATCCACGCGCTCGAGTCGCGCCAGGAAGAGCCCGGGACGGCCGCCGCGCCGGTGCCGGCGGAGTGAGGCGAATCATGGCAAACGAAAAAAAGAAGCCTGCTCTCTACCTGGCCGAATACGACACGCCGAACGCAATCGCGCGCGCGGCGATGAGGGTGCGCGACGCGGGCTACCAAAAATGGGACTGCCACACCCCGTATGCGATGCATGGCATGGACGAGGCCATGGGGCTCAAGCCGACTCGCATCGGTGTGATTTCCTTCATCTTCGGCATGCTGGGCGTCGGGACCGCGGTGCTCATGATGCAGTACACCAACGCTTGGACGTTCAACCTGCTCGACATCGGCTGGGGCTACCCGCTGGTCGTCGGCGGGAAGCCTCCCGGCGCATTCCCCTCGATGGTGCCGATCATGTTCGAGCTCGGCGTCTTGCTCTGCGGCTTCGCGACGCTTTTCGGGCTGCTTGGCATCATCAAGCTCCCGCGGCACAACCACCCGATCTTCGAGTCGGACCGCTTCGAGGCCGCTTCGGGTGACAAGTTCTTCATCTCGATCGAAGCGGACGACCAGAAGTTCGACCTCGAGCGCACCAAAGCGCTCTTGGAGTCCACCAACCCCACCTACCTCGAGCTCGTCGAGGAGGAGGTCCAGTGATGCGTGCTCTACTCGTCATGGTGGCATTGGCGTCGCTGACCGGCGGTTGTATCGGCACGGAGAGCACCGAGCCGCCCATCGTGGGCATCCGCAACATGTACAACCAGCCGCGCTACGACACGCAGGAGCGCCAACCGTTCTTCGCCGATCAGCGATCGATGCGCCCCCAAGTCGAAGGGACGGTCTCCCGTGAGATGGTAATGGCGATCGATGCGGCCACGGGGCTCGGAGCGCAGAGCAAAGAGTGGATTGCCGTGGTGCCTCAGCGCATCACCAAGGAGCTGGGAGGCGTGGAAGCGGCCGTCGCCCGGGGTAGGGACCGCTACAACATCTACTGCGCCGCCTGTCATGGCGTATCCGGTGACGGAAAGGGAATGATCTCGCGGCGCGCGCTTGCGCTAGGGGCCAGCGGACTGGTGGCTCCGACGCTCCACGACGACCGCCTGCGCCACATCCCCGACGGCCAGCTGTTTGCGACGATCACCAATGGCGTACGCAACATGCCGTCCTACGCACACAACGTCCCGCTCGAGGATCGCTGGGCCATCGTGCACTACGTTCGCGCGTTGCAGCTCAGCCAGGCGCCGGTCGCCGCGCTCGAGAACACGGAGCAACCCAAGTGACGCAATCAAACGAAAAAGACTATCGGATAGGGGACGACGCGCTTTGGGCGCGTGCCTGGATGGCACCGCTCGTCTTGGCGGTCGCCGGAGGCCTGGTGGCCGTGGCGACTGCGTCTCCGGATCGGTTGGGCTTCGCCTACCTCTTTGGCCTCTTCACGACGGTGACCTTCATGCTCGGGGGCATCTTCTTGGTGCTCATCCAGTTCTTGACCGCGGCCCATTGGGGCGTCTCCTCCCGGCGCATCGTCGAGGTGATCATGTCCGGGGCACCCGTCGTGGCGCTCCTGGCGCTTCCGTTCATCGTGGGCGTGGCGCTCGGCAAGGTCAGCCTCTACGACGAGTGGCAGAGCGCGGCAGCCCATGGCGAGCACGAGAGCGCCGACCAAGAGCACCCGGACTCCGAGCCGGCGGCCGGGTCATATGAGCACGGGACGCTGTCACTCGGCGCGAGCACTGCCTACGCGCAAGGACACGAAGGCGACCACGGGGCCGCCGAGCATGCCGCGGCCGAGGAAGAGCACGCGCATACTCCGCAGGAAGCCGCGCTTCACCACGAGGTCATCTCCAAAAAGACCCCGTACTTGAACACGCGCGGTTGGGTCATACGCGCCATCGTGTATCTCATGCTGTGGTCGCTGATCGCGTGGGCCTACTTCGGGTGGTCGAGGCGGCAAGACGAAGATCACGATCCAGCGCACACAGTTCGCATGCAGCGCCTGGCGGCTCCGTTGCTGATCGTCTTCGCCGGGGCCCTGACCTTTGCTGCGTTCGACTGGTTGATGTCGCTCGAGCCCTCGTGGTTTTCCACGATTTTCGGCGTGGTGATTTTCGCCGGCTCGGCCGTGTCGATCCTGGCTCTGACGATTCTAATCGGCTTGAGCTTCTATAGGCGCGGTCTGGTGGGCGATGCCATCAATCCGGAGCATTTCCACGACCTCGCCAAGCTCATGTTTGGCTTCATCTGCTTCTGGACCTACGTCCATTTTTCGCAATGGATGCTGATCTGGTACGCGGGGATCCCCGAAGAGGCGACGTGGTTCCACAAGCGCTGGGACGGCGGCTGGATGTTCGTCTCGCTGCTGCTGATCTTCGGCCACTTCGTCGCTCCCTTCGTCCTGCTGATCTCACGGGTGCAAAAGCGGGCGCTCGCGTGGCTTCAAGTGATGTGCTTTTGGGTGATCTTCATGCACATCATCGACATCTATTGGTTCGTCTTGCCACAGGCCGGCGGGTTCAGCGTTTCACCCGCAGACATCGGCGCCCTCTTGTTCGTCGCGGGCATCTTCTTCGCGTACGTCTTCTGGCAGCTGGGAAGGGTGCCGTTGGTCCCGGTTGGAGACCCACGCCTCCCGAGAAGCCTTCACCACCATCAAACCCACTGAGCGTGCAGGGATGAAAACGAAGCAAAAGACTGGATTCGCACTCTCTCCTGGCCTCCTTGCGGCCTGCTGGGCGCTCCTCGGGCTCGCGGCGGCTTGCGGCCAGGGCGATGCCGGCG
>LJTN01000060.1 GCA_001303415.1 Myxococcales bacterium SG8_38
AACTCCATCGTTCACGGCCTCGGCTGTCAGGAGTCCATCGGTCCGTGAGGCAAACCGCGGCCTTCGCGAAGGTGGCGAACCGCATTGATGCCCCAGCGTGTGATCAAGTACGAGGGAATGCCCACGACCAGGCCGCAGATGAGCGCGCCCATCCAAAGCTCTGCCCCGGTGCTGGCCAGAAGCTGACCTGCGCCCGCCCAAAAGTCGCTTTCGAGGAGCCGCTCTGCGCCGCCGTTCTTGAGCGCCCGGCCGGTGCTTCCGAGCCAATTCTTGATCGTGGCGCGCGTCACCTCTTTTTCGGGATGTAGGACTGCTGCTCCGATCGACCACGTCGTGTAGTAGAGAGGCACCGCGGTAAACGGATTGCTGACGAAGAGGATGGGGATGCCCGATACCTTGTTGGCGCCGAGAAGCGCAGCCACAGCGATGTAGATCACGATCTGAAAGCCCAGCGTGGGCGTGAAAGCGATCATCGCCCCGATGAAGACACCCCAAGCGATTCGATGAGGGGTGTCATCGAGATGGAGGATGTTGTGGATGACGATCTGCTGGGCTCGCCGCCACAGGTACCGGATGTTCATCGAGGTCGACCCCAGGCCCCTCCGCCCGGCGTTTCGATGCGGAGAATGTCACCGGGCGATACGTCCATGGAGACGCGGTGTTCGAGAGGCTTGCCGTTGAGTAGATTCATGCCCGGTGCACCAGAGCCGCCGCCGCGCATACCATAGGGCGGCACGGTGCGCCGCTCGGAGACGACCGATATGCGCATCGGGGTCAGAAACTCGAGCTCGCGGATGAGCCCGTCGCCACCCGGATTCGCACCTCGGCCGCCTGAGCCTTTTCGCAACCCGAAACGCCGAACCCGTATCGGAAATCGAGTCTCGAGCACCTCGGGATCGGTGCATCGCGAGTTGGTCATGTGGGTGTGCACTCCCGACGCACCGGGGGCGCGCGCCGTTGCGCCCGCGCCGCCACCCAGGGTCTCGTAGTATGCGAAGCGATCGTCCCCAAACGTGATGTTGTTCATCGTCCCCTGACTTGCAGCGGCGAGCTTCAGCGCGCCGAGCAACACATCCACGATGCGCTGCGAGGTTTCCACGTTCCCCGCGGCCACGGCCCGACCGGGCTCGGGTGACAGCAGAGACCCCTCAGGGATTCGAACGGTCACTGGGCGGAGGCAGCCGCTGTTGAGGGGGATGGGCTTGCCGACGAGCAGGCGCAGCACGTAAAGCACCGCGGCCATCGTGACCGCTCGGGGGGCGTTGAGATTGTTGTCGAGGGCGCGGTCGGTACCGGAAAAGTCGATGTCCATGGCGTCGCCCCGGACCGTGATGCGCACGGCTATCCGTGCGCCGCCATCGAGGCGGTCCTCGAATGCGTGCTCGCCGTCGGGGAGGGCTGCGATCGCAAGGGCGGTCAGATCGGCCGCGTTGTCTTGGATGTGCTGCATGTAAGCGCTCACGACCTCGATGCCGTACCGCGTCAGCAATGCATCGAGCAGCTGAACGCCCTTTTTGTTGGCCGCAATCTGTGCCTGAATGTCGGCCAGGTTCTCGTCTGGGTTCCGCGCCGGGTATGGAGCCGATGCCAGAGCCGCTCGCAGCCGGCCTTCCTGAAATACGCCGTCTTCGACGATCCTCAGGCTCCGAAGCACGACGCCCTCCTCTTCCAGTGTCGACGAAAACGGCGGCATCGAGCCGGGGGTGAGCCCGCCGACGTCCGCATGATGCCCTCTCGAGGCGACGACGAACCGGAGCGCGCCTCTTTCATCGTGGACCGGGGTGACGACCGTGATGTCGGGCAGGTGGGAGCCCCCGGCAGCGGGGTCGTTGGTGACGAATGCCTCACCGGGCCGCGACGCGGGATGTGCTGCGAGAACGGCCCGCACCGATTCGCCCATTGCGCCGAGGTGAACCGGGATGTGAGGCGCGTTGGCCACCAAGCCGCCCTCGGCGTCGAATATGGCACACGAGAAGTCGAGTCGGTCCCGAATGTTGGTGCTCATCGCGGTGCGCTGAAGCACGACGCCCATTTGCTCGGCGATCGATCGGAATTGGTTGTTGAACACCTCCAGCAAGACGGGATCGACCTGGGTTCCGACGTGCTCTTGCAAGGCGGTTTGCCCGCCCTCGACGTCACGAAGCGTGAGGTAGTCACGTCGGTCACGAACGGCCGCGAAACCTCGATCGATGACGACGGTCCCCGTGGCATCCAAGACTAAGGCTGGTCCGCGGATCTCGGTTTCGATCGGGAAATCCTCGCGAAGGTACACTGGGGCGTCGACGCGCCCGGTTCCCGACCAGAGCTCGGCCTGGCGTACAGGCTTGCCGCTGCCCGGCGCTACGTTCGGAAGCGCCGGATTGGCGGCCCGAAGCTCGACCGAGAGCCGCAGCGTCGCTGCTTCGACGATGTGGCCCGGCCGGACGTATCCGAACTCTCGCCGGTGCAGGGCTTCGAAGGCATCGCGCATCGTGCCGGGGTCGCTCCAGTCGACGTTGAGCTCGGTTTCGGTTCCGCGATAGCGAAGGGTCACCTGGCGGCGGACGTGCCACCGGGGCTCGGCTCCGGCGTCTGGGCTCAGCACCGCTCGCCCCTCGGCTTCCAGCTCCGCAAACGCGGCTTCCCATTGGTCTGGGATCGGGTCTTGCAGGCTTCGTCGCCCGGCGTCCCGTTGGCCGTGCCACTCGAAGTCGGCCACTCCCATGCCAAATGCCGAAAGCGCGCCCGCGTACGGATGAAAAACCAGCTTGCGAATCCCCAACCGCCTCGCGACCAAGCAAGCGTATTGTCCGCCCGCGCCACCGAACACCACCATCGCGTGGCTGCGCACGTCGTGTCCGCGTCCCACCGAGACCTTCTGGATGGCGGCCGCCATGTTCTCCACGGCAACGCGCAAAAAGCCGTCGGCGACTTCTTCGGCGTGTCGTTCGATGCCGAGGGCGCGCAGGGACGCTGCTACTTCCTCGAGCTTGCGCTCCACCGGCTGCTGGCGCAGCGGAAAGGGGAAACGATCGTCGGCAATGCGTCCAAGATGAAGAGACACGTCGGTGAGCGTGAGGGCCGTCGCGTCGGGCCGTCCGTAACAGAGCGGCCCCGGATCGGCGCCTGCGCTTTGCGGGCCTACGGTGATTCGTTGACCTTCCAGCGCGCAGATCGAGCCGCCCCCGGCGGCGACCGTGTGGAGCTCGATCATCGGTGCCCGAATGCGGACGCCGGCGATCTGGGTGTCGAAGACTCTGGAGAGCTGCCCCGCATGTCGGGACACGTCGGTCGAGGTTCCTCCCATGTCGAAGCCAATTACCTCGGAGAGGTTCAGATCGTCGGCCACTGCGCCTGTGGCCACGACGCCTGCCGCCGGTCCCGACAAGACCGCGTTGCGTCCCATGAAGCTCGCTGCGTCCACCAATCCGCCGTTACTCTGCATCATGCGCAGCTGACCGGATCCCAGGTCTCTTTCGAGCTCTTTCACGTAGCCGGTCAGCAAGGGCGTCAGGTAGGCGTTTGCCGCGGTGGTATCCGCACGCCCGAGGAGCCCGAGCTCGTTCGCGATCTCGCTCGAGATCGACACATGTGGGAACCCGAGCTCGCGTGCGATCGACGCAACCCGCCGCTCGAGCGCACCGTCCCGATATGCATGAATCAAGGCGATGGCGACGGACTCGAACCCACGCTGGCGTGCCTGCTCGAGCGCCTCACGAACCGGGCCCTCATCCAAGGGCCGAAGCAAGCTTCCATCGGCAGCCATGCGGGCATTAATCTCGATGACCGCCTCCGGAAGCGGCTCCGGTTTGTCGATCTCGAGCGCGAAGAGCTCGGGTCGCGTCTGATCGCCAATGCGCATCAGGTCGCCAAGACCGCCATCCGCCACCATCACGGTGGGGACGCCTCGGCGCTCGAGCAGCGCGTTGGTAGCGAGCGTCGTACCCATCCGAACCTCGCAAGGTGGGATGGGATCGTCCGGACCGAGGTCCAGCAGCGCCCGGATGCCCACAATCGGTGCTCGGTCCGACGAAAGCACCTTCGTGACATGCAAAGCCCCGGTTTGCGGGTCTCGATGGATGCAGTCCGTGAAGGTCCCTCCACGGTCGATCCAGAGCTGGTGCCGGGGAGCTGGCCTTTGCATCGAGCTTCGCATCGAAGCACGGCCGCAGGCCGGGTCAAGAGATGGTTTGCGATCTCGCCGACGGACCAGAAAATCGCCCCAAGAGCCTAGAAGCACGAGGGAAACCGCTGAGGCCAGCGAAGAGCCGTCGCAATTTTCTGGTTTTCAAACGAGTTTCCTGGACTTATACAGGCCAGCGAGTCAAGGAACGGAGGACGATGGACACGGAAGAATTCACTGTCTCGTCCGTGATACCCGCGAGTCCAAACCGTATTTATTCTGCGTGGATGGACGAGCGCCACCATAGCGCGTTCACAGGCGCGCGGGCGACGGTGGATCCCTGGGTAGGCGGCCGCGTCGTTGCGCGCGATGGTTTCATCGATGCGACGCACGTCTACTTGGTGACCGGGAGCCGGATCGCGATGACCTGGCGTACCCGCGACTTCCCGAAGGGCGCGAGCGATTCGCAGGTCGACATCACCTTCGAGCCAGTGGCGGGCGGCACGAAGGTGGAAATCACCCACACCAAGATCCCCGCGGGTCTTGGCAAGGCGTGCAAGCAGATCTGGAAAGAATTCTACCTCGAGCCGATGGGCACGTATTTCGCCGAGCCCGGGGCCATGCGCGAAGCCTACACCGCAGCGAAGAAAGCGGGCCATCTGCCCCTTTCCGGCATCAAGGCCAGCCGTCCTGCACCGCGGCGGCCCCTCGTTCCTCCCCCGCAGCTCCCGGTCGAGGAGGAGGAGGAGGAGGAGGAGGCGCCCGAGGAAGAACGCCCGAAGAAGGCGCGCAAGCGGATCGAGCCCAAAGCGATCGATCTTCGTGAGTTGGCCCGCGCCCAAGCCGAGGCGCGCAAGGAAGCGGCCCGGCGCAAGATGGAATCGAAAAAGAAGGCCGAAGCCGCGCGCCGCGCCGCCGAGGCAGCTCGCAAGAAGGCTGAGGCCAAGAAGAAGGCAGAGCAGCTACGGCTCAAGAGGGAAGAGGCCAAGCGTCTGGCCGAAGAACGTCGAAAGGCGGCGCTCGAGAAGAAGAAGGCCGCGGCGCTGAAGAAGGCCGAGCTCGCGCGCAAGAAGGCAGAGGCCAAGAAGAAGGCCGAGGCGAAGAAGAAGGTGGCGGCCAAGAAGAAAGCCGAGCTCGCGCGCAAGAAGGCGGCAGCGAAGAAGCGGGCCGAGGCGGCGCGGAAGAAAGCCGCCGCCAAGAAGGCCGCGGCCGCCAAGAAGAAGGCAGCAGCCAAGAAGAAGGCAGCAGCCAAGAAGAAGGCAGCAGCGAAGAAGAAGGCGGCCGCCAAGAAGAAACCAGCAGCCAGGAAGAAGGCAGGAGCCAAGAAGAAAACGGCCGCAAAGAAGAGGACGACTGCCAAGCAAAGGCCTGCACCGAAGAAGCGCAGCGCGGCCAAGAAGAGAACGGCGGCCAAAAAGAAGACCCCGCCGAAGAAGAGCGCAGCCAAGAAAAAGGCGACCAAGCGGACCACGAAAAGGGGTGCATCCAAGCCCCAGCGCAAGGCCGCCAAGAAGCGCGCGCCATCCAAGTCCAGCAAGAGGACGAAGCGCGGAAAGCGCTCGCGTTAACCGAGCGGGGATTCGGCCTGGCGGCGCAACCCGTCGAATACCGACTCGAGCGCGCGATGCTCCTCTGCCCGCTCGATCACGCTAATTTCCTCGATGCCGCTGTCCGGTGGGCTTGCTGCAAGCCAAATATGCATGACCTCGAGGGCGCCGATCAGATCCATGCTTCGTCCGGGTAGCACCAGCGCAGCGGTCGAAAGGTCTGCATGGCTCAGCGCTTCCGCAATCGACCTGCACGCGTCCGCTGCTTTGTCGACGTCGAAGTCGGCGCTTTTGCCGAGGCCGACGAGGAGCAACGCCTCCACCTTGAGCTTGGCTGGGGCCGCGACGAGCGCCTTGTCCCCGAAGCGGCCGTCTAGGTAGCCCGCGAGCAGCTTTCGCGACAACGCACCGCACAAACGCCAATCGATGAGACCCGCGGCCCCGCGCAACGGTCGCTCGTCCGAGAAGTACGGCAGCACCAAGACCTCTGCCTGCAGCTCGTCCAAGCTCTCGAGCGTTGCCGAAATGAAGTCGTACGCAGTCAAGGCTTCCCCAACTCGGTCGCGATGCGATCGAGCACCCCGTTGACGAACGCGCCGCTCCCTTCCGAGCCAAAGCGCTTCGCGAGCTCCACGGCCTCGTTGAGTGTCACGCGTTTGGGAATGTCGGGCATGTCGCGAAGCTCCACGATGGCCGCCCGGATCACGTTGCGGTCCACGATGGGCATTCGCTCGAGGCGCCAATGGTGGCTGCAAGCGCGTATGAGACCGTCGATTTCCTCTCGATGCTCGACGTACCCGCGAACGATTGCGTTGGCGAATTCGACTTGATCGGAGGCCTCGTCGGGCGCTGCGAGATGCCCCCAATACGACTTGATCGCTTGGGTCCCACTCACGCCGGATACATCCATGAAGTACAGGATGCGCAACGCGGCTTCACGGCCTTTTCGTCGTGATCCCATCTTCGGCAAGCTTGCGGTCGAACATCACCATTTCGATCGCGGTCAGCGCAGCATCGCGTCCTTTGTTGCCATGCTTCCCACCCGCGCGCTCGAACGCTTGTATGTCATCATTGGTCGTGAGGACCCCAAAAATGATGGGCACATCCGTATCGAGGGCCGCCCGCATCAAACCGAGGGAGGCGCCCTGCGACACGTACTCGAAGTGGGGCGTTCCACCGCGAATCACGGCCCCCAACGCGATGACCGCATCGAATCGACCGCTGCGCGCGAGCTTCTGCGCGGCGTACGGAAGCTCCCATGCGCCTGGCACTTCGACGACGTGGACCGAATCGGCGGACACGCCGTGCTCCGCAAAGCAGGCGTTCGCGCCTTCCAGCAGCTTGTGCACGACCGCGTGATTGAAGCGGGACCACACGATGGCAAAGCGAGCGTCGGCCGGGGCCTTGACCTCTTTTTGGGGCTGGTTTGGATCGTCGCTCATGGGTCACTGCTCTCGCCTGCGGGCCCTGCGGGTGCGAGCTCTCCGCCGGGTAAGACCTTGAGCTGGTCGACGACGTTGAGCCCGTAGGCGTCCAGGCTCGGGATGCGTCTCGGCCGATTCGTGAGCACGCGAAGCTTCTCGAGCCCCAAGTCGGAAAGCACTTGGGCGCCGAAGCCATACTCTCGGAGCACCACGCCGGGCTCCTCTGGAGGGCGCGGAATGGGCTCCTTCAGGTAAAACGCGAGGTCGGTTTCCGGATCCGGATGCCCGGGCATGAAGAGGATCACGCCGTTGCCCTCCCGTTCGATTGCCGCCACGCAGTCGGCGATGTGGACCCGCCCTCCCATGCGAACCTGAAAAGCATCGCCGAGCACGCTGCCCCGGTGAACGCGAACCAGCGTCGGCGCCGAGGAGATCTCGCCGTAGCTCAAGGCCATGAACTGGTGCTCGTCTTCGACTTCGACCCGATACACCGATGCAATCCAAGGTTGCCCCGTCGGCATCTCCACGGGTGTCTGTCGAATTCGCGTGACCAGCCGTTCCCGCGCCAGACGATATTGGATGAGATCGGCTATCGTGAGGAGCCGTAGGCCGTGATCGCGGGCGAAGAGGACGAGGTCCGGGTAGCGCGCCATGGTGCCGTCGTCCTTCATGATCTCGCAGATCACGCCGGCCGGTTTCAGGCCCGCCAATCGCGCTAGATCGACCGAGCCCTCCGTGTGTCCCGTTCGCTGCAGAACGCCGCCTGGGACCGCCTTGAGCGGGAAGACGTGACCCGGGCTGACCAGATCGGCTGGTCCCGCGTTATCCGCGACCGCCGTCAGAATGGTGTGGGCCCGGTCGGCTGCGCTGATCCCGGTCGTCACGCCCCGGCGTGCCTCGATGGAGACGGTGAAGGCAGTGGCGCGGGAGGAGCGATTGTCATCCACCATCATCGGCAGGTCGAGCTGGCGGATCCGGTCCTCGGTCAGGCTCAGGCAAATCAGCCCTCGTGCATAGCGGGCCATGAAGTTGATCGTCTCGGCGTCGGCCTTCTCGGCCGCCATCACCACGTCGCCCTCGTTTTCGCGGTCCTCATCGTCGACCAGGACGACCATTTTCCCTCGACGGATGTCATCCAACGCCGCGACGACCCGCTCGATTGCGCTCGCCATACGGCCGCCACCATGACGCGAAAGCGTCCGGCATTCCAGCGGAAGCCTGCAAAGGCTCAGGGGCCGGAGCCGTCCACGCCAGGCTTGCCCATGAGGCTGGCGACGTATTTGGCTAGGATGTCGACCTCGAGGTTTACCCGACATCCGATGGGGGTTTCTCCGAAGGTCGTGTGCTGCAGGGTGTAGGGGACCAGCATGATGTCGAAACGGGGACCCTCGACGGAATTCACCGTGAGGCTCACGCCATTCACGGCGATCGATCCTTTGGGCGCCAAAAAGGGCGCGAGGCGTCCGGGTACCTCGAAGGTGCTGCGGACATAGTCGCCGTCCAGCTCGCGGCTGATCAGGGTTCCGACCCCGTCAACGTGACCTGTGACCAGATGACCGCCCAAACGATCGCCGAGAGCAAGCGCGCGCTCGAGGTGCACCCTATCCCCTTCGGCGAGATCGCCGAGGTTCGTCTTGTCGAGCGTCTCGAGAGATGCATCCGCATCGAAGTGCCCTTCCGCGAACGACTTGACCGTGAGACAGGTTCCGTTCACCGCGATCGATTCGCCGAGCTCGTATGGATGAAGCGCGCAGGCGATGCGGAGCGAAAGGCCATCTTGTCTTCGTGTCAGCCCTTCGACGGTGCCGACCTGCTCTATGAGTCCCGTGAACATCTATCACGTCCTTTCGAAGTCGCCCGTCAACAGCCAGTCCGATCCAAGAGGCTTCATTTGGGTTCGTACCAGTCGCCACGCCCGCTCGATCGTCTCGGCGCCCGATCCTGCAACGAACGACGGCGCGGTGGCGTCCCCCAAGATTCTCGGCGCAATGAAAATCGCGGCCCGGTCGGCAAGCCCGAGATCCAAGAACGTTCCGTGCACGTGTGCGCCGCCTTCGACCAGGAGCCGCACCACGTCACGTCTGCCGAGCGCCTCGAGGACCTCGTGAATGTCGACGCCGCGTGCGTGCCGCGCAACCGAGACGATCTCGACCCCCGCCGCGCGCAGCGATTCACGACGCGCCGGATCGGCGTCTTTCGCGCAAAAAATGAGCGTGCCGGCATCCGGCTCCCCCGGCCGGCCGAGCACCGCCGCGGTTGGGGGAGTCCGCAGGTCTGCGTCGAGGACCACCCGCAGAGGATTGCGTCCCGCGACGTGGCGCACCGTCAGCGCGGGGTCGTCGACCAGCACCGTTCCCACACCGACTAGAATCGCGTCGCTCTCGCCGCGCAGTCGGTGGGCCTCGCTCCTGGCGACCTGTCCCGTGATCCACCTCGAGTCGCCGGTTCGCGTCGCGATCTTCCCGTCCAGGGTCACTGCTGCCTTGAGAGTGACGAAGGGAAGCCCCGTTCGGATGTGCTTTGCAAAGTCCGCGACCAGCGCCGTGCACTGCTCCTCGAGGAGCCCGACCTCGACGTCCACGCCGCCCCCCACCAGCCGGTCGATGGCCCCTGGCACGTGTGGCGCGGGATCGTGGCAGCCGATGACCACGCGAGCGATACCGGCCTCGAGAATTGCTTCGGTGCAGGGACCGGTGCGGCCGTGATGGTTGCACGGCTCCAACGTCACGTAGAGGGTGGCGCCGGCCGCTGCGCCGCCCGCGTTGCGAATCGCGTCGACCTCGGCATGCGCTTTGCCGGCTTCGTGGTGATAGCCGAGGGCGATCAGCTCACCGTCCCGAACGATCGCAGCGCCTACGCGCGGGTTCGGGCTCGGATGGCCGCGCTTGGCCTCCTCGATCGCCTTCGCCATCACGGCTCGCTCGAAGTCCGACCACATGTCATTCCTTGAGCTTGGCGAGCTCATCGAGAAACTCGCCGACATTTTGAAAATCGCGGTAGACACTGGCGAAGCGGACGTATGCGACCGGGTCCAAATCCCTGAGCTCGTGCAGAACGTGCTCCCCGAGCCGCGCAGACGAAACCTCGGCTTCTCCCGTGTCGACGAGCCAACGTTCGACCTGAAGCAGAAATCGCTCGAGCGCATCGGCAGAAACCGGTCGCTTCACGCAGGCGCGCCGCAGGCCGGCGAGCAGCTTGTCGCGATCGTAGGGCTGCCGCCGGCCGTCGTTCTTGAGGATGAGAGGCAACGTCTGCTCGACGCGCTCATAGGTCGTGTACCGCCTGCCGCAATGCTCGCATTCGCGCCGACGCCTCGTGACCTCGCCCGCCTGCGAAAGGCGCGAGTCGATCACGCGGTTCTCCAGGGTTCCGCAGTAAGGGCAGCGCATATCCTGGCGGAAGCTAGCGCTCGCAGACAGTTGCGGCAACGCATCGCGCGATCATCGGGAGCGCACCAGGCGTACGACGGACTCCAAGTGAGCCGTTTGCGGAAACATGTCGAAGCCGATCATTCGGTCGATCCGATATCCCTTGCCCGTCGCCAGGCGAAGGTCGCGCGCGAGGGTCGCCGTGTCACACGAAACGTAGACCACACGCTTCGGGCCCGGGAGAAGCCCGCTTGTCTCGAACAATGCTCTGGCGCCTTGTCGAGGGGGGTCGAGCACCACGACGTCGAAGCGGCCTTTGGGCGGTTGATTCGCATCGCCCACCGCAATTCGTCCGTCGAGGCCTCGATGCTCGAGGTTGGCGCGGCATGCTTCGACGGCCTGCGGATCTTGCTCGACTGCGACCAACAAGCTCGCGCGCGCCGCGAGCTCCACGGTGAAGTTGCCGATGCCGCTGTGCAGCTCGAGCACACGCGACCCCTCGGGCTCGGCGAGATCGACGACGGCGCGCACCAGAAGTGGATTGACCCCGTCGTTCGCCTGAAAAAAGCTGCCTGCGGGACCGTGCATCGGACCGGATTCCGTTTCGATGACGACCTGCGGCTCTCCCCACGAGGCGGGAAGCCCCGAGCCGGAGGTACGAAGCGCGACCCCCGCGATCCGCGGGCGTTTCGACAGCGAATCACACGCCTCGTAGAGCCCGGCGGGTTGGTCGTCCCGCGTGTCGAGGCTCACGACGGCTCGATCTCCGCCCGTCAGATGAAGCTGGATTTCGCCGGCGCCACGCAGAGACGATGCAAGACATGCTCGCGCTTCCCTCCATGCGGCTCGCAGTGGCTCCGCCAGGACCAGGCACTCGTCGACGTCGATGACGCGCTTGGAGTGAAACGTGCGGTAGCCCATGGCGTCGCCGTGCCACGCCAGCCTCGCCCGGCGGCGGTATCCGAGGTTGGCAGGCGATTCGACCCATTCGGCCTCGGTCTCGCCGGCACCTGGCAGCCCACGGCAAGCCTCGAGCAGAAAGCCGAGCTTGATCTCGCGTTGCAGCTCGGGCCGAGCCGACATCAGCGGACATCCGCCGCATCGTGAAGCCACCGGGCATGGGGGCTCGCACCGCATGGGGGACTCTTCGACCACGCGCTTGAGGCGCCCGCGCGCTGCTCCCCGTTTCGAGGAAGTCAGTTCGAGCTCGACTTGCTCCCCGGGAAGCGGACCTGGGACCAAAACCACGCCGTTCGGCGTTTCCACCGCGGCATCCCCACCGCGCGCAATCGCGCGAACCTCTCCTCGGACCGAGCGCCTGCGGGACATCAGTACTGAAAGAGCTGAGGCGGCATGCCGCGCTCGAACAGAAATCGAAAATCGCCGCTCAAGACCGCCCGGCGCTCCTCCGGTTCTTGGTAGTCTACTAGCTCGACGTTGGTGAAGGTCGCGGACGTTTCGCGGGTGTCGTTGTCGAGCCAGGGGACGTAGAGCGAGTCGAAGCGGATGGTGCCTGACACCGCGGCGTAGACCACCGGAAGGCGAGGGATCCCCGGACATGTCGCGTTGAGATAGAGAGTCATCTGCACCGGTCCGTCGAGCATCTGCAGATCGATGTCGCTTCCAAGCATCGTCTCCTTCAACATCTCCGGATCACGGATGAAGATTGAGAGCCCGTCGCTGAAGCTCTTGAGGTCGCTTCCGCGCTGCACGACGATGTCGATGATCTCGACCGAGCCGCTCGGTTGCATGGCGAAGAACGTCGGATTGAGCTCGAATGGCTGGCCGTCGAGCCCGCAATCCGGCGCCCAGACCTGACCGACCGCATTGCCCTCCCCGCTCCCTTGTGCGCAGCCTGCGAGCCACACGCATAGGATGCACGCAAGAGCTTTATGCGATGAAGCCACCACCGATCACCTCGTCACCCCGATATACCACCGCGGCCTGACCCGGCGTGATCGCACGCTGCGGTTGCTCGAACCGCACCTCGAAGCCGTCTCCGTTTGGAATGATGTCCGCATGCGCGCCGCGATGGCGGTATCGGATCCGGACCTCGCCCTGGAAGGGACCTCGGGGGGGACCGGCGATCCAGTGGGCATCGGTCGCTCGCAGGCGCCCGTTGTAGAGCTGGGACTCATCTCCGACCACCACCTCGGACTTCTCCGCCAAGATTCGAAGGACGTAGCGAGCGCCGCCCCCTCCGAGGCCGAGCCCTCGCCGCTGCCCCCTTGTGAACCCGGCCACTCCGCCGTGGCGCCCGAGCACGACTCCGTCCAAATCGACGATCGCGCCTGGAGCGGCGGCCGCACCATGTCGCTCTACGAAGTCGCCCACACGCCCGTCCGGAACGAAGCAAAGCTCCTGCGATTCGGGCTTGTCCGCGTTCGGGACGCCAAGCCGCCTGCCGGCTTCGCGGACCTCGGCCTTCGTGAGGTCGCCCAAGGGAAACAAAAGGCGTTCGAGCGTCGCCTGCGGGAGGCCGAAGAGAAAGTAGCTCTGGTCCTTGTCCTCGTCTCGCCCGCGAAGCAGACGAGGATTGCCCTGTGGCGCCCGCTCGAGCCGCGCGTAGTGGCCCGTGGCGATGTGGGATGCGCCGAAGCGCCGGGCCACCTCGGCAAGATAGGTCAGCTTGACCGTGCGGTTGCAGCTCACACAGGGGATCGGCGTGCGGCCGGCTTGATAATCCTTCACGAAGGGCTCGACCACGTGGCGCCGAAACGCCTCGCGCTCGTCCAACACGTAGTGCGGGATCCCGAGATGCTCGCAGGTCCGCCGGGCGTCATCGCGGTCTTCCGGCGCGCAGCAGCGTCCGACCTGTTGACCGCCCTCGGCATCCCACAGATGCAACGTGACGCCCACCAGCTCATGGCCCGCCTCGCGGAGCAGAGCGGCGGCGACCGAGGAGTCCACCCCGCCGCTCATCGCCACCAATACTCGCTTCACAGAAGACATCACATTCCCTGCACTGAACAAATCAACCGTGGGTTGTTCTACTTAATGGAAACCTCTACACACGAAATCTTGTCTTTGTTTTTCAAGGCAAGATCAAACAGTTACACGTGCAATCTAGATTCGTTCTGCTCTTTCGCTCTCCAGACTTCCAATCTGCTTGAGGTTCTAAGACGCGCCACGCGCCAGGACCCGCCGAAACGCTTGGGATGCTGCATCGATATCGTCGGCGGTGGTTTCGATACCTAGACTGATTCGAATCGCCGATCCAGCCCTCCACTGGTCATCCGGATACATCGCTTGGATCACGGCAGAGGGCTGCTGTAACCCCGAGGAGCACGCCGCCCCGGTGGCCACGCAGATGCCTTCGAGGTCCAACGCGGCGGCCAAGAGAGGCCCCTGCCAGCCCGCGAAGCTCAGGTTGGACACCGTGGCCGTTCTCGGCTCACCGCCGTTGACCTGCCCGCCGAGGCCGACGAGGGTGCGCTCGATTCGGTCGCGGAGCAGCGCGATCCTCGGTTGGGCGGCGAGCCGGGCCTGCACCAAGCGGCAGGCGGCCCCGAATCCCACCATGCTCAACGTGTCGGGCGTCCCCGGTCGGCGCCCTCTTTCTTGAGAGCCGCCCTCGAGCACGGGATCGACATCGAGCCCGCGACGAATCCAGCATGCACCTGCTCCGGCCGGCCCGCCCACCTTCTGGGCCGCCATGGCCAGGGCATCGACTCCGAGCGTGCCCACGTCGATCGGGATCTTGCCGAGGGCTTGAGTCGCATCGACGAACAGCAGCGCGCCGAGCTCGCGACAGACCCGCGCGTAGCGCTCGATGGGAAACACCGTGCCGGTTTCGTGATTCACCCACTGGACGGCGACCAGCGCATGCGGTCCCAGGTGCACGCCAAGCTCGTCCGCCGAGGGAGGGTTTCCGGCCGGCACATCGAGAAGGACGAGGCGGGAGCCATCCCTCTGCAGTCGATGTGCGCTTCGGGCGACGGCAGGGTGTTCTATCGCCGTCGACACCACGAGGGTGCGTCGCGATGCAAGCCCGCGGATCCCGAGATTGCAGGCTTCGGTTCCGCCTCCCGTGAGCACGATGTCCGCCGGCGATGATCCGATGGCCTCCGCGACCGCGTCGCGGGCCTCCTCGAGCAGGTGCCTGGAGGTGCGCCCGGCCGCGTGGGTGCTCGATGGATTGGCCCAGGCATGGGGTGCCGCGCGCTCCATGGCCTGCCAAACGGCCTCCGGCATCGGTGCTGCGGCGTGGTGGTCGAGATAGATCACTTCGCTCGCGCTTCGGGGCGTTCGGGGCTTCGGCTGACGCGGAGCTCCACCAGCGTCCCCGAAAGCTGGCGTTCCGCGACTTCTCCGGCGGGCGGGCTCGAGATCTCGATGCCGCCGCCGAGGGCCTCGGTGACGCGCCGGGCAAAAGCCAGGCCGAGGCCGACGCCGCCATGATCCCGCGTTACCGAGCCATCGACTTGATAGAACGGCTCCATGATGCGCGCGATGTGCTCGGGCCGAACGCCCGGTCCGCTGTCGGCCACCCCGAACATGAGTCGATCGTCATCCTCGGCGCGCACCTCGACCGCGACCTCTCCTCCGATCGGCGTAAACTTCGATGCGTTGTCGAGCACGTGGACCATCGCGCGCAGCAACTTGTCGGGGTCGCCTTGCGCCGGCATCGGCTCGTCGGGAACCCGCTCGATGAGGGTCACGTCACGCTCCTCCAACTTGGTACGTATTTGATCGATGGCGTTCTTTGCGACGTCGCGAAAGTCGTACGCGCGCGTGTAGTAGTGCATCCGCCCGGTTTCGAGCGAGCTCACGTCGAGCAACGTGTCGACCACCGAGCGAAGCCGCTGCGTCGATTTCTCGATGGCGAGCAAGCACTTGCGTTGCAAGTCGGTGAGTGGACCGAGCTCCTCGTTGAGCAAGAGGCGAAGATAACCGACGACCGGAGTCATGGGTGTGGCCAGCTCGTGACTGACGTTCTGCATGAACTCGCGCCGAAGCCGCGCCACGTCCTCGAGCCTTCGGTTGGTTTCCGAAAGCTCGACGATCTTCTTCTCGAGACGTTCGACGATCTTTTGCGTGCGCTCGCGGAGCAGTCGCTCGCTCTCGTCGTCGGCCCACTCGCGGTGACCGCCGAGGAATTGACCTATGGTGTCTGCAAAGTGGGCGGCATCGATCGGCTTGGCGATGTACCCGTCGCAGCCCACCGCAAGCGTCGAGTCTCGGTCCCCTTCGGCGGTGATGGCCACGATGGGCACGTTCTCGAGCGCCTGTGTGCCCCGAAGACGCAACGTGACCTCGTATCCGTCCAGGTCCGGGATGTTGATGTCGACCAATACGAGGTCGGGCAGCGTCTCCCGGGCCAGCCGGATGCCCTCTACGCCGCCTTCGGCCTCGATCACTTCGTGGCCGGCGGCGCCGAGCAGCTTCTGCACGAGGCGCCGATTGTTGGGATCATCCTCGATGTGCAGGATCCGGGCCATGCGGGGGCGATGCTATCAGCCTCTCGCGCTTGCCGCACGCAGGGAGGCTGGCTAGGGATCCCGCATGCCAGGGCGATTGGTGGAACAGCTTCTCGACGCGGGTCTCATCACCGAGCGCCAGGCGCTCGCGAGCGATCCGGATGATCCGTTGGTGCCTCCGAGCCGTGTCATTCAGAACTTGGTGGCCGAGGGGCTCGACGAGCGAACGCTGGCCGGGCACTTCGTATCGCTCGGGTTTGGTCCCGTGCTCCAGGGCGCGGAGCTCGCGCGCGCAGACTGGGAGCTGGTTCGCCGCTTGCCTGCGACCGACGCGCACGATCTCTGCGCCATGCCGCTCCGGCCGAGCCCGGCGGGCGCGATCGTGGCCATGGCTGATCCCACCGATGAGCGTGCGGTGGACGTGCTTCGACAGTGGCTCGGTGGAGCGATTTTGCCGACGGTCGCCAGGCTCTCGGATTTGCTTGCTGCCATCGATCGAGCCTACCCACCCGATCGCCCCACCCTGGTCAGCGATCCATGGGCGCTCGTCGGATCGCGGACCCCTAGCGGCGTCGTAGTGAGCGCACGCCAACCGCTCGAGCCAGACACCGATCAGACGCTACCCGACTTTGATCCCGCCTTGTCCGAGTTGGCGTCGACCTCGAGCCTCGTCTGGGATCGCGCCTGGAATCGCTCCACGACGGAACGTGATCTCCCATCGATACCTTCGGGCGGCGTGCCGACACCTTCGGCCCCAGTCCCCGCCACGCCAACGCCGGCTCCATCGGACGCCGCGCTCGAAGTCGAGCTCGGCGAGCTCCGCGAAGCATCGACGCGCGACGACGCGGTCCGAATCGCCTGCCGGGCTTGCCTCTGCTTTGCACGTGGCGGCGCCTTCCTCGCTCTTCGAAAAGGTGTCTTTCGCGGTTGGGATGGAATCGGCGAGGACGTCACGACCGTGGGCATCAGGAGCCTTTGGATTCCAGCGAGCAACCCCTCCATCCTCAACGACGTTCTGCACAGCGGCGAGCCGTTCATCGGCACCTATGGCGACAATGCCGCCGACCATCTCTTTCGCTCGGCGTTCGGCAACCGCGGACGACAGGTGGCCGTGGCGCCGGTGTTGATCGGGACACGGGTGGTCGGCGTGCTCTGCGCCGATGATCCGGTCACCGATGCCGCCAGCATCGAGCGGGTGGCACAGGCTCTGGCCGAAGCCCTGGAGGGCTTGATCATGTCCCGAAAGTCGCGGAATTAGTTCACGAAAATCGCGGAATGACCGGGGTCCGCCTCCTTGGCGAGCTTCAGGAGCCGGCGCCGCTCGCTCAGGACCGAAGATGCGTATCCGTTGCGCTTGTCGCAGCGCCCGGAGTTGTACCAGGCGAGCCCTTTTTCGACGTCGCCGCCACATCGGCTGACCGCCCACTTGTAGAGCCCCAACCCCGCTTCGAGCACCTCCCGCTGGCACGCGCCCGGGCGCATACTGCATTGCTCGCGATAGCGTTCGTTGTAGACGAAAGGAACGGTCTTCCCGCGAAAGCGCGGATTGAGCTGCACCACGCCGCGCGCGCCAACCGGGCTTACCGCCAGCGGATTGAGACCAGACTCGCGCATGGCAATGGCGGCCGTGAGGAAGGGATCGACATTCGCGCGATTGCTGGCCTCGGTGATCAACCGGGCGAGCGTGGCGATGCGCGCACGACAACCGCCTTCGGCTGCGCGGCAATGCTGCACGTGAATCGGCTCGCCGCTTCGGCTCTCTCGAACGGTCAAGCGTGCGTCGATGGCGCGTGCGAGCGCTAGCGACGTCGGATGCTCGCCGAGCGCAGCGCGGTAGTCGAGCCCTTCGGCCGAGACGGTGAGCAAAGGCGCGTCCAACGAGGGACCCGCCTCGGAGTGCGAGTGCCACGCGCTGACGAACACAACGCCAATGACCAATAGAGCGATTCGCATGCCATGCTCCCGATCACCATCGACCAACCGAGAACGTAGGGCTTGTGCGCACCTCGCGCCACCCCGGAGATGAGGGCCTGTATCCATTTAGATACAGGCCGATCCCTCGTGGCACGGATCGTCTAGACCGCCTCTTTTTCCATGTCCTCGGGGACTTCCGCCGAAGACTCCGAAATGGCTTCGCTTTCTGGAGGCTGCGATTCAGCGCGGTCGCCGTCCTCGTGACCTGCCGCCGTGGTCTCTTCCCGGCCGCTTTCGCCGCCGCTGGTTTCCTCTCGTGGACCGCGGCGTCGGCCCCGGCGTCGGCCCCGGCGTCGCCCTCGGCTGCTCGATTCGCCATTGTCCTCGGAGCTGCTGGTGGCGCTGCCGGTGGCGCTGCTGGTCGCGGGACGCGCTGCACCGCCACCGAGCGAGTTGAGCAGCTCGATGTCGAGCACGGCCAGTGGAAGCGAGCTTCGGTGAACACCTACGCTCACTTCCTCCATCGACGCTGCGAGCGCTTCGCCGTCGAAAACTGCACAGGGAGCCGCTCCTTCCGCATGTGCTTCCTCGCGAGTGCCACTTTGCACCTGGCCGAGCGTGATCACCCAGCCGGCGCGCGCATGATCGAAGCGATGGAGCCCGCCTCGAAGCGCAACGACCGACTCCTTGTCGATCGGTTGCTTGCCTCGATAGATGGTGATCGCGAGCGGCGTCTCCTCGGGGCCGCGACGAAGCGTACCGGCCAGGCTGAAGTCGCCTGCATCTGCCCGCACCGCGCGCAGCGAGTGCACACCAGCGGCATTCAGCCAGGTTGCGAGCAACTCGAGCAGCGCGCCATTCGGAAGCTCCGACATTCGCTTCACCAGCGCCCGATGAACGCTCTGCCGTTGCCTGTCGGCGGCTCGTACCGCATCGCGCTCGGCGTTGACCGCATCGCTTGGGAGCTCCCATTCGAGGAGCGCGATGGTGCCGTCTTCTTCCCGGAACCTCGGGCGCCGGCCTGAGGCGCGACGCCTTGCATTGTCGCCGCGGATTGCCGCTGCGAGGGTCGGTGCCAGCGTCGCAGGGCTGCCCTCGAGCCTGCCCGATTCGATGAGCTGCTCGGCTACCTGGATCAGCGTGCGCGACTGACGTCCCCGCGCGCGAAGCGCGGTTTCGATTGCATCCGAAAGATCTCGGCCCACCGGCTCTCCGGCTGCTGCCGCTCGGGTTGCGGGTGCTTCGGGCTCCCGGCGGGGGCGCTCGCGATCGCGAGGAGGAGGCGTCCGCCTATCGGGCCGCGACTCGGCGCTCGGGCCGCCATCCGAATCCCGATCGCGCCTGCGCCGCGGGCGGCGTTTGCGGGATCTCCGTCCTTCTCTGGAATCCTCGTCGAGATTCGCGAGGATCAGCTCGTCGTCGTCCTCCTCTTCGGGGAATACGTCCGCACCTGGGTGCTCTTTGGCCGAGACCCGGATCTCTTCGTCTGGTGGCTCGCTGCCCGGCTCTTCCTCTTCGGGCTCTTGCTCGGTCTGCTCTGGCACATCGCTTTCTGGCAATGTTTCCTCCTCCTCCGTCTCCTCGATCGCATCCCCCGAGAGCTCCCGGAGGGCGAACACGCCTGGCTTGACCTTGATGATGGGGGCATCGCCGCGGTCCTTCTTGACCATCGTGGCAAGCCGCGAGCTCATCGTTGTCTCAGGCGTTTTACCGACGTGCGATAGGAGATTTCGCTCGATCGCGATTTCCGTGATTTTCTTGTAGTGAAGGGGCTTTCCGACGCTGCGGAGCACCTCCACGGCTGCTTCCGTGAATGTCATCGTGTTTGTCGTTCCTGTCACTCCGGTGGGCGATATCGGGCTGCAATTGGGTTATGGCGTCGGGGAGCGGTGATTCGCTCCACCCGCGCATCGCCCCATTGCCCTCAGGGCTATCAGCCATGCTCGTTCGCACTCCGACCGGACAAAAGCGGTTGTTGAATGGTCTGCGCGCTCCAAAAACGCGCTCTTGCTCTTCTCGGTACCATTGAGGCGGGGGCGAGGCAACGAAATCGCCCCCGAAAGGATCCAAAAGGACAGGTGGGGATGGCCCAGGGCCCGGCTGGGCAGCCCGTATAGGCCTCAATCCCTTGAGGATTTGACTTTGGGAGGCCCGAGGCCAATACGGGGGCCTTGCCGCTAATTGGCTCAGCCCGATCGCCGCTGTTACAGCCGAAGGGCTATGACCAGCGTACCTTCGTGTCAGACGAGCTCCGCCATCGTGGCACCTGAGACACGGAACAGGGTGGCTGACGGTAGCGTTTCGTGGGTGAATTGGAGTTGGCCCACTCTTCGCATGGGGAGCGGGTCGAGGAGATTCGAATGAAGGACAAAGAGATCGGGATACTGCTCGGCGGGGTCAGCGCAGAGCGCGAAATCTCGCTCAAGACGGGTGACGCCATGTTCGAAGCGCTCAAGGCGCGAGGGTATCGTGTCCGCAAGCTCTTCGTGGACGCAGACATCGACCTGGTGCTGCGGCAAAGTCAGATCGACCTCGCGGTCATCGCGCTCCATGGAACCTATGGCGAGGATGGCTGCATCCAAGGCCTGCTCGAAACGATGGGCATTCCCTATACGGGCTCCGGTGTGCTCGCGAGCGCGCTTGCGATGGACAAGCTCAAGAGCAAGGAGCTGTTCCGACTCTATAACGTCCCGACGCCCCCGTACTACGTTCTGAGCCGTGATCAGCTCGACGACCTCGAGCACATTCACAGCTCGTTCGGCTTCCCGAGCTTCGTGAAACCGCGCAGCGGCGGCTCGAGCGTCGGCGCGGGTCCCGCCCATAGCCTGAGCGAGCTTCGGCAACGCTGCGAGGACGCCGGACGATTCGACCCGTGGATTCTCGTTGAGCGTTTGATTCACGGGCGCGAGGTGGCCGTCGGGCTGCTCGACGGCCATGCGCTCGGCGCGATCGAGATCGAGCCAAAGGGCGGTTTCTACGACTACAAGTCGAAGTACCAAAAGGGACAGAGCCAGTATCACTTCCCTGCGCGTCTTTCGCCCACCCGCTATCAGGGCGCGCTCAATCTCGCAGAGCGGGCCGTGCATGCCGTGGGCGCCACCGGCGCCACCCGGGTGGACCTGTTGGTCACCGCGGACGAGAACGAGTACGTGCTCGAGGTCAACACCCTGCCGGGCATGACCCCGACGTCCCTGCTTCCCAAAATCGCGGCGGGCGCCGGCTATGACTTTGGAGACCTCTGTGAAGCGATCCTGACGCGCGCGACGCTCCACGTGGGCGAAGGCTCGTCAGGGGCGCTGGACGAGCGGATCGAGCGGGATAGCTCCGTGCCGGCACGGCCCGCGTAGGCCATTGTTGACAATTCCGATGTGGGAAACCATATATCTCACACGGTGAAGCTCTCGAACAAAGGCCGATATGGTGTTCGCGCAATCTTCGACATCGCATTCCACAGCGGTGGGAAGGCTACGCAGATCAAGGACATCTCCCGGCGCCAAGCGATTCCGCCGCGGTTTCTGGAGCAGATTTTCCAGGACCTCAAGAAGGCGGGGCTGGTGACCTCCAAACGCGGCCCACGCGGGGGCTACGCCCTGGCCATGGAGCCGGATGCCATCCGGCTCGGAGACATCGTGCGTGCCTTGGAAGGGCCCATCGCCCTTGGCAACGGCGACGCCGACGGCAATGGAGACGACACTAGCCGGGTGGTCACCGAGAATGCATTCTCCGAGCTGTCCGACAACATCGAGGCGTGCTTCGACGCGATCACGATTCAAGATCTCTGTGAGCGGGCCGACGCACACGACCTTCGGCGCGCGCCTCCCCGACGCTACGTGTATTCCATCTGATGTCCGCACCCGTCGTTGATAGCGTCCTCGATCTCGTCGGCGAAACCCCGGTCGTCCGTTTGCGCAAGCTCTCGCCCGAAGGCGGAGCCACCGTGTGGGGCAAGTGCGAGCATCTCAATCCGGGCGGCTCCGTCAAAGACCGGATCTGCCTCGCCATGATCGAAGCGGCCGAAGCACAAGGAAGGCTTCGGCCGGGGGACACCATCGTGGAGCCGACGAGCGGCAATACCGGAATCGGGCTCGCGCTCGTGTGCGCGCGCAAGGGCTACAAGCTCGTTCTGACGATGCCGGCGAGCATGTCGCTCGAGCGGCGCGCGCTGCTCGAGGCCTACGGGGCGGAGATCGTGCTCACC
>LJTN01000101.1 GCA_001303415.1 Myxococcales bacterium SG8_38
CGATCGCACGAAAGCGCGCCTGTCCGAGCCCCCGGATGAAACCCATCCCGAGCGCAGCGGTCAGGGTCACGTGTTTCTTGGTCCAGCGCACGCCGATGTCGCCCTCGAGCGTGTTCGTGCTGCGCCCCCGAAAAGAAGTCGTGCCTCGAAGCTCCAGCAATCCGAACAGATCTTTGGCGGGCGGTATCGGCGGCTTGAGCGCGAACCCGTACTGGAGCTCCTGGCCGAGGGTATCGACCCCGAAGGTTCGCGAATTCACCCGATAGCGCCAACCCAACATCGTACCCGCACCCGCCCCGAGAAGATGAAAGTCTCCGAGCAGCTGCGCATCGAACGAAAACTGTCCCTCGCTCGCGTAGAAGCTGCGACTCCCAATCGGGACCGGGATCGTGAGAAGCAACCCGAGCCCGGGCCCATCGGGACGATTCTGAGTCTGCTCGGTCTTGGGGCCGAGGAAGCGAACCTTGGTGGTGAAGCGTGGATCCTCTACCGCGAATCCCGTGAACGTGGTCCGTCCATCGATGGGCCGCGCGGTATCGCCCTCTTGGTAGAGAACCAGTGGGACTTCGAGCGCGAGGGACCACCGGCCGAAGAGCCCCACCTCGAAGAACACGTCGCCGGTCAAACGATGATCGATGACCTGCTCCCTGGTTCCGTCCATGTACCGAATCCGAAGCGGGTCGTTCGAGTACCAGGTGAAAAATCCGAGGTTGTATCTGGCGTGTCCGGGAGTCCCGCTGCCGTTCATGCCAAGGAAGCCGAATCGGTCGAGGGCAGGCCGAAAGCGCTCGGTGTTGATCGCCTGCGCGGACGCAAACGCAGGCGCCAAGAGGGCGGTGACGAGCCCGAGCACTACGGCCGCACGCGCCATGGACCTCAGCGCGTCCCCAGAAGGTGCGAGGCATGCACGTTCTTCAGCGCGGCCAACATGCTCTGCCGGACCTGGGGCGCCCGCGTCTCGATGTCGTCCAGCAACTGTTTGACCTGCTGGCGCCACAGATTCTCCTGCGAGCCGCACAAGTTGCATGGGATGATTGGGAAGTCCAAATGCTCGGCATAGGTCGCAATGTCGCGCTCCGACGAGTACAGCAGTGGTCGAATCACCGTGTTACGTCCGTCATCGCTCCGGAGCTTGGCCGGCATGGCGCTCAGCGAACCGTTGAACATGAGGTTGAGCATCAGCGTTTCGATCGCGTCGTCACGGTGATGTCCGAGCGCAATCTTGGTGCACCCCAAGCTCTCCGCGACATTGTAGAGAATGCCGCGCCGAAGCCGCGAGCACATGCTGCAGTACGTCTGCCCCTGCGGTATCTGCTTGGTCACCAACTGGTACGTATCCTCACGCACGATGCGATGCTCGTAGCCCTCCCTTCGAAGCCAGGCTTCGAGCGCGGAACCGTCGTATCCCGGTTGTCCCTGGTCGAGGTGCACCGCGACGAGCTCGAACGCGATCGGCGCCCTCTTGCGCGCCCGCTCGAGCATGTGGAGCAGCGTGTAGCTATCCTTGCCGCCGCTAATCGCCACCATGATGCGATCTCCGGGCTCGATGAGATCGAACTCGGCGATGCAACGCCCCATCTGTTGGGCCAGACGCTTTTCGACGGTGGCTAAGCTCACGTCGGATGGGTACTCGGCTACGGACTGCCTCGCAAGCGTCAATGTGGCTTGAGCCGCCGCAAGCTCACCGCCCGCGCGTGGGCTTCCAGGCCCTCCAGGCGGGCGAGCTGCTCGAGCAGATCTGCCTGCGCGGTGAGCGCGGCTCGAGAGTATCGAATCAGTGATGACCGGACCACGAAATCATAGACGCCCAGGGGTGACGCGAAACGCACGGCGCCGCCGGTCGGCAGCACGTGGCTTGGCCCCGCCGCGTAGTCGCCCGCGGCCTCTGGCGTGTGGTAGCCGAGAAAGATCGCACCCGCGGCGCCGACCCGCGTGAGCAACGACTCCGGATCGGCGACGGACAGGCTCAAGTGCTCCGCGGCCAAAAGCGTGGCTGCGCGTCCGGCCTCGTCCAAGTCGTGCGCCACGAAGCAGTATCCGTTGTTGCGCACCGCTTGCTCCGCGATCGCCCTGCGCGGCAGCGACTGCAGCTGCCGTTCGAGGGCGGCGTTGACGGCATCGGCATGCGCGCGTGAAAGCGTGATCAACAGTGGGTACGCAGCCTCATCGTGCTCGGCCTGCGACAAGAGGTCGGCAGCCACGATTTCGGGGTCCGCTCCCTCGTCCGCGATGACGAGGATCTCGCTCGGCCCCGCGATGGAATCGATGTCGACCACACCAAAGACCAATCGCTTTGCGCAGGCGACGTAGATGTTGCCGGGGCCGACCACCTTGTCGACACGGGAAATCGACTCGGTTCCATACGCGACCGCACCGATCGCCTGCGCACCCCCCGCGTCGACGACCTCGGTCACGCCTGCCACCTCGGCCGCCGCCAGAATTTCGGCCGTCGGATTCGGCGTGATCAACACGATTCGCTCGACTCCTGCAACCGTCGCGGGAATCGCGGTCATCAGGACCGTTGACGGGTAGCGCGCCTTGCCGCCAGGGGCGTATACGGCGACGGCTGCAACGGGGCGGATCCGCTGGCCCAACTCGACGCCTTCGTCCTCGTAACGAAATCCCTGCTCTCGCTGGTGCTCGTGATAGCGGCGAATCCGTTCGCCGGCGGCCGCGAGGGCCTCCCGTACCTCGGGATCGGCCGTCCGCGCCTCGCGGAGCCACGTGTCCTCGTCCCACACGAGAGGCTCGGGACGGCGCCCGTCGAAGCGCTCGGCGTACTCGAGCACGGCTTCGTCGCCTCTCGCTCGTACGGCATCGAGAATCGCTCTCACGTCCGGCTCGACGCGGGCCAGATCCTCGTCGCCGCGCCTGCTCAAGGCACGCAGCGCTTCTTCATAGCCGGGTCGACCTCGCTCCTGGATCGAAAGCATTTTCTGTTTCTAGCCGGCCGGAAGAAAGGGTCAACCACGCAACCTTGCCCTTTGGGGCCGAAAGTGCTCAGACTTCGCCGACGATGAGCGTCCGCCTGCACAACACGCTGACCGGCCGAAAGGAACCCTTCGAGCCGGCCGAGCCGGGTCACGCACGGATCTACGTCTGCGGCCCGACGGTCTACGACTACGCACACCTCGGGCACGCCCGATGCTACGTCGTCTACGACGTCCTGGTCCGGCATCTACGCGCCAACGGGATGAAAGTCACCTACGTCCGCAACATCACCGACGTCGATGACAAGATTTTGAAGCGCGCTTCGGAGACGGGCACCGAGCCCACCGCCCTCGCTGCCCGATTCGCAGAGGCGTACGCCGAGGACATGCGCCGGCTGCGCAACCTCGATCCCGACGTCGAGCCGAAGGTCAGCAAGCACCTGGATGACATCGTTGCGCTGGTGCAGCGGCTGATCGACGGCGGCCACGCCTATGTGTCCGATGGCGACGTGTACTTCTCGGTCGAGTCGTTCCCCGAGTACGGAAAGCTCAGCCATCGCCATCTCAGCCAGATGAAGCTCGGCGCAAGCGAGCGTCTCGACGAAGCGCAAACCGCCCGCAAGCGTCACCCCGCGGATTTTGCGTTGTGGAAGAAGAGCGAAGAAGGCGGGTGGGGTTGGGACAGCCCGTGGGGTCGCGGCCGTCCGGGCTGGCACATCGAGTGCTCGACCATGTCGATGAAGCACCTCGGAGACACGCTCGACTTGCACGGCGGTGGATTGGACCTCGTCTTTCCGCATCACGAAAACGAGATCGCGCAGAGCGAGGCGGCGACTGGCAAACCGTTTGCGCGCTGCTGGATGCACAACGGGTTCGTCGAGGTCGACAAAGAGAAAATGAGCAAGAGCCTCGGCAACTTCTTCACCGCGCGCGATCTGTTCGATCGGGTGGAGCCCGAAGCAATTCGCTACTTCATGATGACGGTGCACTACCGCGCTCCGCTCAATCTGGACTGGACGCTAGACGAAGCGGGGAACGTCACCGGGTTTCCTCAGTTCGAGGAGGCCGAGCGCCGAGTCGCGTACCTGTACAAGACCAAGCAGAGGCTCGCGGGCTTGCCTGCGGAGCGCATCGTCGAGAGCGAGACCTCCGTGCCCCCCGAGCTCGGCGGCTTCTCCGAGATGCTGCGGGAGGCGTTGGACGACGATCTGAACATGCCTGTGGCCCTGGCCCGGCTGTCGGACTTCCTCAAGGCAGTCAACGAGCTGTGCGACAATGCAATGCGAAAGAAGGGGAAGGCGGCGAGGACTGCGGTCGAGCTAGCGGAGGCGGGTTTCCATGCGCTAAAGGCAGAGCTCGGCCTCGGTGCGCAGGACGCCGAGGGCGTTCTTCTTCGCATCCGGGATCGCCGCGCCCGAGCCCGAGGTCTCGACAACGAGGCGATCGAGAAGCGCATCGCTGCTCGCGCAAGGGCCCGTCAAGCCAAGGACTTCGCGGAGGCGGACCGGATTCGCGATGCGCTCTCTGCTCGGGGCGTCGAGCTGCTAGACGGCCCCGAAGGCACCGATTGGGACATCTTGGACTGATGAGACTATCAGGATTTGTCCCGCCGACCATCCCAACTATCCGGTTTCACAGGGGCTGCGCGCCGTCGCAAAGCTGTCGCTGCGCCTCTCGATGTGTCACCCTATAGGTCCGTTGGAGCATCGAGTGTTGCCATCCTCCGTTCCACAGCCTTTGGCTGAAGGCAGTTTGGGCGCCACGCCTTTCGGTCACGTGCTGCTGTCCATTCAAAAGAAGGGCCTGTCCGGTACGCTCGCGATCTGGCCGGACGATGATCGGCCGGGTCAAGACCGCATCCTGTTCCGCTCCGGGGCTCCCGCGGTCGGCCGCTTCCTCGATCCAGCCTCCGACCTCGAACGCGGCATGCTGGCGATCTTCCATCGGACCGAGGCTCCGTACGCGTTCTATGAAGCCGATCTGGTCAGCAGCGCGGAAGACGCGCTGCGCGGGCAGGTCGACATCTTCGCGCTGATCGCCACCGCGCTTCGGGGCGAGGCGCCGCGCGACGCGATGGCTCGCGTGATCCGCAAGCTCGGGACCGAGCGGCAGCGGATCAAGATGGGAGCCCCCCTCGGAAGATTCGGGCTCCTGTCGAACGAGATGGCGTTCATCGAGCTCATGCGCGCCGAGCCTGCCACCGCTGCGATTCTGATCGAACAATTCGGCGACCCCAAAGTCGCGCAGCGCATGATCTATCTGCTCGCGATCACGGACTGCTTGGAGCCGTACCGCGCCGTCTCCCAGCAGAAGCTCAGGGCAGTGTCGTCGTCGCAGAATCGGCAGCGCGTTTCCTCGCCGCCTTCGTCACCTCGCTCGGGCAGCGTGCCGCCGCCGAGAGGTCGGGCCTCGACGCCGCCGGGTGCCAGAGAGTCGCGGATGCCGTCGGGCGACTCCGTATTGCCGACCTCGATCAGCAATCTGCCCCCGGCCGGCTCGCTCTCTGGCGAGATCGTCGCACCGCGGGACCTTCCCCCCGACCCGCCCCCCGAGCTCACGCCGGATCACAGGAAACGTTGGGAGGAAACCACGCGCGTCATCAGCATGATGGACCGGCAAAACTACTTCGAGATGCTCGGCGTGAGGGAGTCGGCCGACAGGGACGAGATCCGGCAAAAGTACGTGACGCTTGCCAAGAAGTGGCATCCGGACCGTCTGCCTCCAGACCTCGCGGAGCTGCGCCCGTGGGTCGAAGAGATATTCCATCTCGTCACGGTGGCCAACGACACTTTGAGCGACGCGAAGAAACGCGGTGAATATCAGAAGACCGTGATGCAGGGCGGCGGAACCCCCGAATCCGAGCGAAAGCTCAACGTGATGGTGGAAGCCGCAATCAACTTTCAAAAGGTCGACGTGCTGGTGAAGCGGCGGCGTTACGACGAGGCGCTGGTCATCTGCGACGCGGCGATGGCCGTGGTGCGCAAGGAGCCCGACTACCCAGCCATGAAGGCGTGGATCTTGCTGCTTCATCGCGGCGTCGAAGACGGGGACGTCGCCAGCGAAATTCGCGAGCTCCTTCGCAAGACCTTCTCGCTCAACCCGGATCACGTCCACGGGCACTTCGTGCGCGCGCACTTTTTGAAGAGACGTGGAGACCACGACAAGGCGCTCAAGCATTTCAAGAAGGTCGCCAAGCTCGATCCCAAGAACCTCGAAGCGTTGCGCGAGGTGCGGGTCGGCGAGATGCGCAAATCGAAGGGACGCACGACCGCCCCACCCCCGCGCGGCGACAGCAAACGGCCGAGCATCTTCGGTAAGTTCTTCAAGAAGTAGCCCGCTCGGCGACGTCAACGGCCACGATCCGCAATACCCCGATTCCCGGCCTCTCAACCCGCGCACCGCGATCCCCGGAGGACGGGTCGCGACGGGCGTGCTCGTGACTCGCTGTCCCTGTCCCTGTCGCTGACACTGACACTGACGCTGACACTGACACTGACACTGACACTGACGCTGACACTGACACTGACGCTGACACTGACGCTGTCCCTGTCGCTGACTCGTCCTCGCTTGTCCTTGGTCTGAGGTTTGGCCGCACGGGGGTGAGGCCAAACCCCAAACCAAGGAGTCGCTCATGGAAAGAAACAACGTCTACGAACGAGCCCGAGAGGTCATGCGCGAGCTCGGTCCGGTGCTCCGGCTGATTCGAGCGCGCGACAAACCCCTTGCCGAGCAACTTCGTCGCGCTGCACAAAGCGTCGTGCTCAACATCGCCGAGGCACGCGGAAGCGATGCCG
>LJTN01000011.1 GCA_001303415.1 Myxococcales bacterium SG8_38
GGAACCAGCGTGCTCGATACACCGAACCGGTCCAAAAACGTGGTGACGAACTGCCGGGTGCGCCGGTAACAATCGGCAAACAGAATCACGTGCGACCCCGACTGAACCAGCGCCAAAATCGTCGACGTGACGGCGGCCATTCCGCTCGCAAAGGCCACCGCGTCCTCGGCACGCTCCATGGCCGCGGCCTTCTCCTCCACCAAACGGACAGAGGGATTTCCGTACCGTCCGTACTCCTCCCGGTCTTTTCGTCCCTCGAAATACGCGATCAGCTCGGCCGTATCGGCAAACGAATAGGTCGCCGTCTGGGTGATTGGAGCCGCCAGCGCGTCATAGGGGTACGTGCGCGGCTCACCACCATGAACCGCCAATGTCTTCTGTGAGACGTCGTCGTCCGACATGAAGCCGGAGCCTAGGAGAGCCGATCCGGCGGCGCAAGCTCAGCCAGGGGCCGAAGACCTGCAACGGGACCTGGGATGGGAGAACCTCCGACCCGTCCGTCATGGCTCGGTGCAGGTGCCGGCCGCGGCGTCCCGGATGCAGTCGAACGCCGGGTCTCCCGAACCGGGGTTCGATGCCTGTCCGTTCGAGACGTAGAGCCGTTCGATGGGCGGGCCTAGGAACATGGGCGCCGAGCCTGCGAAAATGACCGCCGCGTAGTGTGCCGCATGCGTGAACCGGAGCGCCCCGATGTCGACGATGGAGCCCGATCTGAAGTTCACGTTCCCCGTGCCAGCGCTGCTTCCACCATACGAAATGATGACCTGGTCCAAGGTCGACCCGTCCGCGCCCTGATTGAAGTCGATCCCTCGCCAGAACACCGGCCCGCCCGAGTCGATGCTGGTGAACGTGATGGGAGCCGTGACCGTGCCGCGCGCATCGAGCACGCCGTCATTGCCCTCCCCGACACGCAGTCGGCGCCCGCCGGCAAATCGAACCTCCGTGCCCGGCTCGATCGTCAATACCGGAATGGGGTCGAGCGGGCTCGACTGTCGAAGCTCGATGTCGCCCTGGACGACGTACGGCACGTCGTTGGCAGGCCAGGTCGCGGTGGCGTCGATCACGTCTCCCGCGACCCAGACGCCCTCGTGCCCCAGCGTGCCGGATGCGTCGTTGCCAGCCAGTAGGTTCCCCGTCCCGAACCGTCCGACGAAGTTGGCGGAGATTCGAAGCGCCGAGAACCTCGAGCCCACGATGGTGTTGTGGTCGCATCGACCCGAGCAGTGCGTGAGGTCGGCAAGCGTCATGCCGTACCCGTTGCTGTTGATGATGACCGTATCTCGAATGACCGGCGTCGCAGGGACGCCTTCGCTCGCTTCGACGACGATGGCTCCGCGCTGGGGCGATGCGTCCAGGGAGGGATCGGACCCCGCGGCTTCGAGCAGCGCGTACGAAATGTGTGACACGCCCGCGCTGCCTGGGCCGCGTAGGCGAATCCGGTTCCAATACGGTGCTGCCGCGACCGGTGCGAGCACGACCGGCTCGTTGGCCGTCCCTTCGATCGTCAGCGTGCTGTCGGTCAAGGAAAGCTGGCCATTGAGCGGCATCTCGATGCGATTGCCCGCCCGAATGCGCAGAGAGCCGTCGGAAACGAATAGGTTCCCCGTGGGCCGAATCGGCTGGGTCCCGAGATCGCTCGCGACCGGCTTGCTCCAGTCCATGTCTTCGCCGCTGATGCTCCCACCCCTCACCTGCAGTGGCGCCTCGTAGGTGTTCGAAACCTTCAGCACGTCGCCAAAGGCAACGAGAGACGCGTTCACCGACATGCCGCGCACGTCGATGAGGTTGCTCTCGAACGATAAGACTCTCGCATTCCCCGCGAGGTAGACGCCCACGGAGCCCGGTGCCTCGCTTCGAAAGACGCAGCTTTCGATGATCGCGACGCGGCTGTCTGGATCGACCGGACTGCTCAGGCGAAGGCTTCCGTTGTTGTCCGCAATCCCGGTGGCCCGGACGTGTCGGAGGACGGTCCCCGCTTGGGTGAGGGCGTCGAAATGCACGCCGGTCCAGGTCCCGCTGTCGGGCACCATGCGGATCGGCGCGTCCGCCGTGCCCGAAGCGATCAAAGCGCCCTGCTCGGCACTGGTGGCGACGCGAAGCCCTCTGTTCGGCGCAAAGCGCAGCTCAGTTCCGGCCGCGATGGTCATCGTGCTCCCGCCTCGAACGACCAGCCCGATGCTCACGTAATAGGGGACACCGTAGTTGGCCCAACTGGCCGCCGGACGGCTCACCGTCGATCCGCGGACGAAAACGCGGTCCTCTCCGTTCCCGAGAAGGTCTAGATTCGCGCCCAGAGTCGAGACGTCATCCGAGCCGATGCTGATCGGAGAGCGCGCGTTCGCGGTGAGCCAATTCTCGTCGAACCAGCTCAGATTCGCCGACCCGGCGCCCGACTGGGCATAGAGGCCGTAGTTGAAGCTCTCCCGGATGATCGACTTGCGGATGCGAGGCGCCGAGCCGCTCGCAATTTCGATGGCCCCGCGCTCGGTCGCGTTGTCGTTTCGTCCGCCAAACTCGACGATGACGTTTTCAAGGAGTGTCGTGGCAGCGATGTTGTTGGCGCCGAAGCGAAGACCTCGATAGTGGCCGCTCGGCGGCGGCCCGCCCGCCTCCTGCAAACGTGTCAACACGATCTGGTCCCCTTGGCCGGGCTCACCACCCATGGCCACGAGCGCGCCAGCGCTGGACGTGCCCACGTCGATGACCAGGCTGCTATCGGCGGCGAACATCACCACGGACCCCGGCTCCAAGGTGAGCGTTGCACCGTTTTCGACTCGCACGTTGCTGGTGACGATGTGCGGGCTGTCGATCGCGCGAAGGGTGAGGTTCGCGGCAATGCTGCCGCTCAGCGTCATCCCCGCGCCCTCAGTCACCGTGAACCGCTTGGCCAACTTGGTCACCGATCCTTGATCGACGACCACGTCGTAGACGCCGGACGGACGGCTCACGTCTGCGGGCACCATGGCCACTAGCGTCGTGTCGTCGACGAACGTGGTCGGCAGCGCTTCACTGTACGCGCCGAGCTCCAAGCGAACGACCGGCGCCGCCTCCGCCAGGAACGCGCTGCCTCGAATGACCACCGGAACATCCGATTGACGGCGGCCCGCAGCCGGCGTGATCGAGTCGACTCGGCACGGCGGGCCGATCACCGTGATCTCGATCCTGGCGCGGTCCTCCCCCGAGTCGTTGGCGGCTACGATGTCGAATGCGTACCGACCGATGTCGGACGCCGCGGGCGCTGGCTTGGCGGTCGATGCGGATAGCAGCCCGGTGAGCGGATCGAACTCTAGGAAGTCGGGCAGCGGTCCGGAGATGCTCAGCGTGGGCGCCGGCTGCCCGGTCGCCGCAGCCGAGGCGCCCGGAAAGCTCTCCCCGACCTCCAAGGTGAACGCGGTGGCGGGCGTTATCGTCAGCACTGGAGCTGCAGGCGCGAAGACGGCGTCTACGGTGATGGTCTCTTCGTCCGCTTCTCCGAGGACGTTCTGCGCGCGCACGGTGTAGGCGTACTGCGTTTCGCCATTGGACTCCGAGGCCGTGAATACGACCTCGCCGCTGCTCGAGTCGATGGTGATCGCCAAGCCGGCCGGTACGGCGTCCACGAGGCTCCAAACGATGCCTGCGCTGTCGCTCAGCGGTGTCAGATTGACGTCGTAGCGATAGATGGAGCCGACGAAGACGGAAGCCGGAGGTGGAGAAGTGAGCAGATCGATCTCGGGGACCGGAGGGCGCGGATCGACCGTCACGAGGATCTGCTGAACGTTTGGCGTGCCGAGGCCGTTGTCGACCTGCAGCGCAATCCCATACTCACTGGGCGCAGCTCCGATCGTATCCCACTCGACGGTCACCGCGCTGCCCTGCGGCGGTTCGCTTACGATTTGCACACCCACCGCAGGCGTTCCCATCGCGGGCGGCTGCAACGTCCATTCGATGACGGGCGCCCCCGATGCAGTCGCCTGGTAGCGCCAGAGCTCACCCGCGTAGACCCGATCGGGCGCCATGGAGGTGATCACGGCCGGTCCTCCCGTATCGACTACCTCGATGGTGAACGATTGATCGGTGAACGAGCCGCTCTGGTCTTCGGTAGCGCGGATCGTGACGTCTTGCGGCCCCGCCTGATCTGCGTTTGGCGTCCAGCGAACGGCGCCGGTGTCGGGGTCGATGCTCAGGCCTTCGGGCGCCAGGGGCGCGCTCCACGATACCTCGCCATTGGCGACCACCATCGGGTCATACGCATAGGGTGCCCCCACGGTTGCCTCCGTGGGGGGCTCGGTCGTGAAGACCGGCCCGTTCAACGGGACCACCTCGACTTCGAAGCTTTGCATGTCCTCGCCAGCGAGGTTCGAGACGCGGATCTCGATCGATTCCGTCCCCACCCTCTGCGGCGTCCAACTCACCATCCCGCCGCCCGGATGAACTTCGAGCCCCGCCGGTCCCGAGACCATCGAAAAGGTCATCGGAGTCATGCCCTTGGCGGTAACGGTGTAATTGAACGGGACACCGACCGTGGCCGTGGTCGGCGGTGTCGACGTGATCTTGGGCGCCACGGCTCCATTGGGTCTGGTCCCGGCCCCACACCCGGCGATCAGCATCCATAGCGCAGCTGCCACCGCCCAATGCCGCATAGGTCCCGTCATGCCCCTTCGAGCCTCCGGTTCCTATGTTAACATATTTTTACAATAACGACGCGGGCTGAGTCTCGCCCATAGTGAAGGTCCTCCATCACCTCCTCGATCGAGATCGCGGTGTTCGTGACGGCCCAACCCGGGTTGGGATAGCCCAAGGTGCTTGCGAGCGCCTCGCGCAGGTCCGCCCAGACCCGCGCTTGGCGAGTTACGACTTCCTCGTAGAAACGGGCATCCATTTGCTTGAGCATGTGCATGACTTGGCTCCTTTCAGGCGTGATATGGGGAACTTAGCGGCAAGTGAGCCCGATTGGGCGCAGCGATCGGACGCATTTTTGCAGTTGCGAGGCGCCGCTTCCCCTGCGATGATGCAGGCTATGTTTAACTGGGATGATGTCCGGTACTTCCTCACGCTCCACCGCCACAGCACGCTCGCTGCAGCGGGCACTGCACTAAAGCTGGATCCGACCACCGTGGGCCGGCGGTTGGCCAAGCTCGAGGAGGAGCTCGGTGCGCGGCTCTTCGACCGAACCCCCAACGGGTACCTCTTGACCGAGGCAGGACACCGGCTCCTACCGCGCGCGGAGCGCATCGAGCGGGAGGCGCTCGGCGTCGAACGGGATGTCGCGGGGGAAGACCAGAAGCTCGAAGGAGTGGTTCGCCTCACGGCCACCGAGATGCTCACCACCCGGTTCATCGCCCCTTACCTGCGCAGGTTCGGCGAGCGCTACCCGCAGATAGAGCTGGAGCTCCACTGCACCAATCTCGATGTGAATCTGGCGCGGCGTGAAGCAGACATCGCCCTGCGCCTGGCGCGACCGACGCAAGATGATCTCATCATCAAGCGGCTGTCCTTCATCGACCTGGGGCTCTATGCGTCACTCGACTATGTCGACCGCTATGGGCTTCCCAAGGAATCCCTCGCGGGCCATCAACTGATCCTGTTCGCCAACACGCGCCCGTTCCGGCGCGAGAACGACTGGATCGCAGCCCGCATGGATGGAGCCCGTCTGGCCTTGCGGTCGGATAGCGTGTCGGCGATTTACTCGGCGACGGTCGCCGGCGCGGGCATCGCTCTTTTGCCATGCTTGGTGGCGGACAATGATCGGCATCTGGTTCGTGTGCCGCTCGAAGGCGCTCCAGAGCCGCGTCAGATCTGGCAAGCGGTTCACAAGGACCTGCGGGACAGCGCCCGGATTCGCGCGGTTCTCGATTTCGTCGGGGAAATCATGACGCCGATTCACGAGCGGATATCCGCAGCCTGAAGATCGGGAAGCCTCGACCGAGTGCACCTTGAAATGATTCGATGATCGGAGCCTCAGGGCGTCGAGGCGGCCGTTGCGAAGACGAAGGACGTGCAGCGTACATTCGAGGATGAGCGGCGAGGCTTCGAGGGCGGATCAGTTCAGGGTGTACTCGGTCTACCTAGGAAAGCGCCATTCCCTCGGGGCCCATCTTGATCGCCAATCGTTTGGCGCCCCAGGCGCCCGCCGCCGGCTCGAAAACGCCCGCGCATCGGCTCCCGCAGCTCGGGCAGGCGCCGTCGTCGAGCCTCCACGCGCGAAGCTCGTACCAACTGCGCTCGATGAGCGCCTCGCCGCAGGTCGCGCAATACGTGGTGTCACCTTCGGGGTCGTGGACGTTGCCGGTGTAGACATGATGGATGCCAGCCTGCTTCGCGATCGTCCGGGCGCGTCTCAGGGTCGAGCGAGAGGTCGGAGGCACGTTTCGCATCCTGTAGCTCGGATGGAACGCGGAGAAATGCAGTGGGACATCGGGGCCGAGCGTCTGCACGATCCATTCGCTCATTCGGCGAATGTCCTCTTCGGAGTCGTTGTGGCCCGGGATGACCAGGTTCGTGATCTCGAGCCACACGTTCGTTTCGTGCCGAAGATAGCGCAGCGTGTCGAGCACGGGTTGCAGCCGCCCACCAGCGATCCGACGATAGAATGCGTCATCGAATGCCTTCAGATCGACGTTGGCTGCGTCGATGAACGAGAACATGTCCGCACGAGGCTTCGGATTGACGTAGCCGGCGGTGACCGCGACCGTTCGTATGTCGCGTTGGTGGCAGGCGGCAGCGACGTCCCTTGCGTACTCGAGAAAGATCACCGGATCGTTGTAGGTGAAGGCCACGCTTCTGCAGCCTAGGCGGACGGCTGCGTCTGCGATGGCCTCGGGACTCGCGACATCGGCCAGCGTGTCCATCTGCCGCGACTTGGAGATGTCCCAGTTCTGACAGAACTTGCAGGTCAGATTGCAGCCGGCCGTGCCAAAGGAAAGCACCGGAGTGCCGGGCAGGAAATGATTGAGAGGCTTCTTCTCGATGGGATCGACACAAAAGCCGCTCGACCGCCCGTAGCTGGTGAGCACGATCTGATCGTTCTCTCGGGCCCTGACAAAACACAAACCACGCTGTCCCTCGCCGAGCTTGCACTCCCGAGGACAAAGCTCGCAAACGACGCGCCCGTCCTCCACGCGGCTCCAGTATTCGGTCGGAACGGTCGATTTCAGCGCCTGATCCATGTCTGCCCACGTTGCGCACGAACTCGTCCCGTGGCAACTGGCGCTGCCCTCCGAACCGACCCTCCGAGCCCCATGTCAAGGCTCCTGATGGGCGCTGACCGCCTGCAAAAACGGCTCTCCATAACTTTCGAGTCGGGCCGGGCCCATGCCGTGCACGTCTGCGAGCGCTTGCATCGATTGCGGCTTGCGTGCCGCGATTTCGAGGAGCGTGCGGTCATGGCAGACGACGTAGGCTGGCACGCCCTTTTCTCGTGCGATGTCGAGACGGGTGGCTCGCAGCCGCTCGAAGAGCGATCGGTCGACGTCGGCGGGAACCTCGGATTGCGAGTGACTTCGCTCCTTTTTCGAGGCTCGCAGACGGCCCGTCTCCATCGGAGGCAACAGGACCCGCACCGGCTCGTCACCCTTCATCACGGCCACCCCTGCCGGTGTCAAGAACGGGATTGGGAACTCGCTCGTCGTGATGTCGACGAGGCCTGCGGTCACTAGGCGTCGTAGAAGCGCGAGCACCCAAGGCCTTGGGCGCTCGCTCAGCAGCCCATGGGTGCTCAAGCTGGTCAGACCCAGCCGACGCAGCCGATCATTGTCGGCGCCGTGTAGCATGTCGGCCACCGCCGTGAGCCCCGCGCGCCCCTGGTTTCGCGCAACGCCCGAGAGCGCCTTGCGCACGACAAGCGCATTGCCATCGGAAACGGACCCGTGGGCGCCCTCCGTTCCCGCCCGTTCGAGGCGCTCGCAGACGTCACAGTGTCCGCAGCCTCCTAGCGTCTCCTGCTCGTCTCCGAAATACCGAAGAATGAAGTCGTGCCGGCAGCTTCCGGCTTCGACGTAACGCATGAGGTCGAGGAACAACCTCCACTGCTGTTGCAGATGGTCGGCGTTCGGCGGCTCTCCCTCTCCGCCTCCGAGACCGATCAATCGCCGTCGCAGCCCGAGGTCTCCCGAGCTGGTGAGCAGCAAGCCGTGCGCTGGCTGTCCGTCGCGCCCGGCTCGACCGACCTCTTGGTAGTACGCTTCGACCGAGCCGGGGGCTTGCACGTGAACGACGGCTCGTATGTCCGCCCGGTCGATTCCCATGCCGAACGCGTTCGTGGCGACCACGACGTCGAGCGATCGATCCGCAAAGCGCTGGCTCACCTGCTGCCGAACGGAAGCGGGAAGCCCGGCGTGGTAAGGCGCCGCACGCCAGCCCTGTCGCGCGACGGCCTCTGCAACCTTTTCGGTGTTGCGGCGTGTCGCCGCGTACACGATTGCGCCTCCGCGAGGGTGTGCCGGATCGCCGAGCGCGTCGCGCAAGGCCTCTTCCATGCGCCTCCGACGCTCGCCGGAGCTGTCGCTCTCGACCGCCGCGAGATGCAAGTTCGGCCGCGAGAAGCCTCGTAGGATGACCGCAGTCCTATCGGCGGAAAGACCGAGGCGCTTCTGAATCTCGCGCCGTACGATCGGTGTGGCCGTCGCCGTACAAGCCATCACGCGTGGCGGCTCGAGACGGTTGATCACCTCGCCCAAGCGCAGGTAGGACGGTCGGAAGTCGTGACCCCACTGCGAAATGCAGTGAGCCTCGTCGATGGCGACCAGCGGAGGTCGAAGGGAAGCAAGCCGCTCGATCAGGCGCGCCGATTCCAACCGCTCGGGTGCCACATAGACCAGCTGATAGCGACCTCGAGAGACCTCCTGCTCCCGCCGGTGAAGGTCGGCCGGATCGAGCGTCGAAGCCAGGTACGTCGCGGGCACGCCACGCCGCGTGAGCGCGCGCACCTGATCGTCCATCAGCGCGATCAGAGGCGAAATCACGATGGAGGTGCCGTCGAGCACCGCGGCCGGCAGTTGGTAGCACAGCGACTTGCCCCCACCCGTCGGCGCTATCACGAGAACCCTGCGGCGCCCCTCGAGTAGCTCGTCGATCGCCTCGCGTTGCCAGGGACGGAATGCGGAAAGCCCGAAGCGTTCCTGCAAAACCAGATCGATATCGCGCATGAACGCGGGGCACCCTAGTGCGGCCGAAGACACCATGCCACCCCATCGGTCACCTTCTTCGCCAGTTGCGCCAGGTGCACTCGGTCTAGAGCCCCCGCCAACGTCGCACGAGCCAAAGCACGCCGGTTGCCAGCAAGCTCAGGAGCAGCATCGTCAAAATCCGGGCTGACGAAAATGGACTCGGGTGGAGTCGTCATCGGGCGAGCTTGGACACGAACGCTTCGATGGCCCTCGAGACTTCGACGGCGCGATCCATGACGAGCATGTGACCGGCTCCCTCCAAGAGCAGAAGCTCTGCGTGCGGAATCTGGGCGGCGAGGTATTCGGCGTACTTCGGGGGCGTCAGGAGGTCCTCGGTGCCCCCGACGATTAGGACGGGGACTCGGATGTCCTGCACGGCATGCATGCGATCAAATCCGTCTGCCGCGCGCCAATCGATCGCGCCCGTCGAAACCGGCGTGAGCTCCCGCTTGTGCGTCGCCTCGGCGAGCAAATCGGCATCGATCCCTTGCTCGTGAATCCATGAAGGCATCGGGGGAAGGCTGCCGGCCGCCTGGCCTTGCTCGAAGAGAGCCAGAATCATGGGATGAACTCGCAAACGTGCGCCGGTGGCAAGCAAGACGAGCCCCTCGAGCCTATCGGGAGGCGAGGCCAACGCATGCTCGATTGCGACGGCACCTCCGAGCGAATGACCCACCACGACATAGCGGCCGTCCACCTCGGACTCGACCAGCTCGGACAAGAAGGCTTCCATCTCCGCGACCGACCTGGCTGGCGGTCCTTCGGTCCCAGCGCGTCCCGGAAGGTTGATCGCGTAGCCCGCACGATTTGGAAGCGCGTCGAGCAGCCGATCGTATGCGTGTTGATTGTCGGCTGCGCCATGCAGACAAACCAACGCCGGCGCCCTTCCCGCCTGATGCCGAAAGGTCACGGCGCGCCCCCCGACTCGCCGGGCTTCTACCACAGGATCTGCTCCGCACTCGCGCTCGCCAGCGCGATGGACTGAAAACGAAAGAATCGCCGCCTCTCGTAGGTTCCGGTGTATTGCAGCGCCAGCTCGTCGAAGGAAACGGTCCGAACGAAGCGATAGCCGGACTCGGCCATGAGCGGCGTGGCGTCATCGATTCCGAACTTCATGGGCTCCCCGAGCTCCTCGATGATCCCCTTCATGGCTCGGTCCTCGGGCCGAAGGCGTGGGCTCGATTTCGCCATGTTGCTGTTCAGGTAGTCGAATATCAAGAGCGAGCGGGGATCCAGCTCGGCGGCCAAACGCCGAAGGGTCGACCTCGCAGCCTCCTCGGCCAGGTAGTAGATGACCCCTTCCCACACGAGAACGGCTGGGATCCCTTGCTCGAATCCTGCGTCCGCGAGGGCTCGAACGAAATCATCCCGCTCGAAATCACATGCCACGAGCGTCGCGGCGTCGAGCGGATAGCCATCGAGCTTCGAAACTTTCTCACGTTTGTCCGCCTGGCTGGCGGGCTGGTCGACCTCGAAAAAGCGAACCCCTTCGCGCCCGAGCCGCGCGGCCCTCGTGTCGAGGCCCGCACCCAGGATGACCACCTGGCGCAGACCGCGATCGAGCGCCCGAACGACACAATCGTCTATGTAGCGGGTTCTGAGCCCGATCCACAGCTCCATCGAAGGCGAGTGACGGTCCCAGCGCCGCGAAAGGGCTTCTCCTTCCGGGCCCGCCAAGCGAAGCGCCCAGGGATCGCTGCAGACCGGGTCGGGCGCGCTCGATGCGCGGCCCCTGTATGCGGCAACCATGATCGCCGTCCGGCTCGCGGCGCGCGCTTCTCTCACCCTCAGTGCCCGTGCTCGCGATCGATGCCGGGATGCGTCGGATCACCAGGCTCGTGCCGAGGGTTTGCCGTGAGGTAGGTGCCGTCCCGCCCGGGTATCGAAAGCAGGGTCTCTTTGTCGTAGAGGAAGTGCTCTCGGCGCGTCGAAGGCGGCATGTGCATCCCCGTGTCCATTCGGATGGCGTCGCAGGGGCAGGCCTCGACGCAGTATCCGCAGAAGATGCAGCGCAGCTCGTCGATCATGAAAACCGACGGATAGCGTTCGTATCCGTAGCGTGGATCGTCAGGCTCGTATTCGGCCGGTTCGATGTAGATGCACTGCGCCGGGCAAGCCGTGCTGCAGCAGAGACACGCCACACAGCGCGGAGACCCATCGGCGCGCTGCGTGAGCCGGTGGATCCCACGGAAACGCTCGGGGTATTCGATTCGTTCCTCGGGGTATTTGACCGTGGCGATTTCTTTGCTCGCCTTCGGGCCGAACGTATTCTTGAAGAACCGTCCCATCGCAAAGCCCAAGCCTTTGGCGATCTCGGGCAAGTAGACTTGCTCGGCGACGGTCCGACCGGGTTTCTTGATGACTTTGACTTGGGCTGTCATGCGCGACCTCAGAAAATCTTGTCCCAGAAGGCGACCCATCCATCGAGCCAACCCGACAGCATGAACGCTCCGATCACGAGAATGTTGAGCAGGGAAACCGGGAGCAACCCCTTCCAACACAGCGACATGAGCTGATCGTACCGAAAGCGCGGAAGCGACCAGCGAATCATGAGCTGAAACCAGATGAGGATGATGATCTTGAAGAGGAAGACCGCGAACTGAATCGCCACCACCACCCAATGCACCAGCGGCACCGAGTAGCTACCCGCCACGAAGGGCAAGGAGAATTCGAAACCGTCTCGGTAGAGGTAAGGCACGTCCCATGCGCCGAAGAACAAGACCGACGCGATGGCAGCCAAAGACACCACCTCGACGAACTCGCCCATGAAGAACATCCCGAACTTCATGCCCGAGTATTCCGTCAGGTAGCCTCCGACGAGCTCGCTTTCGCCTTCAGGCAGGTCGAAGGGTACGCGCTTGGTCTCCGCCACTGCAGCGACGAAGAAATTGATGGCCGCGAGCGTGAGCGGCGGGATGAACACACCCCAAATGTGCTGGTGCTGCCACATCGCCATGTCCTCGAGACGAAGCGATTGATACACCATGAACGCTGGGACCAAGGTGAGGCCGAGCACGACCTCGTAGCTGACCATTTGGCTGGCGGCGCGAATGCCACCTAGAAGCGAGTACTTGTTGTCCGAGGCGTAGCCCGAGATCGCGGCGCCGATGATGCCGGTGCTGGTGATCGCGAAGATGAAGAGAATCCCGACGTTGATGCTCGCCACTTGCATGGGAATCGCCGGGCCGGAAATCTCCCCGGTGCGCGGCAGGACCTGATTGAGGTAGTCCCAGTGCAGCGTGCTTGCGAACGGGATGACCGCGAACGCGGCGATTGCCGGAATCAGGGCGATGATGGGGCCGGCCGAAAACAGGAGCTTGTCGGCCTTGGGCGGTACGAAGTCTTCCTTGAAGATGAACTTCATGGCATCCGCCAGCGGATGCAGAAGCCCGATCAACATGATGCGCCCTCCGTTGCCCACGATCATGCTGTGCACCCCGTATCCCACGCGAAGGAGCACGGAGGCCAGGCCGAATCCGACGAACGTGGCCGTGAGGGCGGCGGTCGATATCGGCAGCGGATTGCTTCCCTCGAGCGCCACGAAGCTGAGCGCGATCAGCGTGACGATGGCGACGATTCCAGTCGCAGCCGCGAGCCGCCACATGGGAAGGCGAGCACGGTCGATCCACTTCAAGGCCGAAGGCGGCAACACGATGGCGGCACGGCTCGGGCCGAGCCTGTCCTGAATCATCGCGCTTTGCCTGCGCTCGGCCCAAATCAACACCGGAGCAAACGCCCCGACGGTGATCACCAAGATGACCACCACCTTCACCAACGACGAGATCACCAGGAACGTCGTGCTCATTGGGCTGCCTCCGCCGATTCCAAGAGGCTCTGGCGCAATCCGTCCAAGTCGGTGAAGCCGACATCCACGCCGAGCAGCGCTCCGAGGTCCGAAATCGCCTTCCAGGCCGGCTCGATGCCAACGGGCGGCGGGAGCACCGTCTCGAACGACTGCGAAATCCCCTTTTCGTTCACGAAGCTCCCGTCGAGCTCGTAGATGTCCGCAACCGGAATCGTTACCGCGGCCACTGCGGGAAGCGCTCCGACGTGACTGGTGAGCGAAACCACGGAATCGAGCGTTGCCAGAGGCGCGAGCTCTTTGAGGGACTCCGCGGTGGCCCAGCCGAGCGCGACCACACCCCGGACCGAGCCCGCCTGCACGTCGGACAGCAGCTCCCCGACCGACTTCAGCTCGATGTCACCCGCCGCGTGCGTCGCGCCAGCGCGGTTGGGGTTGTTGTCATCGCTCCGCAGGATGTCATCGCCTTCCCATCCGCCCAGCGCTGCCAGGTACATACGATCGGCTCCGAGGGCCTCCGCCAACTTGACCAGCGCCAGATTGTCCTCGGTCGTGCTCTGCGCGCTGAGCACGAATGCTAGCTCGGACGGATCGACGGCTCGGATCTTGTCGGCTGCCAGCTCGAGCGCCTCGCGCTCCCCGATGGCCCTGCGCTCCTGTCCCCTGCCTTCGGTCGGCATGTCGAGCCTGTCGGTGTCGTGCCGCATGTACGTCATCATGCCGTCGTCGCACATCCAGAACTTGTTGACGTCCGGATTGTCCCGTGGTCGCAAGCGGTACACTTTGCCGTACCGGGGGTCGTAATCGACGTGGGTGTTGCATCCGGTCGCGCAGCCCGTGCATACGCCCTTCCCCGACTTGAGGAACCACACGCGGGCCTTGAAGCGGAAGTCGCGGCTGGTCAGCGCGCCGACCGGGCACACGTGCTCCGTCATCAAGGTGTATTTGTGATCGAGCTCGCGGCCCGGTGCGAGGACGATTTCGTTCTTGTTCCCCCGCTCGCGCATGTCGAGGACATGGTCCTTGGCCAGCTCGTCACAGACCCGAATGCAGCGGGTGCACATGATGCACCGCTCGGCGTCGTAGACGATGGTCGGACCGAAGCGTACCCCCTTGGGCTTGTGCACCGGCTCGGTCAGCTTGCGCTTTAGGGTCGCTTGATGTGTGTAGTAATAGTCCTGAAGCTTGCACTCCCCTGCCTGGTCGCAGATGGGGCAATCGACCGGGTGGTTGAGCAGCAAGAACTCCTGCACGGCAGCTTGCGCCGCCTTCACCTCGTCGTTCGTCGACGAGATGACCATCCCGTCTGCGGCAGCCAGCTGACAAGCGGGCTGCAGCTTCGGCTTCGTCGCCGGAACGTACGCTCCCTTGTCCTCGTCGAAGACGAGCTGGGGCATCTCCATCTGGCGCCCGCTCTCCACCTGCACCAGACACATGCGGCAATTCGCGGCCACGGAGAGGCCGGGGTGCCAACAGTAGTGCGGAATCTCGATGCCCTCGCGCCATGCCGCCTGCATGACCGTCTCCCCGGGCTCGAAGGAAATCTCCTGACCGTTCAGTGTAAACTTAGGCATTGCTCACCGGTCACATTCTCCGCCGATCATGTTGACCGACCCGAAAGTCGGAATGATGTCTGCGATCATTCCGCCCAGCAGCATCTCCCGCGACGCGGCCAGGTTGTACCAGCACGGCGGCCGCACCCGGACCCGGTACGGCGTTCCGCTGCCATCGGACACGATGTAGAAGCCGAGCTCCCCGTTCCCGCCCTCGGTGAAGCTGTAGGCCTCGCCCTTGGGAACCTGCAGGCCTTCCATGACGAGCTTGAAATGCGCAATCGTGGCCTCGATTGTGGTGTAGACCGCCTGCTTGTCGGGGTACGTGATTCGTGGATCGTCGATGTTGATCGGCCCTTCGTCGGGCATCTGCTCGATGGCTTGCTCGATGATGCGCACCGATTGACGAATCTCTTCGAGGCGCACCATGAAACGGTCCCAGTTGTCTCCGTCCTCGCCGATCGGCACGTCGAAGTCGAAGCGGTCGTAGACCAGATACGGATGATCCTTGCGGACGTCGTAGGGCAAACCCGTGGACCTGGCCACCGGCCCGGTGCATCCGTACGAAAGAGCCTGCTCCTTGGTCAGAACGCCGACGCCCTGCATCCGATCCAAGAAGATGCGGTTCCGAATCAGCATGGTCTCCGTCTCTTTGACCACCTTGAAGACCTCGGGAATCACGCGCCGCACGTCGTCTTTGAACGTCGCCGTCGGCGGCGCCGCCATGCCGCCGATGCGTCCGAAGCTATGAGTCATTCGGGCGCCCGTCTCGCGCTCGAGGATGTCCCAGACCCAGTCGCGCACCTTCAGGAGCCAGAGGAACGGCGTAAACGCGCCAAGCTCCATCGCCGAGGCGCCGTTGCAGGTGAAGTGATCTGCGATGCGCGAGAGCTCTCCGAGAATCACGCGGTAGTACTGGCAGCGCTCGGGGACTTCGATCTGCAGAAGCTTTTCGACGGCCAACGACCAGCCGACGTTGTTGAGCATCGGCGAGACGTAGTTGAGGCGGTCGGCGTAGGGAAACACCTGGGTCCACGTGCCGCGCTCGCAGGACTTTTCGAACCCGCGATGCAAGTAACCGGGCTGCACGTCGAGGTTGACCAGCGTCTCGCCATCGAGGTCCAGAACCATCCGGATCGTGCCATGCATCGCCGGATGTGATGGGCCCATGTTGAGCCGCATCGGATCCGTGTGGAGCTCGAGGGCTGCGTCCTCGTTCAATAGCTCGTCTGCTGGTTCCATCTACGCCCCCGAGCCTTCCTTGGCGCCCTCGGGCTCGCCGGCCTCGGCGCCTTCCTCCTTGCGCGCTGCAATTCTCGCCTGAATTCTCCTCGCGGCTTCGGAATCGCTCAGTGCTCGACGTTGACCGTGCTGCAGCCCGATGGCGGGCGAGACTTGCCGGTCGCGGCCCCTGAGCCGCGCTTCCCAATCGATGCGCGCGAACGGCTGTCCTTCCTCGATGCCGAAGGGCGGAAGCTTCTGGATGTCTTCCACCTCGCGGTACGGTACGAGCGGCTGGGCCTTGTCGATCGGATAGTCCTTGCGCAGCGGATGCCCGACGAACTCTTCGTACAGCAGAATGCGCCGCAGATCGGGATGTCCCTCGAACTCGATTCCGAACATGTCCCAGACCTCGCGCTCGGCCCAGTTGGCTCCCGACCAGACATGAGTCAACGTGCCCGCAGCCTCGCCTTCCTCGACGCGGGTGCGGACGCGAATTCGGGCGCCCGCGACCGACGATCGCGTCATCAGCACCAGGTCGAATCGGGCGTCTTGACGCTCGGGGTGGTCGATGGCGGTCAGATCGATGAAATGATCCATCTGCAGCTCGTCATCGTTCTTGAGCCGCTCTGCGACCTCGACCCAGTCTCGGAGCGCAACCACGACCTCGTGGTCGCCGAACGCATCGCTGGTTTCGAGAATGCGGTCACCGAAATGCGCGCACAGCCGGTCGATGACCGCCTGGCTCATGTGCCACTCTCCTTTGCGCGACCGGGCGCGCGCTCCGGGACCAACCGTGGTGGCACGACGATGGGCTTGCGGTCGTTCGCCTGAATTTTGTCCTGGAGAAGCATGAGCGCGTCTAGGACGGCCTCGGGACGGGGCGGGCACCCCGGAATGTAGACATCGACCGGGATCACCTTGTCGACGCCCGGAATGGTCGTGTAGTTGTCGTAAAAGCCGCCGCACGAAGCGCAGGTGCCGAAGGCGATGACCCATTTTGGATCGGCCATTTGTTCCCAGATGCGACGCACCGCGGGGCCCTGCCGCTGACTGATGGTTCCGACGACCCAGAGCACGTCCGACTGGCGCGGGCTGAATCTCGGCGCCTCGGCCCCGAAACGCGCGATGTCGTAACGCGGAGCCGCGGTGGCCATGAACTCCATCCCGCAACAAGCCGTCACGAACGGGTACTGGAAGAGCGACCACTTGCGCGCCCATTGCAAGAGGTCGCTAAAACGTGTGGTGACGGCCACCTCGCCGCCACCGCCGATGACCTTCAGCTCTCCCATTTGAGCGCTCCCTTTTTCCACGCGTAGACCAAGGTCACGCCGAGAACGGCGAGAAACGAGGCCATCTCGATGAAGCCGAACCAGCCGAGCTCTCGAAACAGGCTCGACCACGGATACAGGAACACCGCCTCGATGTCGAAGACGACGAACAGGATCGCCGTGAGATAAAACTTGATGCTCAGCCGGATGTGTCTAGCACCGGTCGTCTCCGATCCGGACTCGTAGGGGATCGCCTTCTCGGGGGTCATGTTCTTGGGCCCGAGCGCGGTGGTCAACCCGAAGACGGATAGAGCGACCAGGGCCGCGACGCCGAGCATCAAGAAGACGGGAAAATACGCGTAAAACATGGCCGGATCGGCTTGTAGTGGGCTTCATCCACCCGATCGCTCGGTTCTTAGTATCACCCCCAAGGGGTGTCAATGAAGGTGGTCGACGCCGTCGTGGGAAGCACTTGATCGTTACCAACGTATCCTGAACGCACCGCATGCCCGCACGCTCCGACCTTCGCGCACGTGATCGAGCTCGATCGATTGGATGCATCACGACGCGAATATTCTCACTTTGACAAAACTGGAGGCAATGTCGGGGTTGTGCCATGGTTCGCCCGCGGATGGCGATGCGCTCGCGAATGGTGGCCGCCTTGGGGGTGTTGCTCTGGCCGGGGTCGGCGGCGGCCCAGCCCACAGAGCAGGCCCCCACGGGCATCGCGGTGTTCCTTCGAGCCCTCGACGACGGCTTTGGGGCCAACGTCGTCGGCCCTATCGCCCAGGTCTTGTTCTTCGATCTCGCATTCTGGGACAACGCTGCCGGCGACCCGCTCCAGCTCCCCTTCATCGTCGTCTGGCTCATCGCGGGCGCCACTTTCTTCACCCTCCGCTTTGGACTCATCAACGTCCGCGCGTTTCGGCACGCATGGGTCGTGACGACCGGTCACTACGACGATCCGGATGACCCGGGCGAGGTCACGCATTTTCAAGCCCTGTCTTCTGCGCTTTCCGCCACGGTGGGTCTCGGAAACATCGCGGGCGTCGCGGTTGCAGTGGGTGTCGGCGGCCCTGGCGCGATCTTCTGGATGGTCGTGGCCGGCTTCCTCGGGATGTCGTCGAAGTTCACCGAATGCACGCTCGGACAGATGTATCGGGAGGTCGGCAAGGACGGTCATATTCTGGGCGGCCCCATGCGCTACCTCGAGCAGGGGCTGAGCGAGCTGCGTCTGCCGAGGCTCGGCCGCTTCCTTGCAATCCTCTTCGCGTTGATGTGCATCGGCGGAAGCTTCGGCGGCGGAAACATGTTCCAGGCGAACCAGAGCTACGCGCAGGTTGCCGACGTGCTGCCGATCTTCTCGGGCGGATGGGGCTCACTTGCCTACGGAGTGCTCCTCGCTTTTCTCGTCGGCATCGTCATCATCGGCGGCATCCGGCGCATCGGACAAGTTGCGGGTTTCATCGTCCCCTTGATGTGCGGGATCTACTTGGTGGCCGGCCTTTTCATCATCGTCACGAACGCGGATCAGGTGCAACCGGCCCTCGGGCACATCGTCTCCGAGGCCTTTACGCCCGAGGCGGGATTCGGCGGAATGCTCGGCGTGTTGATCACGGGCTTTCGGCGAGCGGCGTTCTCGAACGAGGCTGGTGTCGGGTCTGCGTCCATCGCCCACTCGGCCGCAGCGACCGACGAGCCTGTTCGTGAAGGCATCGTCGCCCTCCTCGAGCCGTTCATCGACACGATCATCGTCTGCACGATGACTGGATTGGTCGTGGTCATCACCGGGGCGTACCGAGGCGGCGGCGAAGAAGGCGTCCTCATGACCTCGAAGGCATTCGCGACCGTCCTGCCGTGGTTTCCAAGAGTACTCAGCCTCGCGGTCTTTCTATTCGCGTTCTCGACCATGATCTCCTGGAGCTACTACGGCGAGCGTTGCTGGACCTTCTTGTTCGGAACGCACCTCTCCATCATCTACAAGATGCTGTTCCTCGCCTTCGTGGTGCTCGGCTCCGTGCTCAAGCTCGGCAACGTGATCGACTTCTCGGACCTGATGATCCTGGGCATGTCGTTTCCAAACATCCTGGGAGCCGTCCTGCTGAGCGGAAAGGTCGGCGGGGCGCTTCGCGACTATTGGAGCCGGTTCACCAGCGGCCAGATGCAGCCCGAAAGGTAACTGCTACGCTCGGCCCATGTCGGAGTTTGCGCAACGCCGCGAGAAGCTTCTCGAAGCCATGGGCGATGGTGTTGCCGTGCTTCCCTCGGCCCCGCTCGCGTTGCGCAACCATGATGTCGAGCATCCCTATCGGCAGGACAGCGACCTCTACTACCTAACGCGCTTCGACGAGCCCGAAAGCCTCTTGGTGCTGACCAATCAGCACGATGAGCACAGGACGGTGCTTTTCGTGCGGCCGCGGAAGCGCGAGCGAGAGATCTGGGACGGGCCGCGAGCAGGCGTGGAAGGCGCCGTGGAGCGGTTCGGAGCCGATGCCGCGTTTCCGATCGACGAGCTCGACGACAGGCTTCCCGATTACCTCGGCAATGTGGAGCGGCTGCACTACAGGCTGGGTCGAGACGAGCGAACGGATGCAAAGGTGCTCGGCTGTTTGAACCATCTCCGGCGAGGAGCGCGGCGTGGGGTGACGGCCCCCGAGGTGATCGTCGATCCGTCAGTGCACTTGCACGAGATGCGACTGCGCAAGAGCGACGCGGAGCTCGGGACCATGCGGCAGGGCGCCGCGATCACCAGGGAAGCTCATCTTCGCGCCATGCAGGTCGCGCGCCCCGGCGTGCACGAATACGAAATCGACGCCGAGCTGCTGCACGTCTTTCGCAGGCATGGCTGCGAGCGGCCGGCCTACGAGAGCATCGTCGGCTCCGGACCCAATGCGACCATCCTTCACTATCGAGCAGGCAACCGCGCCTTGACCGAAGGGGAGCTGGTGCTGATCGACGCCGGCTGCGAGCACGACTACTACGCGAGCGACGTCACGCGAACGTTCCCGGCGAATGGTAAGTTTTCCGGCGAGCAGCGGGCGGTATACGAGGTGGTCCTGCACGCGCAGAAGGCCAGTATCGAAGCCGTGAGGCCGGGCGTCACCTTGCAGGACATTCACGACGGTGCGGTTCGGATGCTCACCGAAGGCCTGGTGAGCATCGGGTTGCTGGAGGGTGATGTCGACGCCCTCGTCGAAGAAAAGAAGTACGAGCCCTTCTACATGCACCGCACGTCGCACTGGTTGGGCATGGACGTGCACGACGTCGGTCGCTATTACGTCGCGGGCAAGCAGCGGCTGCTCGAGCCCGGGTTCGTGCTCACGGTCGAGCCCGGGTTGTACATCGCCACCGATGCCGAAGACGTGGACCCTCGTTGGCGCGGGATCGGCGTGCGCATCGAAGACGACGTGGCGGTGATCCCAACGGGTTGCGACGTGCTGACCGAGGGGATTCCAAAAGAGATCGACGACGTGGAAGCGGCCTGCGTCTGAGCATCCGGGCGGTGTCGGACGCACACGTTGTATGGTATGCCCGCTCGCATGGCCGTCGACCACACGATCGCGTTCATCGGCGCAGGCAACATGGCGAGCGCCATCATCCGCGGCCTCGTCGCCACGAGCACTGTGCCGGCCGAACGAATCCTCGCCGCCGATCCCGAAGAAGAACGACTCCAATTTCTGGAGTCGAAGCTCGGAATCCGGGTCACCAAGGACAACACCAGGGCGGTGCACGAAGCATCCGTGGTCGTGTTGGCCGTCAAGCCGCAAACGTTCCCACAGGTCCTGCCCGTGGTGTCGGCGGCTCTGGACCGGCAGACGCTGGTCATCTCGATTGCCGCGGGGATTTCCACTCGCCTCATCGAACGCGCGTTGCCGGAAGGCACGCGGGTCGTCCGGACGATGCCCAACACGCCGGCGCTCGTTGGCGCGGGCGCAACGGCGATTGCAGGCGGCGCGCACGCGACCGATCGGGATCTCGCGCTCGCTGAAACCCTCTTTCGAAGCGTGGGCATCGCAGTGACGGTGCCCGAGGACCAAATCGATGCCGTGACGGGCTTGAGCGGCTCGGGGCCCGCGTACGTGTTCGCGATGGTCGAGGCGCTCCGCGATGCGGGCACCGCGGAAGGCTTGCCGGAGGAGACGGCTCTTCGGCTCGCGTCGCAAACCGTGTTTGGCGCGGCTCGGCTCTTGCTCGAGGAAAAAGAATCGCCCGAGGTGCTGCGCCAACGCGTGACCAGCCCGGGAGGAACGACGCGGGCGGGGCTCGATGCGCTCGAGGCGGCCGGCTTTGCCGACGCCCTGCGAGGGGCGGTGCGCGCGGCGACTCGGCGCTCGGTCGAGCTCGGGAAGATCGCCGAAGGCAGCGACGACCGCTAGACCGAGTGTGCTCGGTCTAGACCGGCGCCGAAGGACGGGGTCCGAAGATCGCCGTCCCGATCCGAACCATGGTGGCTCCCTCCTCGACCGCGGGCTCTAGATCGTGCGTCATGCCCATTGAAAGCTCGGGCAACCCCTGCTCCCGAGCCAGCTCGCGAAGCGCGGCGAAGATCGGGCGTGTATCGGACGGCTCGTCGAAGTGCGGCGCCACCGTCATCAGCCCGCGAAGCGTCACGTTTGGGAGGTGACGGACGGCCTCGACCAAGGCCGGGACCTCTTCCATGGAGCAACCGGACTTTTGCGCTTCCCCTCCCACGTTGACCTGCAGCAGCAGCTCGACGTCGGTCTTTCGAGCCGATGCGCGAGACGAAATCGCCTCGGCCAATCGGATGGAATCCACGGTGTCCACGGTGGCTCGAGCCCCCTCGATGAGCTTGATCTTGTTGCGCTGCAGGTGCCCGATGAACCGCCACCGGATGTCTTCCAGATCACCCAGCGCGGAGGCTTTCCGAGCCAGCTCTTGCGCGTAGTTCTCGCCGAACACGCGAAGGCCCGCCGCGTGCGCGGCGCGGATCGCGTCCTCGGGATGGCCCTTCGAGACTGCGATGAGCTGCACCGAGCTCAGGTCGCGGCCTACACGCTCGCATGCCCGGGCAATGCGCTCCCGGACGCTGGCGAGCCCGCTGACGATGTCGTGCTTCATGGCCATCGATCCAGTGCGCCGTGCGTAACCAGCATATCGACTACCTCGGCCGCAGGCAGGCCTACGACGTTGGTGTACGATCCGTGGACCCGCGTCACGAAGCCGCTGGCGAGACCTTGAATGCCGTAGGCGCCGGCCTTGTCGCGGCTTTCGCCGCTGGCCACGTACCTTTCGAGCTCTTTCGAGCATGCCTCGCGAAACCATACTCGCGTTTCGACCACACGTGCTTCGCGCACACCCTCCCCCACCACACCGAGCGCCACCGCCGTGCGCACCAGATGGTCGCGCCCGGCCAACAGCATCAGCATCCGAAGCGCGTCTCGATCGTCGGCGGGCTTCCCCAGCCGCTCCCCGCCGACGCAGACGGAGGTATCGGCCGCCAGCACGTATGCGCCTTCGTCGCCGCTCGCCCGCAGCGCGGTTTGCAGCTTGAGCAGTGCGGCCGAACGCACGAACTCGACGTCGTCCTCGATGCGAAGCGAGCTTTCATCGACGTGACTCGGCCGCGCCTCGAATGTGATTCCGAGGCTCGCCAGAATCTGCTTCCGGCGTGGCGAAGCGGACGCCAGGATGATCGATCGCTGTCGGCTCACGAGCGGTTTCCTTCCATCGTCGCCTTGTAGCGGCGCAGGTAGCTCTGGCTCACTTGCTCGGGATCCAGCTTCAAGCATTTGGCGAACTCGGTGACGAACCCCCGCACGTACACGGCGGCTGGCAGATGGTCGTACTCTTCGTCCTCGATGCATCGAAGATAGCTCGTCCCGACCTTCGTGCGCTCGCTGATCTGCTCGAGGCTGGTGCCCTGAGATTCGCGCACGGCCCGCAGGAGCGCACCGCTGAATTCGGTGTCCGGCGTGATGCTCGGCGCGGGCGGCAGCTCGCCACTCGGGAGCTCCTCCCGCCGCGCCTCCACGACGTCTTTCGGTGGCTCGGGGAAAATCGAGATCTCGTAGGGACGCCGTCGGGCCGGATCGAGCAACACGTCGTACGCTTCGTCGATCCGTGCGCGAGCGGCAGCGAGGCCTTCGTCGTCGAACAGGCCGAATGTGACGGGATTTTCGGGATCGAACACGGCACACATCCGCTTGTATGCCCTTCGGATCTCCTCGTCGGTTGCTCCGCGCTCCACTTCGAGCACGTCGTGATGGGACCCGGCGGGCACCTCGCGCCAAGGCTCCTTGTCCCTGCGCCCTTCCTGGGATGCAAAGAGCCGTCGCGCGATCTTCTCGATGTTGCGACTTGCCCGGCTGCCGGGGCTCTCGAGGAGCAGCGGCCGCCGCTTGCGCGAGCAGGCCCGCACCGCGTCGTCATGGTCCACGTATCCGAGATACTTCAAATGGACTCCGTACCGCCGCCGCACGGCGACCGCGACATGGTCACCGAGCTCCAAATCGGCGCGTAGTCGCGCTTGGTTGACGATGAACGGGAAGTCGAAGATGCGCATGCAGTCTTCGAGCGCGTGGCCGAGCTCGGGCCATTCGAGCTGGACCAAGGCCGCGATGTCGGAGGGAGCCGGCGCATATCCAGCTTTCGCAAACGAAACGTGCAGGGCGCTCTGCTGGCGCTCGTCCGTGACGTAATCGAACGCTGCCAAGGCGAAGGCTTTGCGCACCAGCCTGTAGAGGCCGCTCACCGCGTTCGGCTCCGGGATGGTCAGGGCGAGGCGATGCGGCGCGCCACACCAGAAACGCACGGCCGCGTCACTCGCGGCGGAGCCCAGATCGACGACCGCGAAGTCTGCGTCCTGCTTCTGGAGGCGCCCCTCAAGCTCTCTGAGGGAGCTACGCCTAGCGCTTCCCCGGTGTGGCTCGCTCAAGCCGCCGTTCATCAATCGCAGGCTCGAGATGGGCCCCTCGATCGGATCGCGCGGCGGCAGCATGTTGATCGACTCGTGGTCGAGCGCGGTAGCCAGCCGTGAGAAGATGCTCTCGGATCCAAAGGCGGGAGCAGGCGCCACGTAAGGCGCGACCGGCGGCCCCATGCCCAGCATGGCGTGCAGGTCGGCCCCGGAAGGGTCTGCATCGACCGCCAGCACGCGTTTGCCGATGGTGGCCAGATAGATCGCCAAGTTGGCGCTGAACAGAGAAGTCCCGACCCCGCCTTTGGCCCCAAGGATCGCAATCGTCGTCGGGGGCATCGAGCGCTCTTACCAATCGCTGCGCGGGCGCGCAACGGGCTCTCAGAAAAGCGCTCAGCCGTCGCTCGGCTCGTTCGAGCGGAGGGGAAACGGATAGAAGCGTGGACGTGCGGCCTGCTCGGAAGCGTCGTCGAGCTCGGTCACGTCCGCCTCCCTCGGCGGATCGCCCGACCGCCAGCGGCCAGTGGTGGAATCCCGCCGTCCCCGAGCATCCGAGGTTCGAAGCCGGACCCTACCGATGGGTGCGCTCATTCGTGGCTGGGTCTTCATTCCCCCCGATCCAGTTCGTGCTCGGCTTAAACACTATCCAATGCCGAAAAGGAAGGCACGACTCCGGAAGCTTTTGGGGCGCAACGCTGGTAGATTCCGGGCCAATCGTGGGGTCGAGGGAGGCAGACGAGATCCTCGAAGGCGTAGTCGAGGCAGTGCTTTTTCGTAGTGATGACGGAAAGTTCGCCGTCATTCGCCTGACGCTCGACGATGCGGACCCCGCCTCCGCCGCTCGCACTGCCGTCGGGGACCTCGGGCAGATCGCTCCGGGGGAGCACGTGCGGCTCGTAGGCCGGTGGAGCCAGCACGCGGTCTACGGCCGCCGCTTCCAGGTGACGTCCTTCACCCCCACCATTCCTTCGACCGAACAAGGCATCGTCCGCTACCTAGGCTCGGGTCTCATACCTGGAATCGGCCCTGCCCTCGCCAGCCGGCTCGTCGAGCGCTTCGGGCAGGACACCCTGGACATCATCGCCACGCAGTCGGCCCGGCTCCGCGAGGTGGCCGGGATCGGTAAACAGCGAGCCGAGTCGATCGCCCAGGCCGTACGCCAGCGGCGTGCCGAAGCCGAAACCATGAGCTTCCTGCACGCGCTCGGCATGGGGCCCGCAACCGCTCGCGAGGTGCTGCGAAGATACGGCATGGATGCGCCGCGCGTGGTGCGCGACGACCCCTACATCGTCGCGCAGCAAATTCGGGGCATCGGCTTTCGCACGGCCGATCGAATCGCCGAAGCGCTCGGAATCGCCGGCAACGACCTGCGACGCGTACAAGGCGCCGTATTGCATCTCGTCGGCAAAGCGGTCGATGACGGCCACGTCTTTGCGACCCGCGAGCAACTGCGGATGGGGCTCGAACAGCTCGATGTTCCGGCAGATGAGCTCGAGGAAGCGCTGCTACGGCTGCAGAGGCGCGAGCTCGTGACGATCGAAGAAGACGCAGTCTATCCGCCCGTGTTGCACAGGGCCGAGCTCTTGGTGGCGGCAGCGCTGCGCGCCCTCGGGAATCGGCCGAAGGTCACCTTGCCGCTCAAGACGTACGATCCGGTGCTCACCGACAGCCAGCGAAGCGCCGTGGAGGCCTCGCTCGGCACGCATCTCCTCGTGTTGACCGGGGGACCCGGGACCGGCAAGACCACCACCGTGCGCGCCATCGTACAGGCGCACACGGCTCTCAGCCGAGTGGTTTCCCTTTGCGCGCCGACCGGCCGAGCCGCAAAGCGCCTTTCCGAGGCCGCCGGGATCGAAGCGAAGACCATTCACCGCCTGCTCGAATGGAATCCGGCGACGGGGCATTTCAACAGGAGCGCGAGCAGCCCCCTCGAAGCCGATCTCGTTCTCGTCGACGAGGCTTCGATGCTCGACGTGCGGCTCGCGTCGCAGCTGTTGGCGGCGATCCCCCCGAGCGCCACCCTCGTGTTGGTGGGCGACATCGACCAGCTGCCGCCAGTCGGTCCCGGTCAACCTTTGCGCGACCTGATCGCGTCGAAGATATGCAAGACCGTCCGGCTACGAGAGGTCTTTCGTCAGGCGCAACAAAGCGCGATCGTGCGCGGTGCGCATGCCGTGCTGGAAGGCGTCGTGCCCGAGCCCACTCCGTCGGGCACCAAGGGCGACGGCGACTTGTTCCTCATCGCGGCCACCGATCCAGAGACGATCATCGAGCGCGTGGTGCAGTCGTTGCGTCGAATGTCGGCCGCATATGGATTCGATCCGCTCGCGGACGCGCAGGTGATGACCCCGATGCGGCGCGGCCCCTTGGGAACGAACAAGCTGAACGACGTGCTCCAAGAGGCGTTCAATCCCGCCCCGCAGCAAGGAGGCGCGCCGAGCGCGTTCCGACGCGGAGACAAGGTGATGCAGCTGCGAAACGATTACGACAAAGACGTGTACAACGGCGATCTCGGAGAGGTCGATCGGATCGAAGCCGGCGTGACTTTCGTGCGATTCGATGGGCGGGAGGTCCAATATGCGGCCGACGATCTCGACGCGATCTCCCTCGCCTATGCGTGCACCGTTCACAAGGTGCAGGGCAGCGAATTCCCTGCGGCGGTGATCGTGCTGCATCACACCCACTTCATGCTGCTGAACCGGGCGTTGCTCTACACGGCGCTGACCCGCGCGAAGAAGCTGGTCGTGCTCATCGGTGACCCGAAAGCCATGGCAAGGGCGGCGCGAAACGCGCACAGCTACGAGACCAACTCGAAGCTGCTCGAACGGCTCCGCGCCGGCGCCTAGGGCCCGTCGAAGGCCTCGATCACGGCGTCGTGGAATGCGGGCCGAAACGCGCGAATCGCGGTGTTGTCTTCTGACACGGCCACGCGGTTGGTCAGCAACACGATGACGACCTGTCGGCCGGGGTCGCACCAGAGCGACGTTCCCGTAAAGCCCAGATGGCCAAACGCTTCTGCTCCGATTCGGGTCCCCGCAGCGCTGTCTCGCTCGGCCTTTCCATCCCAGCCGAGTCGATGCGTTCCGCCCGCCCGGCGCGCCGTCGCGTGCCGCATCATCGCTTCTTCGGAAGCGCCACGCCGACCGTGCCACGCGCCGATGCAGGCAGCGCCGAACCGGGCGACGCCGTTCGCCGTTCCGAACATCCCCGCATGCCCTGCCACACCGCCGAGGGCCGAGCAGTTGTCGTCATGCACCTCACCGTTCAACGACCGGCCTCGCCACGGTGACCATCCGGTGGGAGCACATCGCGACTTCCAGGCATCATCCGAACGGGCCGCCCCAAAGAACACCATGTCCTCGAGGCCGAGTGGCATGCTGACCTCGGCGGCGACGATCTCGTCGAGCTGCATGTCGGCAGCCCGGCTCATCGCCACGCCGGCGAGGATGTAGCCAAGGTCGCTATAGACCGCCACACCCTCCGGGTTCGCGTCGCCGTGCTCGATCAACCGCGCCAAAACCCAAGCCTCGGCCGCGGGCGAGCCGGGCTCATGAGACAAAGTCTCGTAGAAGGGAACCCAGGCCCGGAGCCCAGAGCGGTGGCTCAGGACCACTTCCCACACGCGCCCTCCCAAGGGAACCTCGCGGGCTTCGGGAATCAGCTCGTGGATGGGCGCATCGAGCGCGAAGGCGCCACGATGATGCAGATGCAGCGCGGCCATTGCGACCCAGGGCTTGGTCAGTGACGCGAGGTCGTAGATGGTGTCTGTAGTAACCGCACCCGCTCCCGCCGCACGCTCGCCCACGGTGTGGCCGACGTACGTCCAGCCCCGCCCCTCCCAGATCGCCACCGACGCGCTCGCTCCCGGAAACACGCCTGCATTCCAGCCTGCCTCGAGCTGTTGCGCCAAGGCCTGCTCGATTCGGGTCGCGGTGTCGGCAGTCACGCTTCGGGGTCTACCCAATGGGAGGTCGATGGTCTAGGAAGCGCTCCATCATGACGCTGCCGTATCTCACGAAATCGATCGCGCCCATCGGAGCCTCGTTTCGAACGACCTCAGAGGATTTCGAGGTCGAGGAGGTGCCGGCGTATCTGCCTAGCGGAACGGGCGATCACGTTCTCGCTTTCATCGAAAAGAGAGGAATCACCACCAAGGATGCCGTGCAGGTGCTGTGTGAACGGGTCGGCGTGGATCCCAAGGGCGCCGGTTGGGCGGGCCTCAAGGACAAGCATGCGGTGACGCGGCAGTGGGTGAGTTTCTTTGGCGCCGCACCGGAGGCGGTGCGTCGAGCATCGACGGAAAACGTGCAGGTCCTCGAAGCCGCGCCCCACCCGCACAAGCTTCGCACGGGGCATTTGCGCGCGAATCGTTTTCGGATTCGCTTGCGCGAAATCGATACGACGAGAATCGGCGACCTGCATGCCGTGCTGGATGCGATCGAGAAGCGAGGTCTGCCCAACTACTACGGCGAGCAGCGATTCGGCCGCGAAGGCGACAACGCGCGGCTCGGGCTTCAGTGGGTGCTCGGGACGGCCCGTGCGCCTCGGGCTGCATTTCAGCGCAAGCTTCAGATGTCGGCACTTCAATCTGAGCTCTTCAACCAGCTCGTGGCCGAGCGAGTGGAGACATCGACGCTCGGCGCGGTCTTGCCTGGAGACCTGCTCAAGAAGCACGATTCGGGAGGAATTTTCGTGGCTGACGATCTGCAAGAGGCGCAGGCCAGGGCCGACGCCTGGGAGATCAGCGCCACAGGCCCGATTTTCGGTGCAAAGATGCGATGGCCGGAGAAGGAAGCCCGGGCCCGCGAGGAAGCCCTTCTGCAACGGGCGGGGTTGACTCCGGCGCATTTTGTCCGGTGGCGGCAAATCGCCCCGGGAACGAGACGGTTCGTGCGTATTCCCGCCGGAAAAGTCGCTCGGAGTGTGCGGGATGACACCGTCGACCTCGATTTCACCCTACCCGCCGGCTCGTACGCGACCATATTGATTCGGGAAATTCTGAAGCGGGATGCGCCACCGCCTCATACCGGCTAAAAGCGCGCCTCTACCCGAGGAAACGTATGATCGACATTCAAGAGAGACTCACCGCCTTCGCGATGCTCGGGGCGACCTGGGTCATGTGGCTTCTGATTCTTCTCTCCATCATCGGCGTCGCAATCATCTTCGAGCGGATCTATTACTTCTTTGCGTCTCGTGATGACGTCCGAGCGCTCCAAGAAGACCTGCGGCTCCTCCTCGCCAAGAACGACGTCACGGGAGCGAGAGAGCGGCTCTCCCAGTCGAAATCATTTCAGGCCAAGATCGTGTATTCGGGCATCGAGGTGGTCGACGACGGCCCCGACGCGGTCGAAGAGCGTCTGGCTGGCGAGACCTCCATCGCCCGCACGCAGATGGAGCGCAACTTGGGCTTCCTCGGCACGGTCGGGAACAACGCGCCTTTCGTCGGGCTGCTCGGGACCGTCATCGGCGTCATCAAGGCGTTCCACGTGCTGGACGAAAGCGCCGGCAAAGTGACCAGCGGCCTGATGACCGAGATCGGCGAGGCCCTGGTGGCCACGGCAATCGGTCTCTTGGTCGCCCTACCCGCCGTTGCATTCTTCAACTACTTCCAACGTCTGATTCGCTATCGTCTGACGTGGGCCGACGCGCTCGGTCGTGACCTGCTGGCCTATTTGAAGGGCAATGAGCGAAAGGAGAAAGGCTGATCATGGCTGGTGGCGCGCGCTCTGGTGACGATGACGACTTGATCACCGACATCAACGTCACCCCGTTGGTCGACGTGGTGCTCGTGCTCCTCATCATCCTGATGGTCACGGCGACGGCCATCGTGTCGAAGACAATCCCCATGGAGCTCCCCAAGGCCTCCACGGGGGAGCAAACACCCACCACGCTGGCGGTCTCCATCGATCAGACCGGGCAGTTGTTCCTGGACACCATCCCGGTGGACCCGGAAGAGCTCCGGCTGCGGGTTCGGGCCGCCCGGGAAGCGGACGAAGACGTCCGTGCCGTGATCGCGGCCGATGGACGCATCGCACACGCGAAGGTCGTCCAGGTCATCGACATCCTTCGTCAGGAGCAGATCACGAAGTTTGCCATCAACGTGCGTCCCGAGGAGATCGGACGCTGAGCCATTCCGCCGTCGAGCCGATGTCCGCCTCCCTCGAGAACCTGCCCTCTTGGGCGCTCGAAACAGGCTGGATCGTTTTGGCGATCGCGGTGCATGCGGCCTTTCTCGGCGTGATGCCGAAGGCGCCGATGGGCGACGGGCCAGACTTGGACGCGAACACGGTCGCGGTCGCGATCGTCGAGGAGGAGCCGCGCGCGGCCGAGCCCGAGCCGCCTGCGGAGGAACCACCTCAGACACCCGAAGAAGCGCCCGAGCCGGTCGAGCCGCCGCCCGCGCCGAAGACCTTTCAAGCCCCGAAGGAGCCGCCGAAGGCTCCCGAAGAGCCGCCTGCCGCGGCTCCCGAAACGCCGGTGGCATTCGACAATTTGGTGTTGACCAATGAAGGCGACGAGCCCTCCTCGTGGGCGGTGGATCCTGGATCGGGCGAGAGCCGCGAAGGCCCGATCGGGAGCCCAGACGCCGTGGTGACGGGGCGAAGCCGGGAAGGCATTGCCGGCGGCGTCCTCGGGGGCACCGGCACGGGCGTCGTCGTCGACGTGGGCGATCTCTCAAAGCAGCCGATTCCACCAGCTTTGAGGCAAAAGCTAGAAAGGCTCTACCCCAAGAAGGCGCGTCAAGAGGGGGTCGAAGGCGAGGCGGTGATTCGGCTTCAGATCGGTCCCGACGGCATGCCGTCCAAGATTCGCATCGTGTCGGAAAGCCCGCCAGGCTACGAGCTCGGCAACGCCTGTCTGAAGACCTTGGAAGGCGAGAGGTGGGAGCCGCCGTTCGGCAAGGACGGCAAGCCGGTCACCACCCGCGTCACCTACCGCTGCGGCTTCGAGATCCGCTACTAGCACTTTCTTTGACCCCTGCGGAGGGGCGGCGGTACCTGTCCGATATGCGGTGGGCGCGATGGGGGCTGCTCGTGTGTTTGGCAGGCTGTTGGGATCAGGGCGAGGAGCCGCCCGGCGAGCCCGTCGGGACGTTCGAGGCGGTCGGTCTGCTGGTCGAGCATAGCTGCGGCAGCGCGATCCCATCGCCGGATCCGCTCGAGCTCGATTTCGCCCTCCGGGAAGAGCCGGGGGGGCGCGCGTACTGGCGGCAGCCGGGCGGGCCGATTTTCGCAGGAGTGAAACGAGACGGCGAGTATGTCTTCCAAGTGAGCCAGAGCTGGAAGGTGATCGAGCCCGATCGCTTCCGGGGTTACGTGGGTTGCTCGGTGACTCAGAACGACGTGTTCAGGTTCGAGCTGGAGGAGGTCGAGGACCCGATGGGCGATGTGGCGCTTGGCGCCGATGCCGGTGTCGCGCCGAAGCCGCTGACGTTGACCGGCTCGCAGTCGACGGAGATCGTCCCCTTGACGGGCTCGGACTGTACCCCTGCCGTTGCGGCCTCCGGAGGCCCATTCCTCGCGCTGCCTTGCCGGGTAGAGTACGTGCTCACCGGGACCGGGGTGACTGAGGACTAGCCGTCTTCGCCGCTCGGCGGGAGATCGGAAGGTCGCAGGGCTCCCTTCGGAACCGGGGGCGAGGGGACCGGAGGCGGGGTGTTGCCTGCCTCCGAGAAGGGCCCGGCCAGGCGCTCGGCCCGGATGATCATCTTCGGCGAATGCACTCCGAAGAACACACCGAGCGTTGCTTCCCGTCCGCTGATCGCGTCGACGCGAAAGCCGTTGCGCTCGAGGAGCGAGCACATCTCGTGCAGGGCGTACAAGCGGATCGAGTACAGACGATCGTTCTGTTGACCGCTGTGGCTCGCAACGCGCCGTTTCACACGCAGCCTCGATTTCTCGTAGTCGAAGTCCGTTTCTTCCATGCAGACGGCGCCGTCCACTTCGAACCAGACCTGGTTCGGCTGTGATCCGATCATGAAGTCGCGATTCACCACGTCGAGCAACAGCACGCCGTTGGGCTTGAGCGCGCGATGGAACCGGCGGATTGTGCGCTCGTTGTCGTCTTCGTCGAAGTACCCAAACGTCGTCCCCCAGCACAAGAGCGCGTCGAACGGCTCTTCGAAGACCATCTCTCGCATGTCGCCGCGTAAGAAATCGATGTGAAGCCCTCGGTCCTCGGCTTCATCTCTGGCTCGAGAGATCATCGTCCGCGAGATGTCCAGGCCGACCAGGTGGTAGCCGCGCGACGCCAGCTCGACCGTCTGCACGCCTAGTCCGCAACCCACATCGAGCACGCGGCATCCGACGGGGACGCGCAAGGCGCGCTCGATGAAATCACATTCGACGCCCACCTCTCTCGGAGTCGCGGCGCGCACGGTCCTGAGGTACGCCTCGCCGAAGAAATGCTCGTACCAGGGGCCGTCCTGGTCCGCCTCGACCTCCTGCGGCGCAGATTCAGCGGAGTCTGTAGGTGGAGGTGGCGGCTTCGGAATCGGAATGACCATCTCGGCCGCTTGGTCGGGGGGCGGTGCGATGTCGCTTCGTGACAGCACCTCCGCGTCTTCGAGAAAGATTTCCTCCGGAGGCTCACTGTGACGACCCTCCGCCAGCGCATCGGTTACAGGACGCGTCTCCGGCGGATCGCTGAAGCGCACGTCGATCGAGGGCTCGGAAAGGTCTGCGGCGTCGATCTCGATGTCGTCGTCGCCCAGCGGATCGGGCTCCGTCACGAAAGAGGGCTCGGTCGGATCGCGGTCTTCGTCGAAATTGGTGGCGATGGATGCTCCGGCGGGCGAGAGCTCCACCACGTTCGACACACCGTTCTCTGCTCCCTCGTCTGCCACGTCGTCCTTCGCCACAGAGGCCTCATCGAGCACGCTGACCGGCACGATGCTCGTGATGGGAACTCGAAGCGGACGTCGCCGGCCCGACGGGTGCGAAGAGAAGCGCTCGGGCTCGTCGGCGGGCTCGCTGCTCATCGACGCTCCCCAACGGCCATCGTCTGACCCATTCGAATTGCCCTACCCGAATCGACCACGACGTCCAGAGCACATTCGGGAGGGGTCATCACGATGGCCGTCGAGCCCATGTGGAACACGCCTAGCTCGTCGCCCCGGCTCCGCGGGATGGGAGCGTCCGTATAGCTTCGAAGCCCGGGCATATCTCCACGGTTCGTCTCCACCTCGTCGAAGCTCAAGCCTATGCGCCCCACACCGATGGCCCCCACCATGATCGTGGTGACACCCCCATGCACCAGGCTATCCTGCAAGATAGCAAGGCGCTCGTTCCTTGCGAAAAGCTGAGCGATGTGGCTGCCGACGCGGTTGACCGGGAAAAGAGTGCCTGGAATGTACCGAACCGCGTAGACCGCTCCAGAAACTGGCGCATGCACGCGGTGGTAGTCCCGCGGTGAAAGATAGACCACGAAGTAGCGGCCTCCCTCGTACGACGCCGCCGTCTCGGCATCGCCGAGCAACTCCGTGGCGGTGTACGGTTGACCCTTGATGGTGAGCCGGCCGTCGCCGGTGATTTCGCCCAGATCCTCGAGCGTTCCATCCGCGGGGGATACCAAGGCTTTGGGATTCGGATCCACCGTGCGGGACCCCTGCCGGAGCCTCCGGGTGAAGAACTCATCGAACGTGCGAAAGCCTTCTCGGGGCGTCTCGACCTCGCTCAAATCTACGTCGTACGCGCGCACGAAGGCGGCCACCGCAGCATCGACCAACGGACGCGGGGCGCGGGTGGACGCAAGCTGGCCTAGCGCCCTGCTGAGCCGCTTGCGCGGCAGAGCACGGACCGTCTGGGCGGCCAAGCGTGAAGCACTCATCCCCATGAATCGGTGCTGTCCAGAAATGGTATCTGACCGGACGACACCGCGTCAAACCTCTGCGATCCGACAAGTCTCCGAAATCCCGACGATTTTGGGATCACAGAGACGAGAACACCCCGCCGGAGACCCCAGCCGACGAGGCGTTCATCCCGATCGAAAGGAGCCTAGACCGCTGCTTCGCCGCGCTCACCCGTACGGATACGCACGGATTCTTCAATGGGCGATACGAAGATCTTCCCATCGCCGATGCGGCCGGTTTTGGCTGCATTCTCGATCGCCTCGATGACCGAAACGACCAGGGAGTCTGGCACGACGATCTCCACCTTCACCTTGGGAACGAAGTCGACCACGTACGCCGACCCCCGGTAGACCTCTCGCTTCCCGCCGGTGCGGCCGAATCCTTTGACCTCCGTCACGGTCATGCCCTTGATGCCTACCTCGTTGAGGGCATCCTTCACCTCATCGAGCTTGAAAGGCTTAATAATGGCTTCCACCTTCTTCATGGGACCTCCGAACTTCGAGCAGCCCAACGAGAACCGCCGATGCGAAACGGTGTAGCCCCCGATTATTTCCGGATTGTTTCGTGGCCGTAAATACGGCAGTGGCGCTGGCTGGTCTCCGTCGAAATCAGCGATAGGCGGCGTGCTCGATGTCGACCCGGAAGAACTGACCCTCGTCGTCGAACCGCTCGGTTCCAAAGTGCCAACCCACCCGGAGCTTGGTGGGGATGGTGAGCCCTTGGAACGTGCCCTGCCTTTCGACGACGCCGCCGAAGCGCACGTGCCGGTACGCTCCAGCCCCGGGGTTGCCCCACCGCAAAAGCGACATCGATTCCAACGCGCCCGTGTCGGCGATGCGCAGATGCAGATCCACGCGCTCGCGTCCGACGGGAACATGCGCGACGGCCGCGTTGGGCCCTTCAGCCGACCAACGCACCGGGCTACGCCCGAGCGCTGACGGCAGCCATATCAGCTCTGCGGCAAACCGCCCCGCGGCGGAGCGGGTAACGTCGGGCCCAGCGGCCGACATCACGGGAACGAGCCCCAGCATCCTCCACTTCATCGCGCCCCGTCCGTCGACGAGCCGGTCGTAGCCGCGAATCGTCAGCCTCCCCTTCTTCACGGCGGCTTCCCAAACCATACCGCGATCCGCGTGAATGACTTCTTCCGCCTCAAAAGGCAGCCAGCGATCGAGCTTGATCTCGCCTTGCATGCGAAGCCGCGCTGCGCTCGCGTCGGCGCGTCCGGATCCAAGCGCATGATCGAGATAGCGCCGAGCCGCGTCCGGAACGCTCCCCGCCGTGCTTGGTGCGGAAGCATGGGCGCTCGGTTTCGCAGACGCCCAGAGCTCCTCGAGTGATGGCGTGGCTCCCATGCTACCTGAGGATTCCACGGGACGTGTCGATCGGCCACGACAACCCTGCCCTGCGCTGACTCACGCGCCGACCATGCTACGCTGCTGCGCCCATGGCATCGCTTTTGACCACGGTGCGTGATCTGGAGCGCCTGCGGCAAATCGCGGGCGTTCTCGCGGTCCATGGTTTCGGCGAGGTGGTCGACCGAACGGGCCTGAGCACCTTGATCCCCGGGCGCAAGCGCGAGGAAGGAGGCCGGATGCCCGCAGGCATCCGCCTGCGCAAGGTCTTGGAAGACCTCGGCCCCTCATTCGTCAAGCTAGGCCAGCTGATGTCGACCCGTCCGGACCTCATTCCCGAGGACATCCTGGTCGAGCTCAGGAAGCTGCAGGACGACGTGCCGCCCGAGCCTTTCGAGGTGATTCGCGATCAGGTAGAGCAAGAGCTCGGGTGCGCGCTCTCGGATGTCTACGCATCGTTCGATGAGACGCCCTTGGCCTCCGCTTCGGTGGCCCAGGTACATCGGGCGCTCCTCCGTGACGGCGACGAGCTGGTCGACGTGGTGGTCAAAGTGCAGCGTCCCAACGTCCAGGCGCTGATGGCGCGTGACGTGGACCTTCTCTACTGGCTCGCCAAAGCCATCGTTCGCTCGATGCCGGAGTCTCATCTGTACCGTCCGATCAGCCTCGTCGAGGAGTTCGACCGATCGGTGACGGCGGAGCTCGATTTCCTGCTCGAAGGAGACAATCACGAGCGTTTCACCGCGAACTTCCAACACAACCCGCACGCCAAGTTCCCCCGGGTCTATCGGAGGTCCAGCGCCAAGCGAGTTCTCACGCTCGAGTATCTCGAAGGGCGCAAGCTCTACGCCGCATGCAGGGCCGGGGCCAGCGGGGAGCTGATCGCCAAGCGCGCGGTCGAGATCATCATCCAACAGATCTTCGAGGACGGCTTCTTTCATGCGGACCCGCATCCGGGAAACATCATCATCCTGGGACGAGAGGACGATCCCATCATCGGGATGATCGACGTCGGGATGGTCGGCAGGCTGACGCCCAAGATGCGGGATCGAACCATCGACTTGATGCTCGCCGCGGTGCGAGAGGACTACAGCGGAATGGCCGATGCGCTATATGCGATCGGCCGGCCGGCTCACAAGATCGACCGAGACGCCTACGAAGCCGAGGTCACGGCCCTCGCGCAGCGTTACCTCGGCAGGCGACTCAAGGAGATCGAGATCGGGCCGCTCCTTCGCGATTTGGTCATGGGCGCGCGCAAGTACGGCGTGGAGATCCCCCTCGAGTTCCTCATGCTCGGCAAGAGCCTCATGACGGTGGAAGGCGTCGGCAAGGAGATCTATCCGGAGCTCGATTTGCTCGAGGAGGTCCGCCCCTACTTCATGGATCTGTTCCAGAAGCGATATTCGCCCGAGCGCATGACACAAGACGCCCTTCGTGGGCTCCGCCGCTTCGGCACAGCGGCCTCGGAGATGCCGTTGCAGCTCGAGGAGATTCTGGAGGACCTGCGCAAAGGCGCCTTCAGCATTCGAACACAACAGACGCATCTCGAGCTGGCCGCAGACCGCCTGGGAAGACGCGCCTTCAGCGGAATCATCGTGGGCGCCTTGATCGTCGCCGGCGCAATCCTTCTCTCGAACGAGCACTACTGGCTGGGGGGCGTGACGCTTGGCGCTGCGGCGCTCCATGGGTTTGCGCACACTGCGCGCGTCTGGCTGCTCGGCAAGCCGGGGCCCTGAGCTAGCCTCGAATCGCGCGACCGAGCGTCAAGCCGAGTGCCCCTGCCAGCAAACACACCACGACGGTCCCACCCATGTAGACCGCTGCGCGGCCCCAGGCCTGCGCTTGCATGAGCGCGATGCTCTCCAGATTGAACGCCGAGTAGGTCGTGAAGCCTCCCATCACGCCCGTGCCGAGCAGCATGCGGAGGTCTGCGCCGAGCCAAGCGCGGTCCTCGGCGAGCACGAACGACACGCCGAGACCGAGCGAGCCGAGGACATTGACGGTGAGCGTGGCCCACGGAAAGCCATGGGCGGTGCTCACGGAGCCGAGGATCAGCGAGACCCAATACCGAAGACATGATCCCGCAGCTCCTCCGATGGCGACCCAAACGAAGCCCACTGAGGCCTTGTAGACGACAGGCTTGCGCCAACGCAAGGTTTGCGCGTGTGACATCAGCCAAATACGCGTTGGATTGCGTTGACCGCGGCCGGGCTCGCGTCTAGCGTCGATTGCGTCGAAGGAGGTGGCTTCCATGAATGCAAGCGGCGTGAGGTCAAGTGCGGTGCTCGGCGCCCTGCTGCTCTCGGCATCCTCGCTTGGTTGCAGCGAAAGCAGCACCAAGCGCCAGCAATTCGAGTATGCCGTCCCCATGGACCCCGAGAGCCCCTGGCCGAAGTTCAGACGAACGGCCATGCAAACGGGTCGCAGCCCCGTTCTGCCAATTGATTCGGGTGCAGACCCCTGGGTGTTTCCGACCGGCAGGGGAATCTTCTCCACGGCCGTCATCGACGGAGACGACAACGTGTACGTCGGCTCTGGCGATCGCGTGTTCTACAAGCTTGACAAGAACGGCAACGAGCTCTGGTCCGTGCTGACCGGCGAGGTCATCGACTCCTCCGCCCTTCTCGATGATCGCGGGGTGCTGTACTTCGGATCGGGGGACGGGTTCCTCTATGCGCTCGATCGTGAGGACGGCTCCGAGATATGGACCTTCGAGGCCGATCCGCCGTCAGACACCGGCGCGTTGATCAACTGGTTCGAAGGCAACGTGGCAATGGGCTTGGACGGCACGCTCTTCGTGCCCAACGACAACCGTTGCACCTACGCGATCGACCGTGACGACGGCACCGAGCTGTGGTGCTTCGGCACCGACGATCAGACCTGGTCGCTTCCTGCGCTCAATCCCGAAACGGATCGGCTCTTCATGGGGAGCAACTATCCACTGGAAGACAACGTCTTTGGCATCCAAGCGAGCAACGGATCGCAAGCGTGGGGCTTTTCGGTGCGGGGAACGGTTGCCGCCAGTCCCATGATCGCGAGCGCCGATCCCGAAGGGCTCGTCGCCGTCGGTGGGTTCGACGGGTTCCTCTACGGCCTGCGGCAGAGCGACGGCAGCACGCAGTGGAGCTACGGCGCTCGCGACCACAACTACGCAAGCGCCGCCCAAGCCGAGGACGGCACCATCATCCAACCTTCGGCAGATGGCACCATCTACGCGATCGACCCGGCGAATGGCTCGGTGCGTTGGGCGTACGACACCCGAGAGCCCATCCGCTCGTCACCCGCAATCGACGGCGATGGGAACATCTACGTCGGCTCCGGCGAGGGTCAGATGTTCGTGCTCAATCCCGACGGCGCGCTCCGCTGGTCGATCCAGCTCATCGACGACGAGCGCGATGACCTCAACTCCTCCCCCGCGCTCGGCAAGGAGCTGGTCGTCATTTCCGGAGAGAGCGGCGAGGTCTTTGGCATACCCTACGACTACTGTCTGCGCCCGGGCCTCGAGGACGAGCGCTGCACCGTGGGTCCAGGTGAGCCGATCCCCGATGACGGCGTGTTCATAGTCTTCACGACGAGCTTCGGCGGTCTCGAGATCGAGCCGCCGGCCAGCATCACCGCCAACCAGCCACTTACGTTCACCTTGTTCGTACGCGAAGGCGGCGATACGAAGCTCGCGGCCATCGAGTCCGACAGCATCGAGGTCACCACCGACAGCGGGACGGAGCTCGACGCCGACGTATCGGGAGACCGCCGTTACATCACGGTCATTCCGCGAAGCCCGTGGGTGGGAGATGCCGGCGGCAGCTTCACCGTCCGCGTGAGGGGCAGCTATCTCGACGACCTGGAGTCGCGCCGGGGGTTGGTTTTCACCTTCGTGCCTGGCGTCGGCGGCACCTTCGACCAGACCTTCGACTTCGAGGTGTCCCCACGAAGCGAGACCGCGTTTCCGTTCGCCGTGGCCGACGCCCCTGGCGATGAAACCGGCATCGTCGAGCTCTACCGAATCTCGGCGCCGCTTCCCACGATTCTGCCGAGCTACAATCAAATCGGCTTCGATTCGATTCACTATGTCATCGGTCTACTGGAACGACAGGGCGACGACATCCTGGCCTGGGGGGTCGGAGGAACGCTCGACGGACAAGGCAACACGATCGTGAACCCCGCCTCGGACGTCCGGTTTCCCTTGGTCTTCCGGTGGGACGATGGCCTCCTGACGATGATCAACGAGGAAGGCTTCACCATCGAGTTCAACGGCTTCCCTCTTCCCTTCCAGTACTTTCGCGTGGCCACCACCCTCGATGCCGAGGGAAACGCCGCACATAGCCCCTGGCTCAACGCGAAGACGATCTGCGACGAGATCGACCGTTACGGCCCGTTCTTGGAGTTGCTCGGCTTCTGCAACCTGGAGACGGGATTGCTCGACGCCGTCGGCGGCGCCGAGCTCCGCCCGTTTGGGGATGGGACGCAAAGCGCACCGGCTGGTGTTGGCACTGTCGAGCTCACACGCAATGCCGACGCGGTCGTGGCGACGCTCACGGCCACCTCGTTGCGAAGCGAGGAGCACAACTTCGGGATCCTGATCGTCGATGCGGACACCGGCATCCCGGTGGGCCTCAACTACACGAAAAGGACCGCGCAGTCGCCTGACTCGGGGCTCGTCCAGACGGTGAGCCTCGATTTGACCGGCGTGGCGGATGTTCCCACGAGCTTGCGCGCCTACCTGATGGTGGACGCGTATTCGGCGGCGGTCGCCGCCCTGCCGTAGCTCGAACGCATGCTAGAGTCCGCGCCGTGATCAGCGAAGACTTTGCTTTTTTCGGCTTCGACGAGACTTCCTGGAACCGTCTGGTCTCGCTGTTCGTCGGCGATGGTGAAGAGAAGCCGAGCGGCGTGATCATCGTCGTGGTGGATGCCACGGGCAAGCCGGTGGCCAGCTTCCACACGGCCGAGGGCTCGACCGATCCGGCGACGCTCGGGCCGATCGATGACCTCGAATCGCTTTGCGCTGCGCATCAGGCCTCCGCTTGCGTCGTGATGCGCGAGCGCGCGATGGCCGACATTGAGCTCTACTTGGCCGAGCCTCTCGGCCCCGACCGGGACTTCGTGACGCGTGTCATGCGCTTCGTTCGCGTGGTTCGCCAGCTGGGCAACGGGAACTGGCTCCGCGTGTGGCCCAATCCCCTTCCCGACCTTTTGCTGTCCGCAGCGCCCGTCGCCAAGCCCGCCTCAGATTTGCTGCTGCCACACGGGCACAGCGTGATCCTCGGCGTGTTCGAAGAAAACGGAGACCTCTGGACCAGCGCGGTGTTGCGCCGTGACGTTGCCGAGCTCGACGTTCTAGCCGGTCCCCGTGCTCTGTCGGACTGGGCCGGACCGCTAGGCGGCGAATGGCGTCGCGACCATCGGGTGTTGGTGCGGGCTGTCGAACGGGAGCTCGGCCCGGTCCACCTGGGCCTGTTCATGGAAGCGCCCACGGCGCGTAGGCTCGTCAGGGGACGTGGCGCGGGCGACTGGGCCATGGCCTTCGTGACGCGAGACCTGCTGATCCATCCGCTCCCCGCCTTTGCCGCAGCGGGGCTCGGCCTCGACGTCCTTGCAGGAGCGGCGCAGCAGATCGCCCAGACGCTCGAGCAGATGGAATCCGAGGAGCTCGTGAGCATCGCCCAGGGGTTCTGGCGAGGCTTGACGGACGGCAGAGGCCTCGAGGGTTTGCTCGGGTTTTCGCCGAAACAGGTCCTCTCGGAGGCGCTAGACCGGATCTCGGCGGCGCCGCCTCCCGACGCTCCGGACAGCGAGGAGCCCCCAGATCCAGACGCTTCCCCTTAATGGCCGCCCTCGATCGTCTCTTCTTTGACATCCTTGGTTACAATCTGTACCTTTATCCCACCTGTCCAGTCTTACAGGGGACATTTGTGCAGCAAACTACCAACAGCCAAGGATGGTGAGATATGCGAGCGGGGGAGAGCATGCAAAAGCTGACGGCGCGCCAAAAGGCGGTTCTCGAGTACATTTCGGACTCGATCCACGCGCGTGGATACCCGCCTACCTTGCGGGAAATCGGTAACCATCTGGGGATTCGAAGCACGAACGGGGTGAACGATCACCTTCGGGCGCTCGAGCGCAAGGGCTACCTCACGCGAGAGGATATGAAGTCTCGGACGCTTCGCCTGATGAAGACGGCCGACGGCCAACCCAGCAGCCGTCCGCCCGCAGCCAACGACAATCTCATCGAGATTCCAATCGTCGGACGAGTTGCGGCGGGCGCCCTCTCGGAGGCGATCGAGCATCCCGAGGATACCGTCCAGATCGACCGGATGTTGATCGGAGGCCAACGGGACGTCTTCGGCCTGCGCGTGACCGGAGAATCGATGATCGAGGCAGGTATCTTCGACGGCGATTTCGTCTTCGTGCGCAAGCAGCTCACCGCCAACCGCGGCGAGATCATCATCGCGCTCGTCGGGGACGAGGCCACCTGCAAGTACTACTACCCCGAGCGGGAGCACGTTCGGCTTCAGCCTGCCAACAAAGACATGGCGCCGATCCTGATTCCCAAGAATGACTGGCGGAGCACACAGGTTCTCGGCGTCGTCGTTGGGGTCTATCGACGGCTTCACTGAGGCCTCTGGTTGCGCGGGTGACCTCGACGAAGCGCACGCTGATGGGGCCTGGACCCTCCGATGTTCCGCCGCGAGTGCTGGAAGCGCTCTCGCGGCCGACCATCGGACACCTGGACCCCGTGTTCCTGCAGATCCTCGACGAGACGCAGGGGATGTTGCGCCAAGTCTTCGGCACCAAGAACGCGCTGACGCTTCCCATGTCGGCGACGGGCTCTGCCGGCATGGAAACCTGTTTCGTCAACCTGGTGGAGCCCGATGACGAGGTGCTGATCTGCCGCCACGGCGTCTTCGGCGGACGGATGGCGGAGGTGGCGCGCCGCTGTCGCGCCAACGTCACGCTGGTCGACGCTCCGTGGGGTGAGGCGCTCGACCCCGACGACGTGGCCAAGGCCGCCAAGGGGCGCTCGTTCAAGGTGCTTGCGGTCGTTCATGCCGAGACGTCGACTGGAGTGCTGCAAGACCTCGCGCCGTTTCGTACGATCGCGGATTCCTGTGGCGCCCTGCTCGTGGTCGACGCGGTGACTTCGCTCGGTGGGGTGCCCGTCGAGCTCGATCGCATGGGCATCGATGCAGCGTACTCCGGCACGCAGAAGTGCCTATCGTGTCCTCCCGGCCTATCGCCGGTTTCGTTTTCCGAACGCGCCCGCCGGGTGTTGTCCACCCGAAAGACCCCCGTGCAGAGTTGGTACCTGGACCTGAATTTGATCGGGCAGTATTTCGGCGGCGAGCGCGTCTATCATCACACCGCGCCCGTCAACATGATCTTCGCGCTGCACGAAGCGCTCCGCGCGATCTTGGAAGAAGGTCTCGAACACCGCTACGCGCGTCATCGACAGCAGGCCGAGGCCCTGTGGCAGGGTCTCGATGCTCTGGGTCTCGAGCTGCCCGTCGCCCGGGGTGTGCGGCTCCCTCCCCTCACCCTCGTTCGGGTGCCAATGGGTGTCGACGAGCGCGCGGTGCGCGCCCGGCTGCTCCGCGAGCACGACCTCGAAATCGGCGGAGGTCTCGGTGATTTCAAGGGCAAGGCGTGGCGCATTGGTTTGATGGGCGCCTCTGCAACGACCCGCCACGTCGAGCTGTGTCTCGCCGCGCTCGAAGAGGCGCTTCGCTGATCGAAGCGGGGAGGCACGCCAGTCTCTCGAGCTGTGGTACCTTGCCCTGCCCATGGCTTCACCGTTGCCCGAGCGCTTTGGCGACTATGAGCTGACGAAACGTCTCGGCGTGGGCGGCATGGCGGAAACGTTCGTTGCCGTGCGGCGCGGGCTCGCAGGCTTCGAGCAACGCGTGTGCCTCAAGCGCATCTTGCCGACGTTTGCCGGCGACGCCGATTTCATCGAGATGTTCCTGCGCGAGGCCCGGCTCTCGGCTCTGCTCCATCACGGTCACATCGCGCGCGTGCTCGATTTCGGCGTCGCCGAAGGCTCACACTACCTCACGCTGGAGCTCATCGAAGGAACCGACCTCCGAACGCTCTTGCGCGATCATCTCCACTCCCGCGGGAACGTTCTCGAACCAGGCCTGACGTCGTACGTGGGGCATGCGCTCGCCGCCGCGCTCGACTACGCGCACACGGCCGATGACTGCGGACGTGCGGCCGGCATCATCCATCGCGACGTGTCGCCATCGAACGTTCTGATCAGCAATGAAGGCGAGGTGAAGCTCGCGGACTTCGGCATCGCCAAGGCTACGCGGATCCCGGGCAGCATCCAGAGCGGAGCGCTCAAGGGAAAGGTCCCGTACATGGCCCCCGAGTACGCGCTCGGCCGTTCGTGCAGCCCGAGGTCGGACTTATTCTCACTTGGCGTGCTGCTCTACGAGTGCCTGGCGGGCCGCCGGCCTTTCGATGGCGACAATGACATGCAAACCCTGGCCCGTGCGCGCGCCGGTCAGCACGACCCGCTTCGCGTCGCGGCTCCCCACGCGCCCCAAGTGCTGGCCGACGCCATCGAATCTCTGATGACGCCCGATCCTGCCGGCCGCCCCATCCACGCACGCGCCCTGCTCTCGAGACTGGCGGGCTTTCCGCCGCCTCCGCTCGCTCACCTCGAGCTGGGCCGGCTGGTGAGAGACGTGAGAGGGACCCGGGCCGAGCCGACCGGGCCCGGACTGGCATCGACTCGGCCGGCCGTTACTCTGCGTCCTCGGAAGCGCGTTCCCTCTCGGGGTTAGAGCTCCCATAGGTGTTGCGCTGTTGCTCTTCGAGGAGGCTCAGCCCGATGGCCATGGCCTTTCGGACACGTTCGAGAAGCGCATCGTCCGTTGCAATCTTCTCGACGGCCATCGAAAGCTTCGATTCGAGCTGTGACTTGAGCGCTTCGAGCGAGCCGACGCGTGACTCGAGATCGCGCTTAGTCGCGCTGAGGGCTTCGACCGTGGCCCGGCTGGAGTCGAGCTCGCGCTGCAATCCGTCCCGGGCCTCTTTCGTCTCTGCCAGCTCGGCCTCGAGCCGATCCCGCTTCTGCCGCGTCTCCGCGAGCTGGGTGCTGGTGGCGGTCAACGTGGCCTGTGTCTCTTCGAGCTTGCCTTCCAGCTCGACAGCCCGCTCCTCGTTCACCTTCTCGCGCTCGCGCGTGCCAGCAAGCTCGACCTCCGTGTCGGCGAGCTTGCGTCCCAGCGTTGCGAGCTGCTTGGAGTGCTCCCGATCGATCGTATCGAGCTCGAGCTGCTTTTCCGCCTGAAGCGCGGCTTCGCGCTCTGCCATCGTGCGCTGCCACTCGGCCTCGGCTCCCGCCATCCGGCTCGCCGCCGCCGTTTCCAACTCTTCGCGAAGAGCCGTCAACGCAGCTTGTCGCGACGCATCCGCCTCGGCGGCCGCCTGTGTCAGAGCCACGGCCTGGGCATCCGCAAGCTCGGATCGAAGCGCAGCGAGCGCCGTTTCCTTCTCGCTCGCGGCTGCATGGAGCGCCGCATCGTGATCTTCCCTGGCCTTGGCCAAAGAGGCTGCCGACTCCGCCTTCAGCAGCTCGAGCGCCTCTTCGTGGATGGCCCGGGCCTTGGCCGTGGCCGCGTCGTGTGTTCCTTTCAGGGTTTCGACGTCCTCGGCACGTGCCTGACGCTCGCGCGCCAGTTCACCCTCGAGCGTCGAGGCCTTGGCCTTCTCTCGCTCGAACCGGCCCTTCACATCCTCGTAACGCTTGTTTGCGTTCTCCTTGTCTTCCGAGAGGCTAGCGATGGCTTCCTGCGCCTTCGACAACGAGCGCTCGAGTCCCGCGGTTCTCTCATTCAAGTCCTCGCGCGCTCGCTCCAGCCCAATCGACTGATCACGCAGCTCGAGGATCTCCTTGTCACGAGCGCTCACTTGATCGCGGAGCTCGAGGATCTCTTTGTCTTTCTTGTTGAGCGCTTCGCGGAGATCGAGGAACTGTCGGCTCGAGACGCCACCAGAGGACTCCGCGAGCTTCGCTTTGAGCTCGGAGATCTCGGAACGCAATCGGGCCACCTCTGGACCGCCTGTCACTGGCGCGTCGAGCGCCGAGGACGGCGAAGAGACCGGGCGAGCAGACTGTGGCGGCGCCGAGAGGGGCGGCGCAGACGGCGGCGGGCCGGACGGTGCGGACGACACCGAAGATGCCTCTTCCGGCGGAACATCCGAGACCATGATTACGTCGTCGAGCTCCACGTCCTCGTATTCGCCCGTCGGGCGATCGGCGGTCTCGAACGCTTCGGGCTCACCGGAGGCCTTCTTTTGCTCACCGCCCATCATCAGCGCGTCGAAGGCGCTCTCTGCAAACTCGTCGATTTCCTCGTCGATCCCCGGCGGATCTCCGATCTTGGTTGGCACATCGCTCGACATCTCGTCATCCGACATTTGGTTTCCCCTTCGGTTCCCGCGGCAAGGTTATCAGCGTTTGTGCCGTTTGAACGAAAGTGCGTCCAAGCAGCTCCCCTCGCATGCAAAGTTACGCCTATGTCAAAAAAGAATAGGCTTGGGGGCCAGGCCATGTCAACGCCGAAGCAGCGGGAAACCAAGCCCTCGGGTGGGTCAGTAGGCGACGCGAGCGTTTGCTGCGAGCTGGAACAGCATCGGGCGATCCAGGTCGCCGAAAAACGCGTAGCTCAGACCGCCATGCTGGCGGATGGTCACCACGTTGCCGCCCACATCATGATAGTAGACCTCACGGCCCCCGACATGTGTGCGCTGCGCGTTGCGAACGATGTCCGGCGACTGAAAGACCAACAGCGTGATGCGCCGCCCGTTGTGAATGTAGTAGAGCGCTGCGGCCGGTCGTGTGCCGACGGTGATGTACCGGGCGCCGACGAGCTTCACGCTCGGCTCCTCGAACTGGGCCGGCCTCACGGGAAACGGCGTCTTGCCTTGGAAGTAGCGGACCACCTCGCCCGGCGCCTCGCCCTGCACGTCGGATGGCAGCGCCTGCGTATGCAGGTTCACCACGTCCTGGAGCATGCCTGCGCTCTGATAGTCCGAGCGCTTTGGCAGACCGACCACCCCACCGATGATCAAGATTGCCGCCGCGGCCGCCGCAATCGGCCACGCGTGCCGCCACCGCATGGGACGCACTTCCACCCACGATGCGTGCTCCGCCTTTGCCTGGTCTATTTCGTCGAGACGCCGAAGGGTCCGTTCCCACAAATGCTCGGGCGCCTGCACACGCCCAACCGAATCACGGGTCTGCATACGGAACGAGCCCTCGAATGCCAAGTGCTCCTGACAGCCCGGACACGCCTCGAGGTGGCGCTCGAACTCGATCTGTGTGGCGGGATCGAGCTCTCCGTCCACGAACGCGCCGAGATGACGTCGCACGAGCTTGCAACTCATGGCTTCACCGCCTTTCTCGAACGGAATGCTTCGAGTGAAACCGGATCATCGACTTCATCTTCGTCCGTGTCGACGATCCCGAGCTGGACGGCATGATGTCGTAGCGAGCTTTGCAGCTGCTTACGCGCGCGATGCAAGCGAGACATAACCGTGCCGATGGGGCATCCGATCACTTCCGCGATCTCTTTGTACGAGAGCTCTTCCACATCGGCGAGCAGCACCATGGCGCGCGCATCATCGGAGAGCTCTTCGAATGCGCGACTGATCTCCCGCGCGATGATCTGTCGTTGGGCGTCCCCCACGGGGTCGGTGAGGCCGCGCATGGTCGACCGGCTCATCACGCCCTCGCCGACCGGGGCCGCCATCGGCCCGTCGAACACCTGCCGCTCCCGCGCAGCGCGGCGGTAGCGGTTCACGAAGGCGTTCATCTGAATTCGGAGCAGCCAGGCCTTGAAGTTGGTTCCGGCTTCGAAGCGATCATAGAAGCGATATGCGCGGACCAGCGTATCCTGCACCAGGTCTTCGGCATCTACTGGAGACCGCGTCAGCCGCAGCGCCGTCGAGTACAACGCATCGAGATGGGGCCGAACCTCACCCTCGAAGAGGCGCCGCGTTGCCGCGATTTTTCTCTCTTTCTTGGGCATGCTCGATCCTAGAACCGCCGAGAACGGGGTTTATTCCACGTTATCAGGCGGCTGGTCTTTCGAGGAGGTCTCTTTGGACGAGCCATGACGGAGCTTCGATTCGAGCTCCTCGATTCGAGCCTGGAGCCTCAGCACCTCGCTCTGCAGCTGTCGGACGTGAGCGGTCGCGTTCTCCAACACGGCGCGCACGCGATCATCGGCTGCGCTGTAGACCTCGGCACCGAGCTCTTCGGCTCGGCCCACGAGCCTCCCCACCGGGCTTTCCTTGAAGGAGGAGATGAGCTTTTGCCGTCCTTGCTGTATGAAATCCCGAAGGCTTTGCACGGACCATGCCGTGGCGTTTCCGCTCTTCTGCTCCTCGTAGATGATCTGTGCGAGGGTGACCTTGGTCATGTCGCGCTGCGAGCGGTTGTCGAGCACCTTGACCTCTTCGCCACTCCGAACGAGCTCGGCGATGCGATCCAGGGTCACGTACTTGCTGTCCCGCGTGTCGTACAACTTACGATTCGCGTACCGCTTGATGACACGAGCTCTTTCTGCCTCAGCCATGGCTGGATCAGGCTAGCGTGGCGACGCACCGCGTCAAGCTGGCGCTTTCGGCGGCCGTAGTTAGGCTTGGCATTTGGGGGGATCGGCGGGCATGCAAGGCACGAAGGGCTTCGCGGACTTGTTCCAACGCCTGGCGCGCGTGGACGAGATCGAAATGCGCGTCGGCCTGATTTGCGAGCGCTTGCAGTCGCTGCCGGACGAGGAGGCGCTTGCCCTCGTCGACGAGGCCCATCGGGGCGCTTCGCTGGGCGCAGGGGATGCGCAGGCGGTTTTCATGGCCCTCGGCTGGGCCCTGTTCGAGCCGAGGTTGGCCGTGAGACGACCGGCGCTCGGGGCGAGCGCGCGAGACGCCAATCTGCATCACGTCGCCGATTTCCTTACGCCGCCTCTGCCGGCGGATGCCACCGAAGAGAACAAACGTCGCATTCCCGACTTCGGGCGCGGACGGCCGTTGACGCTCGGCGAACGCAAGGCGCTTGCCCGAACGCACGACCGCTCTCTGATTCAACGTGTGGTGCGCGACCCGCACCCGCATGTCATTCGCATCCTCCTCGACAACCCGTCGCTCACCGAGCGCGACGTCGTGCGGGTCTGTGCGTTGCGGCCGAACGATCCAGAGGTGTTGCGAGCCGTCTATCAGCATCGTCGCTGGGTCGTGCGCTACCGTCCGCGCAACGCCATCGTTCGCAACCCCGACACGCCGCTCGACATCGCGCTGCTGCTCGCTCCACTGCTGCGCCCGAGCGAGCTCAAGGAAGCCGTCGCCTCGTCCGAGCTAGCTCCTCCTTTGCGCCTGAGCTGCCGGTGGATCTTGGAGCTTCGCGACGCGCGCGGAAGTGATGTCGGCTGAGGAGCCGTTACTTGCTCTCGACCTTGTCCACGACCTCGGCGTCCTCCGCTCTGGAGGCTGCCTTGGGAGGGACCTGCTTTTCGGCCGGGGTTACGTCGATGTCGTCGTCGGTGTTGAGGCCCCGCTTCAGGTTACGGATGGCTTTTCCGATACCTTCACCGATTTGAGGCAGCCGTCCGGCGCCGAAAATCAGCATCACGATCAGAAAAACGATGACTAACTCGCCAAATCCCAGATTGGGCACGTACTCCCCTCCGTTTCAATCCACGGTACGCTGCGAGCTGCCGGTCTGCAAGCCCACCGGTGTGGTATGGGAAGGCCCGAAATGGACAGCTATCGCAGTCTCGACCCCGCCGGCGTTCGCGGGGTCGTGTTCGACATCGACGACACGGTGACCCGAAATGGGGTCCTGGAACCCGATGCGTATGCGGCCATGCACCAATTGGCCGGGGCGGGAGTGCACCTCGTCGCAGTCACGGGCCGTCCCCTCGGGTGGACGGACGTCATCGTCCGACAGTGGCCGGTCCAAGTGGCCGTCGGGGAAAACGGCGCTGGCTGGACGTGGGTCGACGCCGCGGGAGCGCATGAGGGCTATTTCAGCAGCGAGCCGGAACGGGTCCGGCAGGCGGCGCTGCTCGACAGGGTACGACGCGAGGTGGCGGCGGCCATGCCGCAGGTGACGGTGGCGCAGGACGATCGGGCGCGCCGATGCGACCTGGCGTTCGACATCGGCGAGTGGGTGTCTCTGCCTCGGGCGGAGATCGATGCACTGATCGCGCTCATCGAGGGGCTCGGTCTGCGCACCACCGAGTCGACGGTCCACGTGCACGCGGTGCCAGGACCTTGGGACAAGGCTTCGGGCGCCGTGCGTGCGCTTCGAGACGCGCTCGGAGTGGATGTGTCGGCGGAGCTCGATCGCTGGGTGTTTGTAGGAGACAGCGGAAACGACGCTGCCGCATTCGAACGGTTTCCGCGGAGCGTCGGCGTCGCCAACGTCCGGGAGCACCTCGACCGGCTTCCCGTTCCTCCCCGCTACGTCACCGACGGGGATCGGGGACGCGGCTTTGCCGAGCTCGCAGCGCATCTGGTGGGCCGTCGTGCCTAAGCGGGACGAGATGGCTGCTCCGATCGGCTCGCAAGCGCACTACCTCGACGGCCGTTACTACGACCAGGCCTACCGGCGCCGCCGACACGACGTCCGCTTCTACGCTGGGCTTGCCGTCGAGTCCGGAGGACCGGTGCTCGAGCTCGGCGCCGGCACGGCGCGCGTGGCGCAAGCCATCGCCAAAGAAGGAATCGACATCGTCTGTGTGGAGCCCATGGAGCCGATGCTGGCGCAAGCAAGGGAGCGCTTGGCCCGGTTGCCGCGCCAGGTGCGAGCCCACGTCGAGCTTCGCAAAGGGAACCTGGAAAGCCTCCGTCTTCGCCGCCGGTTTCCGCTGGTGATCGCTCCATTCAACGTCTGGATGCACCTCTACACGCGCGAGCAGGTGGAGCGGGGGTTTGCAACCGTACGTCATCATCTCACGCGGAGCGGGCGCTTCGTGTTCGATGTCCTCCTGCCCGACCCGATCAGCCTGGCGCGAGACCCGTCCAGGCGTTATCGGGGCGGCGAAGTCCCCCACCCTCGGAACGGCGTGCGGTATCGATATGGCGAGTACTTCAGCTACGACCCGTTGACGCAAATCGAAACCATCATCATGGATTTCGAGCACCCCGAAGATGCCGCTTCGTCATTTTGCACGCCGCTCACGCAGCGGCAGTTCTTCCCCGCCGAGCTGGAGGCGCTGCTTCACTACAACGGCTTCACGATCGAATCGCACACCGGTGATTTCCAAGGGAAACCGATCACGGCAGCGACCGAGTCCCAGGTGATCGTCGCGCGCCTACGTCGGCCCTACTCGCGCAGCAGCACGTCGCAGTAGTATTTCACGCGCTTGATCAGCTTGCCGTGCGGGCGCTTGTGAATGTCCTTCTTGAGCGACAGCATGATGCGGCGCTGCAACGTGTAGCTGTTGCGCGGCGGCTTGGGAGGCGGGCCTCCGCCAGCGGCCTCCACCGACGCCCACACGGCGTCGACGGGCCACCCCCAGACCTCGAGATCAGCCGGATCGAGGCGAGCCATCATCTCTTCGGCCAACGCTCGCTTGTCGGCGTCGGCAGCGAGCTCGGCCGCCCATTTGTCGACGCTGGCCGTCACGGGGCGGCCTTGCCTGTTGACGGTGATGGGATCACCCATTCCCCTTTTTGCTGGGCCGGCCCTGCCATAATCGACGGCTTCCGGCTCGTGCTCGAGCCCGAGAAACGCGAAGACCCGCTCTAGCTGCGCGTCCGGATCGGTGACCAGGTCTTCATAGGCGACTTGAAGCAAGGGAACGGGTCGCATTCGCACGAAGGCGGCCATCGCGGGCACGTAACGCTCGAGAATCGGATTGAAGGCATGCGCCTCGCGCCAGTTGCCATTGAAAAAGCTGTTGGCGTACGAGCTGAAGACGGCCAGCGGATGACGGGTGAGCACCACGTATTTCGCATCCGGATAGAGACGATGAAGAAACGGCAGCACGAGCGCGTTGGCAGGCGTCTTGTCGAGAAAGTAGCTGCGATTGCTCTTTTTCAACATTCGCCCGTAGAGCGTGTCGGTGTAGCAGCGCAACGCATCCAGGTAGTCCTGCTCGCCATTTGGCAAGTCCTCGATGAACGCTTTCATCGCCTCGGCGGCATTGATGTGATCGTACGGCGCCTTGTCCACGTTGTAGTACACGCCGAGATGCGCAATTGGCGTGACTAGGTGTGGCTCGGGATGCGTGTAGATCTCCGAATGCGCACCCATCATTCGCTGAAGCAGCGTCGACCCCGCGCGCGGTGGAGAGATGACGAAGATCAACGACATGGTGCCTCAATCGTGGCTCTGCTCCCGTGCTGCCAGTTGACGTAAGACGTACTGCAGGATGCCGCCGTGCAGGTAGTATTCGACTTCCTGCGGCGTATCCACGCGCGCCGTCACGGTGAACGACTTCCCCGTGCTCGTCTGAACGGCAAGCTTCTTGCCCGGCGCCAAGCCCTCGGAGATGCCGGAAATCGAGAACGTCTCTTCCCCAGTGAGGCCGAGCGTTTCGCGGTTGCTGCCCGGCTCGAGCTCGAGCGGCAGAACCCCCATGCCGATGAGATTCGACCGGTGGATGCGCTCGTAGCTCTCGGCAATCACGGCACGGACGCCGAGCAACAAAGTGCCCTTGGCAGCCCAGTCACGCGAGGAGCCGGTGCCGTACTCCTTGCCGGCGATCACCAGCAGCGGCACGCCGTCTTGCTGATATCGCATCGACGCATCGTAGATGCTCATCTGCTCGTTGGTTGGAAGGTAGCGAGTCACCCCGCCCTCGGTTCCGGGCGCGAGGAGGTTGCGAAGACGAATGTTGGCGAACGTCCCGCGCATCATGACCTCGTGGTTGCCGCGGCGGCTTCCATAGCTGTTGAAGTCGCGCGGAGCGACGCCATGCTCCTGCAAATACCGCGCGGCTGGGCTATCGAGGGCAATCGAGCCCGCAGGCGAAATGTGATCGGTCGTGACCGAATCGCCGAGCAAGCAAAGAACGCGCGCGCCTTGGATGTCCTTCGGTGGCTCGGGCTCCCGAGCCTCTACCCCCTCGAAGAACGGCGGCAGCCGGACGTAGGTCGAGTCGGGGTCCCACTGGTATCGATCTCCCGGGTCGAACTGCACCTCGCGCCACTGAGGAGGTCCATCGAGGACGACGGCATAGCGCTCCAAGAACTGCTCCTTCTTGACCGAGGCGCGCAGGGTTTCGGTGATCTCCTGGTGGGAGGGCCAGATGTCGCGAAGGAAGACGTCGTTCCCCGACTCATCCTGCCCGATCGGATCCGTCTCGAAATCGATGTCCATGGTCCCCGCCAGCGCATAGGCGACGACCAAAGGCGGCGACGCGAGATAGTTGGCCCTCGTCAGAGGGTTGACACGCCCCTCGAAGTTGCGATTCCCGCTGAGCACCGAGGTCACCAGCAAACCGTGGGCCTTGATCGCCTCCGCGATCTCGGGATCGAGGGGTCCCGAATTGCCGATGCAGGTCGTGCAGCCGTAGCCCACCAGATTGAAGCGAAGAGCCTCCAAGTCGTCCATCAGGCCAGACCTGTCGAGGTACTCGGTCACCACCTGCGAGCCGGGCGCAAGGCTCGTTTTCACCCACGGCTTGGTGCGAAGCCCCTTTTCGACGGCCTTCTTGGCTACGAGGCCTGCACCCAGCATCACCGACGGGTTCGAGGTGTTCGTGCAGCTCGTGATGGCGGCAATCACCACGGCCCCGTTGCGCAGGGTGAAGGTGTCGTCGCCGCGAGTCACCTCTGCGGCGTCGTCTGCGGAAGCTTCGAACGCGCGCAACGCCTCCTGCCAGGAAGGCTTCGATTCGGTCAGCGCGATTCGATCCTGAGGACGCTTCGGCCCGGCAATCGATGGAACCACGTCTCCGAGGTCGAGCTCGAGGGTGTCGGTGAACCGCGGCTCGGGCGAGCTCGCCGTATGGAAGAGGCCCTGCTCCTTCAGAACACGCTCGACCAGCTCGACGTGTGATTCCTCTCGCCCGCTGAAGCGAAGGTAGGCCAGCGTCTCCTGGTCGACCGGGAAAAAGCCCATGGTGGCGCCGTATTCGGGCGCCATGTTCGCGATGGTCGCACGGTCCGGCAGCGAAAGCGTCTCCATGCCTTCACCGAAGAACTCCACGAACTTCCCGACGACGCCCCTCTTACGAAGCATCTGCGTGACCGTGAGCACGGCGTCGGTAGCCGTTGCGCCTTCTCGAAGCTTACCGGTGAGCTTGAAACCCACGACCTGCGGCAGGAGCATGCTGATCGGCTGACCGAGCATCGCCGCTTCGGCCTCGATGCCGCCCACGCCCCAGCCGAGCACGCCGAGCCCGTTGATCATAGTGGTGTGCGAGTCGGTGCCCACCAAGCTGTCGGGATACGCGATCGTTTGGCCGTCGACGTCGCGAGTAAACACCACGCTTGCGAGGTATTCCAGATTGACCTGATGCACGATGCCCGTGCCCGGTGGCACCACGCGCATGTTCTGGAAAGCGCTCTGCCCCCACTTCAGAAACTGGTAGCGCTCCAGGTTGCGCTCGAATTCCCTCTTCACGTTTTCTTCGAACGAGCGCAGCAACCCATACGAGTCGACCTGGACCGAGTGATCGATCACCAAGTCCGCCGGCTGAAGAGGATTGATTCGGCTCGGGTCGCCTCCCATCTTGGCGAACTGGTCTCGCATGGCCGCGAGGTCCACGACGGCGGGCACGCCCGTGAAGTCCTGCAGGAGCACTCGCGCCGGTCGAAAGGCGATCTCCGCGCTGGGCGCCGCGGCTGGATCCCAACTTGCCACGGCTTCGATGTCCTGCCGCGTGACGGTCTTTCCGTCCTCATACCGAAGCAAGTTCTCCAGCAAAACGCGGATGGAGTACGGTAGCGTATCGATGCCCGGAAAGCCTGCGCGGGCCAGAGAATCCAGGCGATGGATGACGACTTGGCGGCCTCCCGCCTGGATGGTGACACGGCTCTTGAAGGAGTCCTGTGATGGCATACCCGAGTGCCTACCACGGGCAGTCTGGCGCGTCAGCCCGGTCCTCGGCTATTCTTGGAATCGCTGCGTGACAAGCGCCAAGAGAAGCGCTACATGGTGCAGCCGTCGGGCGCCGTAGCCAAGTGGTAAGGCAGAGGTTTGCAAAACCTCCATTCGCTGGTTCGAATCCAGTCGGCGCCTCCGAAGAAACCAGGCAAAGCGACCGGGTGAAGAATTGCGGACGCCGCAATCATTTCGTCCGTGCTCGGGCAAACGCACTGCTTGCACCTCACTCACGAGCAATTCCTCAAGAAAGACAGCGCTGCTCCTAGGCATAGGTATTGCACCGACACCAACCGGCCTCAGCGGCGGGGACGCAAGACGGGAGGTTGTGATGCGGTACTTGGTCGAAACGCTTTGCGTGCTGGTGCTGGTTGTCATGCCAACGGCGTGTGGTGGTGACGGGAATTCGGGCGTGTGCGAGTCATTCTGTGCGAAAGAGGCTGAATGCTATCCTCCCGAAGAACAGATTCCCAGGTGTGAGCAGTATTGTCGTTATGTTCTCGATGTGAGCGCGGACACTAGCTCTGAATGCGAGTCCGCCGCGGCGGGCGCGTTTGAGTGTGTCGGCGACCTGCCAACGTGTGAGGACGTGGACGCCTACTGGTTCGAGGAGCCGTTCGATAGCTACCCCTGCAAGGCCGCCGACGACAATTTCGAATCCGCTTGCTTCTAAGCGACGTGGGTGCACGTCCACGAGTGCTGCCGTTTTCGAAGCGTCGCAAAAACAGAAGCGCCCCGTTGTCAACCCATTCAGCACGTGCGTAAACAATTACGTATGTCGCTTTCGGACATGCGCCTGACGGTCTCGACAACGTCAAAGTCAATCCACCGTTGGTCGTTGGTGGCGACGTCTTCGAGTTCGAGTGGCGGCCATGAGGTGGGGCGATCTGATGCGCGAGTTCTCACGCTCGGACTAGCGCTAGAGGCTCCGTGTCTCGGCGTCGCTATTTCGGAAGGTCTGGTTGCTCCAAGGTGCCACCGCAGTCGAGCGCGCCGAGAAAGGCGACGAGCGCTGCGTGCTCGGCATCGCTGAGGCCTCGGTCGGCTAGGAGCGCGGTCTTGTTCTTGTTGTCGATCCCGCCGCTCGCCATGATCCGCACGGCTTCCTGGAGCGTTGCCACGGACCCATCGTGAAAGTAGGGAGCGCTCTTGGTGACGTTCCGCAGCGAGGGGATCTTGAATGCGGCCCAGTCGGCGTCTCGTTGCGTAACTGCGTAGCGTCCCACGTCGACCTGGTCCTCTGGCTTGCCCGCAGTGCCGATGCCGACGTTGTAGTAGAGCCCTCCGGGCGCCGCCATCGCGCTCGAAAAGAGCGGCGGGGCGTGACACACGGCGCACTGACCCTTGCCCATGAACAGCGCCCAGCCTTCCCTTTGCCGATCGGTGAGCGCGCTCTCGTCGCCTTCGGCGTAGCGGTCGTAGGCCGTGTCGTCGCATATCAGCGTCCGCTCGTAGGCAGCGATGGCCTTGGCCACGGTGTCGGGCGTCATGCCTTCATCGGGAAAGACCTCGGCGAATTGCTTCTTGTAGCCCCGGATCTTGGCGAGCTCTGCGGTCTTCTTCGCGAGGTTGTCCTTGCCCACGCCCATGTTGCCGCCGCCCCATGCACCCTTGGCTTGCGCCTCGAGGCTGTCCGCGCGCCCGTCCCAGTAAAAGGCGTCGAAGTATCCCGTGTTCCAGATCACCGGGCTATGGCGCGTGAGCTCCTTGTCCTCGGCGCCCACTGCGAGCGGCGTCTCGCCACCATTGCCGTGCTCGTTCTGATGGCACGAGTAACAGGATCGGGAACCGTCGACGCTCAAGCGCGCGTCGAAGAAGAGCTGGTGGCCGAGGGCGATCTTGTCTGGCGTCTGTTGATTGTCCTCGGGGATCTTCATTTCTGGGAACCCCGAGGGAGCCGGTGGCAGCTCTGCCTCTTTCGGCGCCGGTGTCGGCGCTGGCGTCGGCGCCTCGGCTTTCTCTTCGGCGGGCTTGCCCTTGCAAGCGGAGAGCCCAAAGGCCAACGACGCAGCGATCGCCGCCATCGCCTGCCACTTGATGGATTTGCTCGGCATGTCGCAACCCTAACACGTCACGACCGAGCCATACAGCGACTCGGCCAAGGCGCGTGCCTCGACGATGTTGTCCTCGATCGAGCAATACGTCCAAGACCCGTAACGTCCGATGGAGTGAATGTCGTGAACGGCGAGCCGCTTCTTTTGGGCCGCGGCCTCTTCGTTCGAGGCCGTGGTGACGTGGACATAAGCCGGATCGAGCACGACTTGATGAGACGCGATGAGCGTTTGGCCGGTCACTATCCCGCAGGCTCTCAGGTCGTCGAGCACTTGGGCCTTCATTGCGCCGTGATCCCGTTCGGATAGAGGTGTCTCGCTCGCAAGACCGATCTCGACGTACAGGCTCATTCGGTCGGACCCGAAGATGTTGTCGTAAAAGCCCACACGATAGAAGCACAGCTCCCGCTGCGGGTAGTAAATCCAATGGACGTCCGTCGGTCCCTTGCGATCGAAGCCGAGGTTGAAGACCAGGACCTTGTTGTGACTGAGCGCGGAGCGGTCGTATTCGACACGGCACATCGCCAGCAAGTCAGGCAACGGGGCGCTGCTGATCAACCGCTCGTAGCCGATATCGCGTTTCGTCGTGCGGGCGACCTTGCGAAGAGGATCGATCTCGATGACGCGTTCGCCAAGCGCGATGCAGTCGCGGCGGACGCCCTCGGCAAGCGCTTCGATATATTGAATCGCCCCGCCCTCCGGATAGGTGAAGGTCGCATTGTAGCCTTCGATTTGCCCCCTATCGACGCCACCGAGGATCTCCTCGACGCTCGCATGCGGAAAGAAACGTCCCATCGCTTCCGCGTCGAGCCGGCCCAAGTCCGTCGCGTAGACCTTTTCGTTGTAGGGGACGAGAAACTTTTCGGCGATGCCTCTCCCGTAGCGCGCATAAAGCATCTCCTGAAAGCTCTCTCCCTCTTCCGCTGGCCGTTCCAGCAAGCCGCGAATGCATTCCTCGTATTCGGCGGGCGGAAGCTGATGAATGTTCTTCTGGAAGGGAAAGTCGATGAAGCGGTCCCCATACCAAATGCGGCTGTCACGCTGGATGCGAAGCACCCGGTGGCCGTGCATGCGGGCAACCAAGTACTGCTCGATCTCGGGGTGACGGAAATGAAAGAAATGCCCCGAGTAGTCCCAGACGAAGCCGTCTCGCTTCACGGTGCGGCAATAGCCGCCCATCTCGTCCTCGCCTTCGACGATTCGATAGTCGTCGTCCTCTGCCCAGTCCGCGAATGCGAGGCCGCTGATTCCCGCTCCAATGATCAGCGTGCGAGCCCGTTCCACACTATCGGCTTACCACATCGGATGCCGGAGCCGTGAACCCGCGGACGATCCGGATGCCGTTGTCCTCTCGACGCCCGAGCGCTACCGGCTCACCGTCAGGACCGAATAGTGCCAACGGCTCTCCCGGTGAGGCGTCTCGCCACGTGGCCCGAACGATGACCTCGGGCGCGATCGGCCGACCGTGCCGCGCATCCTCTACGCCCTGCTCGGTGAGGTCCACACGGCGGAGCACCTCGCAGGCCTTCCGCATCGGGATGAGCCGGGCCGCGATCGCCTCCCTGCTGAGCTCGTCGCCCGCGAGCGCACCGTCGAGCGTAAAGGCTCCGCTGCTCGTGCGTCGCAGCGACTCCACGTGCCCCACCGTTCCAAGCGCGCGTGCGAGGTCCCGCGCGAGGGATCGGACGAAAAAGCCGGTCCCGCAGTGCAGATGCAGACGCAAGCGCTCTTCACTCAGGCCCGCGACCTTCGCCTCGTGAAGCTCGACCTCCCGAACTGGCGCCGCGACCTGCTCACCGCGGCGCGCCCGGCGGTGTAGCGGCGTCCCAGCGACCTTGATGGCGCTCAGGTCGGGCGCCTTCTGCGGATGGCGGCCGATGAATCGCTGCAGGGCCGCATCGACCGCGGCCCGATCGAGCCGAGGCACGTCGGCCGTGGCGACGACCTCTCCGTCTGCATCGAGCGAATCGGTTTCGGTCCCGAGCGCAATGGTCACGTCGTAGCGCTTGTCGTCGAGCTGAAGATACGAAACGAGCTTCGTGGCCTCGCCAATGGCGACGACCAACACGCCCGTCGCAAGCGGGTCGAGCGTACCGGCGTGCCCCACCGAGCGCTGACCCAATGCCCAGCGCACCCGTTGCACGACGTCATGCGAGGTGCATCCGGAAGGCTTGTCGACCACCAGGATGCCGTTCATGCGAAGTACTTGGCGAGCTCGTCGCGCAGCAGCTCCTCGGCGCGATCGATGTCGACGTCGAGCTGTGTAGCCGCCGCCGCCCGGTGCCCGCCGCCATGGAGCGCAGCCGCAATGGCAGACACGTCCGCGGCGCCGCTCGAGCGAAGGCTGATCTTCGTCTCGAGGTGGTTGCCCTCGGCGGAGCGCACCGGCCACTCCCACAGGAGAGCTCCAATCTCCACCCCCTGCACCCTGCGGGCGTAGTTGACCATGCCTTCGACCATGTCGTCGTTGGCGCCGCAAATCTGAAGCATCTGTCGAGTCACGCGCATGATCGCGACGCGGTCGTCGAACGCCATTTCGAGGGTCGCGATGATCGACGACAGCAGACGAAGCCTCGCCGGTTCCCATCGCTCGAACAGTTGTTGAGCCACCTGCCAGGGGTCGGCTCCGGCCTCCACCAGGCGCGCGCCGAGTCGAAGGGTGGCCGGCCGGGTCGTCGCGTATCGAAAGCCGCCCGTATCCGACACGATCGCCGCATAGATCGGAGTCGCCGCGCCCTCTGGAATCGATTCGAGGCCCAGCGCGTCGATGATCCGCACGACGACTTCGCCGGTGGCAGCCGCGCTCGTATCCCGAAGCACGACGTCTCCAATGTCGTCGTGTGCGTGATGATGGTCGACGATGATGACTGGACCGGTCACCTCGGGGCTTGGAAACCTTGGCGGAATGAGCGCCTTCGCGGCGATGTCCATGATCCACGTGGCGTCGAAGCGCGTCCCTTCGGGCACCGTGTCGATGCTCTGCTCGTCTTGCATCAGAAACGAGAGCGACTCGGGAATCGACTCGGGCATGAACAGCGTGGCCTGCTTCCCAACGGCCCGCAGCGTCCTGATGAGCCCGAGGGCGGAGCCAAGGGAATCCGCGTCGGGGCGTCGATGACACGCCACGAGGAATCGCTCGCCACTCTCGATGATCTCGACGGCTCGCTCGATCATTGCGACCCCTCCGTACCACCACCCGTTTCGTCGCGGATCTCTTCCAAGATTGACTCGATGCGAAGGGCCGAATCCACCACGTCGTCCCAGTAGAACTCGAGGGCGGGAACGTGCCGAAGCTGCAACCGGTGCCCCAGCTCGCGGCGGAGAAAGCCCGTCGCCCGTCCCAAGGCCTCGACGACCTGCTCCTGGCGGTCGGCCCCGATCTCCTCGAGCACGCGCACGTACACTCGTGCGATGCTGAGATCGTCGGTCACACGGACTGCGGAGATCACGACCTCGCTGGCCGCCGGATCACGCAAGCTGCCGCGTAGCAAGAGGTCCATGAGCTCGCTTCGAATGCGCTCTGCGACTCTGTCCGCTCTTCGAAAGGCCTTTTGCACCATGGCTCAGCCTGCCCACTCCCGGAGCTCTCCGACCGACACGAGCTCGGTCGTTCGATCCAGTACCACGGCCTCCGATGACGACTCGACGAACGACGCGATGGAATCCAGCATCGCATTGGCATGCCTGCGGTCTCCTGAGATGACGGCGAAGCCGAGCAGCGCCCGCCGATGCACGTCTTGGTATCCGACCTCCGCGGCGCACACGTTGAAGCGGTTCATCGTCCGGTCGAGCACCTTTCGAACGATCGATCGTTTCGCCTTCAAAGAGGTCACACCCGGCAACGAAAGCGAAATCTGACAAACGCCGACGACCATGCGTGGCTCCTCAGTGCATCCCGCTCATTCGAGCGTCGCCTCGACTTGCTGCTCTTCGTAGCACTCGATGACGTCTTGCTCTTTGATATCGTTGAAGCCCTGAAGGCCGATGCCGCACTCCATGCCAGCCTGGACTTCCTTGACGTCTTCCTTGAACCGTCGGACCGAGCCCATCGGCCCGTCCCAGACGACCACACCGTCCCGCACCAGCCTTGCTCGAGCGCCACGGAGGATCTTCCCTTCGAGCACCATGCAACCCGCGATGGTGCCGATCTTCGGGATCCCGAACGTCTGCCGCACCTCGGCCTTGCCGAGCTCTGCCTGCACCACCTTGGGCGCGAGCAAACCCTTCATCGCGGCCTTCACGTCGTCGATGGCCTCGTAGATCACGTTGTAGGTCCGAATCTCGACGCCCTCCTTCTTGGCGGTCGACGAGGCCTTGCCCTGAGGCCGGACGTTGAAGCCGAGGACGATCGCCTGCGATGCGCTCGCCAACATGACGTCGTTCTCGGTGATCCCACCGACGCCGGTGTGGATCACGTTGACCTTGACCTTTTCGGTGGCCAGGTCGGTGAGCGCCCCTTGGAGGGCTTCCACCGAGCCTTGCACGTCGGCCTTGACCACCAGCCGAAGCTCCTGAACGTCCCCGCTCTGCATGAGGGCCTGGAGCTGGTCGAGCCCCCTGAGGCCGCCCGCTGGCGCCGCGCTCGGGGCGCCCGGCTTCTTGCGGGCTCCGGCCACCTCCTGTGCCTTGCGCTGGTCGGTGACCTCATAGAACAGGTCCCCTGCCGCCGGCAGCTCGGCCAACCCCAGCACCTCGACCGGCGTGGCGGGTCCAGCGCTCGTGAGTTGGTTGCCGCGATCATCGGTCATCGCGCGAACGCGGCCCCAGGCGCCACCGGCCACGACGTAGTCGCCCGTATCCAAAGAACCGTCTCGAATCAAGACGTTGGCCACCGGACCTCGCCCGCGATCGAGATACGCCTCGAGCACTACACCCTCGGCAGGAATGTGGGGATTGGCCGTCAGCTCGAGCACCTCGGCCTGCAACAGCACGTTCTCGAGCAGGCTGTCGATGCCCTCGCCGGTCATGGCCGAGCAGGGGATGAAGATGGTGTCCCCACCCCACTCCTCCGGCTGAAGCCCGAGGGCGGCAAGCTCGTTCTTGACCTTGTCCGGATTAGCCTCGGGCTTGTCGATCTTGTTGACCGCCACCACGATGGGGACCTCCGCTGCCTGCGCGTGGTTCACTGCCTCCTTGGTCTGGGGCATGACGCCATCGTCGGCGGCCACCACCAGCACGACGATGTCCGTGGCTTGCGCGCCGCGGGCCCGCATTGCGGTAAAGGCCTCGTGACCCGGCGTATCGAGGAACACCACGGTCCCCCGATCGGTATCGACCCGGTATGCGCCGATGTGCTGCGTGATCCCGCCGGCTTCTCCGGCAACCACGTCGCTTTCGCGAATCTTGTCGAGCAAAGAGGTCTTTCCGTGGTCCACGTGACCCATGACGGTCACGACTGGAGGCCGGTGCGCGCGGTCGGCGGCCTTGTCTTCGAACTGGCCGCGCGCATCGCCGACGATTTCGTCCTCGCTCCGCGCGACGTTCTCGACCTCGTAGTTGAACTCGCCTGCCAGCACCGACGCCGTGTCCGCATCGAGCGTGCTGTTGATGTGCACGCCAGAGACCCCGAGCTCCATGAGCTTCATCAAGACGTCCGTCGCCTTGAGGCTCATGCGCTGCGCCAAAGCCTGAAGCTGAATGTTGTCCTCGATCCGGATCACGCGCTTTTGCGCGCTCGGCACCGTGATCTCGGTCTGCTTCGGTTTCTTGCCGGGCTGCAGGCGCTTCTTGCCGGGACGCCCCTGCGGCCTGCCGGTCGGTCCGATCGAGGAACGCCCGCGGATCTCGCGTCGGCGAGGCGCCTGCTCGCGCTGCGCAGCATGCTCGGCGACGATGCGGCGCCGTGCGCCTTCGGAAAGCGGTGCCGCGCTCGGCGCTTTGGCCTTGCCCCGACGCATGACACCGGGCGGAAGCGGGTCGTACGAGAAACGGCCTCGCTCCTCAACAAGCTGCTCCGATGGCTCCCGGAGCGGCGGCGGAGGCTCCGAGACGCGCTGCTCTTCGGCTGGCTCGGCCGGCGGCGGGGCTGGCGGCGCTACCTCATGAGCGACCGGCGCCTCCATCGGCGCGGGCTCGTGCATAGGTTCGACCTCCGGGGGCGCAATCGGAGTCGGTAGGCTTGGAGGCGCGACGACCGGGGCCTCTGCGGCTGCTGCCGGCTCGGGTTCCTCGGCTGCCTTGCGGCGCTTGCGACGCACGACCGTGGGTCGAATGCGCTCTTCGACCATGGTCTCGCCACGGTCCTTTTCCAGTGATCGCTTGATACGGTCCACTTCGACTGGATCCAGCACGCTCATGTGATTGCGTACTTGGATCCCCAACGTCGCGATCCGCTGAATCAGGTCGCGATTGTCGACCCCCAGCTCACGAGCGACCTCGTAGACTCGAACCTTATTCATCCATCCTCCGATAAGGCTTCGATGTGCGAGAGGCAATCCACCACTGCACGCGCGATGCCCCGATCCATCACCAAGAGAACGCCCAGATCCGAACGGCCAAATGCGTCCCCGAGGCTTCCCTTAGTCCTCCAAGTGGCAGTCGTGCAACCAAGCGCGGTCGCCATGCGGGAGAGCTCGTTCACACGACCCCGCGAGTCTTTCGCGCGGATCAAAAGATCCCCTCGCCCCGCCTGCAGCGCGGAGCGAACCGCTTCGGCCCCGAGCGCCAAGCTCCGTCGGCGCTGTGCGGAGCTCAATAGCCCGAGCACGCGCTTTTCGAGCTGTTCCACGATCATCCGCTCGATGCTTTCGGGCTCGACCCGAGGCAAGGCCCGCAGCGCTCGAGCCAACCCGCCTCGCTGGGTCGCAGACCGAATGCAGTCCCTCCTCGGGTGCACGGAAACACCGCGTCCCCCGAGCCGGCGCCCCAAGTCCACCGCGATGAAAGGCGCCGCGTCGGCCACGACCAGACGCACCAGCTCCTCGCGCCCGGCGCGGCTTCCGCAGCCCGCGCACATCCGCTTCGAGGCTCTGTCTCGTTCGCTTCTGCTCATGACGTTCAACATCGATCGACTACCCCTGCTTCAACTCCTCGGTTTCCGCCGCCGCGGCGACGTTGCCAGCGGGGGGCTCCGGTGCGATCGCTGGCTCGGGCTGCGTCTCGGCCTCGGCTTGCACCGCGGCGGCTGCAGCGGCGGCCTCGGCCTCGGCTTCGACCCTCGCGGCTTCGGCCTGTGCGGCCGCGATGCTCTGCTCCATCTTCGTTTCGATGGGGGGCCACTCGTTGTCGAGAAAATGCGTCACGCCCGCCTTGACCGCTTGGGCCTTGGCCGCTCCGAGCCCGGACTTGATGGCAAAACGGTCGGTGTCGTCCTCGCGGGCAATCGCCTCCACAGAGCCATAGCCGCTCTGCTCGAGCAGGTCCGCAACCCGCGCGTTGACACCGCGCACCAGCAAGAGCTTGTCGCGATCGGTGGGCGGCTCCGTCCGGGCGGCCATGGCCTCCAGCGCTTCCTTGCGCACCTCCTCCATGGCCCGGGCGGCGTTCTCACGAAGCCTCGGCACGTCGTCCGCCGAAATTCCCGGGACGGAAGCGAGCTCGTTGGCGCTTGCGTCGACCACTTCGTCCAGGCTCCGGAAGCCCATCCGGTAGAGCGACCGCGATACTTCCTCGTCCGCGCTCAAGCGAGATAGCGCGGCCATGGCTTCTTCCTCGATCTGCTTGAATCGAGACTCGCTGACGATGTCGAGCCGCCAGCCGGTCAACTGAGACGCGAGCCGCACGTTTTGGCCGCGTCGGCCGATGGCCAGCGACAGCTTCGGATCCGGTACTACGAGCTCCATGTTGGAGTTTGCCTCGTCGATCACGACGCGCACCACCTCCGCCGGCGCAATTGCATTGCAGACGAAGCGGGCCGGGTCGCGGTCCCACGGCACGATGTCGATCTTTTCGCCACGAAGCTCTTGGACTACCGCCTGGACGCGAGACCCCTTCATGCCGACGCACGCACCCACGGGATCCACGTCCGAGTCTCGGCTGCTGACTGCAATCTTGGAACGGGCTCCGGGCTCGCGTGCCGCGGCCACGATGCGCACGATGCCTTCGTAAATCTCCGGCACCTCCATCTCGAACAGCTTGACCAGCAGGCCGACGTCGGTTCGCGAGAGGATGATCTGCGGACCGCGCGCCTCCCGATCGATGTCTTTCAGATAGGCGACGATCCGGTCGCCAGGGCGGTAGCTCTCGCGCGGGGTCTGCTCGCGCGGCGGCAAGATCGCTTCCACCCCGCGTCCCAGATCGACGATGATGTTCGATCCGCGCTCGAAACGCCGAACGACACCGGTGATGATTTCACCCTTGCGATTCTTGTACTCGGCGTACACTCGCTCGCGCTCGGCGTCGCGGACACGCTGGATGATCACTTGTTTCGCGGTCTGGGCCGCGATCCGGCCGAACCGGCTTCGGCTCTGCTCGAGGTTGAGCAGCCCGCCGAACTGTTTGTCCTGCTCCCGGGCCCTCTCGCGGTCCTCCGGCAGATAGAAAATCTGAAAACCGAGCTCTTCCCCGATCTCCGCCTCGAGCCCATGAGACCGTGCGTCCTCGAGCGAGATCTCCTGCTCGTCATTGTCGACCTCTTCCACGACGGTCATGTACTGAAACAAGTCCACCGCGCCGGTTTCGTCGTTGAATCTTGCTTCCAGCTCGCGATCTGGACCAAACGTCTTCTTGGCTGCCGTGAGAATCGCCTGCTCGGTGGCCTCGACCAGGATCTTGGGATCGATGCCCTTCTCCTGGCTGACCTGTTCAATCACGTGCTGAAGTGAGAGCGTGCCTTGTTGCATTGCTGTCCAACCACCTATTTCGAGAATCGGTACACGAGGTTTGCTTGCGCGATGTCCTCGTGGGGAATCAAAAGAACCTTGCCGTCTTGGTCGAGCTCGATGCTCCGGTCGACGACCCGGAGGAGCTTTCCGTGAAAGCGGCGCTGACGGTCGATGGGCGTTCGGGTGCGCACCTTGACCTCGCGTCCCGAGAATCTTTCGAAGTCCGAAAGCTTCACGAGCGGACGCTCAAGGCCCGGGGAGCTGACTTCCAAGCGGAAGCTCCCGGAAGGGAGCACATCGTCGTGGACGTCGAGGGCCGTGGACACGTCCCGGCTGACCGCAGTGCAATCTTCTAGGGAGACCCCGCTGCCGATGTCCAGGCCGGGCACGTCCCGGTCGATGATGACGCGGATCACCGCGCCCCCCGGCTCGCGCAAATAGCGCACGTCGACCATTTCGACGGCGTGCGCGCGGCAAATCGGGTCGATCAGCTGCTCCAAGGAGCTTTCGAGATGTGGCTTTTCCTGGGTCAATGTCGGCCTGGGCCCCCGAACGAAAAATGGGCGGGCCGAGGCGGCCCACCCATCGAAAGGCAAACCCAATTTTCGGTGCACCAGCTACCACAGCGCCGGTCTCCCCGCAAGCAAACCACCCCCGGCGAGATCTGCGTCGTTGACAGCGTGAAAGGGCTCTTGGTATGCCCCGCCAGTAACCCCGCCGGATCGGGCGTGGAATCAGGAGGAAAGCATGAAGCGTTCGTTGAAGTTCGGGCACTGGGTTGCCCTGGTGTGCATGGGTGCCCTGGTGGCCAGCTGCGGGTCGACCCGCGAGACGGCGTGGGACACGACTGGCGGAGCCGTCCAGCTCGATGATGCGGCCCGGGCGCAAGTCGCCGCGCTTTTGGCGCAGGCCGACGCCGCGTGGTTGAATCGAGGGGACGAAGCGCAGGCGAAGGCGGCGGTCGATGCGTACCAAGCCGCGACCGACATCGACCCATCCAACTGGCGGGCGCTGACCGATCTGACGCACGCGATCTATTTCTACGCGGACTGCCATCTGCGTTTCGACGAGGACAACCCCGATCTCTATAAAGACACCCATGAGAAAGGCACCAAGGCCGCCGAGCGCGCCTTGTCCGCTCTGTCTCCGGCGTTCGCTGAGGAGATGGCAGCGCGTGCACGAATTGAAGACGCGATTGGTGTCCTCGACAGCTCGGCTGTGCCGGCGCTCTACTGGCGCTCCTCCAATCTCGCCCGCTGGGCGACGTTGGAGAGCTTCGCAACGCTTCTGTCCTACAAAGACGAGGTCCGCGAGATCATGGAGTTCTGTCTCCAAAACGATCCCCTGTACTGGTACCAGGGGCCCGATCGCTACTTCGGCGCGTTCTATGCCAGGGCGCCCAGCTTCGCCGGTGGCGACATGAAGAAATCGGCCAAGCACTTCAACATCTCCATCGACGCGCAGCCGAACTACTGGGGCACGCGAGTCCTCATGGCCGAGGAGTGGGCCATCAAGGAAGACAACCGGCCGCTGTTCGAGGAGCTCTTGAGCTACGTTCTCGAAGGCGATCCCAACGTCATCCCCGAGATCAAGCCGGAGAACGAGTGCGAGCAGCGCAAGGCCAAGAAGCTGATGTCGGAGATCGACGACTACTTCTAGTCTGAATAGTGTCGACAACCCACCCGTCCACGAGGTTTGCCCGAGGAGAATCCAATGCGTAATTCTGTTCCTTTTGCCGCGGCGCTGGTCGCCCTTTCCCTCCTGTATGCAGCAGTCGCGCCGGTATCGGCGCAGGAACACGAGTACGAATTGGAGATGGGGACGGTGGTCCCCTCGGGCAGCCCGTGGGCGCTTCAGCTCAAGAGGCTGAAGAAGTACATCGAGGAAGAAACCGGCGGTCGAGTCAAAGTGAAGCTGCGGCTCGGCGGCTCGAACGAGCGCTCGTTGGCGCGACGCGCCCAGATGGGAAGCAAGCAAGGCTTCGCCGGCTCGGTCGGCGGGTTGAGCTCGATCGTCCGCGAGGTGAACGTCCTCGAAGCGCCGTACGTGTTCGACACGGTCGAGGAGGCGGACAAGGCCCTCGACGATCCGGAGGTGCTGAAGCAGGTCCGCAAGATCCTGGAAGACCAACAGCTGGTGTTCGGGCTCTGGGGTGAGAACGGCTTTCGCTCGTACTTCAGCCGCCGGCCGGTTCGCACCCCCGAAGACATGAAGGGCGTCCGGTTCCGGTCCCAGGAGGCGATTGCACACGTCGAGGCCTATCGCGCGCTTGGCGCAAGCCCCGTGACCATCGATGTGGCCAATACCATGACGAGCCTTCAGACCGGCGTCGTCGACGGCTTCGACAACACCCCGCTCTTCGCGATGGCCACGACCTGGTACCAGGGCCTCGACGATGGCGAGCGGAACCTGGTCCTGTCGAAGCATTCCTATCAGCCGGGCATCGTCGTGTACTCGAAGAAGTGGTTCGATACGCTGCCGCCGGACATTCAGAAGGTGTTGCTGAGCGTCCCCTACGAGCTGACCACTTGGGGCCGCGACCAGGTTCGCAAGATGGAGCCGGTCTTGCTGAAGAACCTCGTCCGCTACGGGTACGCGATCCACGAGCCAACCGAGGCGGAGCTCCAGAAGTTCAAGGACAAGGAAAAAGGCATTCCCGAGGCCATCGCCAAGCAGACGGGCCCCGCTGGAGTGAAGCTACTCAAGGCGGTGACAGCCGCGCTGGCAAAGTAGACGCGAACGGGCCAAGCCCCCTCCGAGCGCCGGCTTCGACGAAACGATGCGGCTCAACGGCCCGGGGTTTCTCCGTGAACGTGTACCCAGGTGCCCGGATTTTCGTCCGTGGCGTATCGGCCATGCCACGCAGCAGGCAGGTCCGGCCCGGCCCAGTTGTAGAGCCACTTGGCGTCACGGGGCGCCAAGTTGATGCAGCCATGGCTGCGCGGTCGCCCGAATCGATCGTGCCAGAAGGCGCTGTGAAATGCGTACGCGCCCTCGAAGTACATCACATAGGGAACGTCCTCGAGCGAGTACGGCGGCTCGCCTGGCTCATCGTCGTCCATGGTCGAGGTGAGGTGCTTTGCTCGAATACGGAAGAGACCTTTCGGCGTGCGATAGTCGAGCTCGGGGCTCGGTGGCCGAGCCCGTCCGGTGGAAATCAGGGTCACGTAGCGTGGCTGCTTCCAATCGTACGCGACGAGGACTTGGTGCGTGAGGTCGACGTCGATCCAACGCTCACCCTCGGCTACTCCATCGGGGGGCGCGCTCGGTGGAATTAACAACACGTCGGTCTCGGGCACCAGTCGGTCTTCCCCCACCAACAGAAACAAGCGCTCGCCTAGCTGCCGGCGGGAGCGGACGGGCAGCCAACTACGTGGCGGCAGCCGCTCGCGAGTCGCCCGAAGCTTGCCCCGCTCGTTGAGACGATGAACGACTGTCTCCTCGGCCTTGGTGACTGCGACGGGAAGTCCCCAGCCCGCCTCGTCGAGCTCCTGACCGTGGAACCTACTCCACTTGGGGTGCCGAAGAGATTCGGCGGGCACGAAGCCATTTTGCTGCGTGCGCCAATAGGTCTCTCCGTCTCGTTCGAAGTTGCGGTCGAGGCTGACGTAGAAGCCCGGCTCGAGCACCCGCACGACGAGGGGATTGTCGATTGGAGGCTCGCGAAGCGGATACGTCTCGCCACCGGCGAGCGCCTCCTCGTCTGGGGGCTCGTAGATCTCCTCGGCATTCGGCAATCGCTTGTAGATCGGGGTCCGGCGCCGCACCGTTACGTAGTCGTAAGGCAGCACGGCATCGAGATCGGGCTGCTTCGCGCGACGCTCTGGAAGACGTTCGCCGGAAAACAGGAGGACATCCTGCCCGTGACAAACGAAGCCGCCCGTATCGAGCTCGTACCAGCCGCCTTCACACCCTTCGTACCCGAGCGGCTCGGTGGTCGTGGAATGCAAGAGGGCTCCTGCGCGAAGGTAGCCAATGCGATTTGCTTCCGGGCTCGGAGCATTTCGGATCGGCGCGACGAAACGCTTTGCGAACACGCGCTGGGGCGGTCCCAGATCGCGGGGCTCTTCCCTCACTTCCGGCGTGAGCACGGAGAGGGGCTCCTCGAGGCTGCAACCTCCGAAAAGGAGCGCGGCGGTGGCACTCAAAGGCGCACCGCAACGCTCGAACCAAGCTCGTCGTGTGCGTCGCACTGCCCTGTTCTGCTACGAGTGTCATTAGGATGCATGCGGGTCAACGACTCGAAGCCTTTTCCGCGACGTTCGGAATCGTGGCGTCGATCGCTTTGCACCTTTGGGCGTTTTTTTACGTGGCGAGCGCGACGGCCAGCTTCGACTTCGAGTTCGAGCTCACCTTGCCGGCCGAGGTGGAGTTCGGCCTCACCGAGGAAATGGCCATGGCTGGCGGACTTCCGCAGCCAACCCGGCTAGCCCCGGCGCCCAGCGCCCCCACCCCTGGCCATCGAGCCGAAGAAGACGCCCCCGGGCCCGACGCCGGCGTCCCCGAGCAAACCTCCCCTGACACCGACACTGACACCGACACTGACACTGACACTGAAGCTGAAGCTGAAGCTG
>LJTN01000061.1 GCA_001303415.1 Myxococcales bacterium SG8_38
TCGGGCGGCGCGCCAATCGGAGGTGGTTGCATGCATGCCGATTGGCACTTCGCACGTCCGCTCCACCTCATGTCGCGTTTTTTCCGAGCCCTCCCTACGTCCACTTCTCCGGGGGTTGAGGAGCGTAACGCTTGTGCCGGGCTGGTTACCGCTCGTGTTTTGGGAGCACTACGGTGAAGACTGTGTGTCCCGGTTTCGAGCGCACCTCGATGCGGCCGCCGTGCTCCGTCACGATGCGGTGGGTGATCGCGAGGCCGAGGCCCGTTCCACCCTGCTTTCGCGTGTAGTACGGCTCGAAGATCGACTGCGTCTCGTCGGAGGGAATTCCGGCTCCGTTGTCCTCCACCCGCAAATACACGGTCCCCCGCTTCTCCTCGAGGCCGAGCACGACTGCGCCGCCCCCGTTCGGATGCGCCGCAGCGGCGGCGTCACGGGCGTTTTGCAGCAGGTTGTGCAGCACCTGCGTGATCTGATCGGCATCGACCTGCGCCTCGACCGACGACTCCGGAAGCGTGGCCCTCACTCGCACCTCGCCCTCGGCGTGAAGCGAAGCGGCTTGTCTCGCCACCTCCCTGAGGTCGGTCTTCATACGCCTCGGAGGGGGCAACCTCGCGAACCGGCTGAACTCGTCGACGATGCTGCGAAGCCGGTCGACCTCGTGAAGAATCGTCCTGGTCGACTCATCGAAGAGCGCATCGAAATCCTCGTGGGATCTCTCGTGGGCTTTGCGCAAGGTCTCGATCGACAAGCGAATTGGTGAAAGCGGGTTCTTGAGCTCGTGCGCCAAGCTCTTGGCGATTTCCTGCCAGGCTGCCACTCGTTCGGTCTGCCTCAGTTGCTCGCGCGCGTTTCTCAGGTCACGCGTCATCTGATTGAATGCAGTTGCCGTCGCTGGAAAGGCTCCGCGCTGGTCGTCTCGGAGCGTAGTGTCGAAATCGCCGCGACCGATTCTCGTTGCAGCCTCCGTCAGCTCATCCATCGACGACCGCAGCCAGCGATTGAGGTAGCCACCGAACAGCAATGCAAGGCCGAGGGCCAGCACGGCAACCGACCCGATCCAAAGGACGAGCGGTGGCGCGCGCCGGTCGAGCTTCGGGCGCCACACGATGGCACCCTGACGTACGCCCTCCGCGTCCGTGAGATCCGCCACCACCGCGTCTCGCGAGCCCGCTTCGCCCACCACGAGCATCTGCTTTGGATCCAGGCTTCGAAGCCGCGACAAGCGGTGGCCTCCGATGACCGTCACGCGGGACCCACCGCGCTCGATGGTGCATGATCGCACCAAGAGCTTCTGGTGCTCTTGATCGCCGAGCGCGATCAAAAAAGCGCGGTCTCCGGCCTCCCGGGCCAGAGCGGTCAACATCGCGCCGTCGTTGCCGAGGACTCGATGGCCGTGTCCGGTGCCGATCACCTCACCGCTCATCGAGTCGAGGACCCAAAGCGCCTGCAGCCCGGCCGCCTCCATCGATCCGCGGAAAAGCCGATCGTAGTCGAGCTCGGAGCGCACATTCCTGGAGCGTTCGTCGAGCAATCGGTCGAGCACGAGGTCGTCACGGCAAAACCTGCTCACCGCGATCTGGCGCTGCTCGTCGAGCTCCTGAAGCCGTGCACGCGCCAGCTCGGCCTCTTCGGAAGTATCATCGACGCCCCAACGAGACACGCCCAGCCAGACGATCGACGTGAGGGCCACGGGGAAAGTCGCGACGAGCGCAAAGAGAACGACGACTCGAGTGGCAAGTCGGCTCATGGAGGAGCCACACCGCCAAGGACCCGGTCTTCGCGAGAAGGCCTGGCTGCGTCGGTGGAAGTGTGACCGCCTTCCTCGTCGAACTGCTCCATCAAGTACATGTTCGGATCTGCCACGTCTGGCGGACGTGCCACCTCCACCGGTGCCGTGCCCAAGAGAAAGACCTCCTCGATGGCATCGTCTTGGCCTTCGTATGCGAGCAGACCCGATGAGGGATCGATGCGCGCGGTGATCAAGCCGCTCGGCATCGCGAAGTCGGTCTCCTTCGGCGTCTTGTCCGCCGCGTCCATTACGTCGATCCAGATCGGAAGCGCGGTCTTGGTCCCGGTTTCGCGCCGGCCGAGCGATCGTTGATCGTCGAAGCCGACCCAGACCCCTCCGACCACGGTCGGCGAGTACCCCACGAACCACGCGTCTCGCGCCGCGTTGCTGGTTCCCGTTTTTCCGGCCACCGCGCGTTCCAGGCGTTGCGCCGGCGTTCCGGTGCCCTCCCTGACCACGCTCCGAAGCATGCTGGTAATCACGTAGGCTTCACTCGGTGACATGACGTCCCGGGCGGGTTCCCTCGGCTCGAGGGGAACCTGCGTTCCATCCGGAGCGACGATTCGAGTCACCAGACGCGCCGGCTCCCAGCGGCCCCCTGAAGCAAAAGTGGCATAGGCATTGGTGAGCTCGATCGGTCTCACCCCGCTCGCCCCGAGCGCCAGCGCCATGTCTTCTTCGAGCTTGGTGCTGATCCCATCGAGGCGCGCAAACTCCGCGACCTCATGGACCCCGATGTCCTCTACCACGCGGATGACGACCATGTTGATCGAGCGGGCGAGCGCCTCGCGAAGCCGAACCGTTCCCTGGTAGTTCCACTCCTCGTAGTTCTGAGGCTTCCACTCGTCGTACACCGCGGGAGCGTCCACCACCAACGATGCCGCAGTGAACTCACGCGACTGAATGGCGCGCGCGTAGACGATCGGCTTGAAGGTGCTCCCCGGCTGGCGGATGGCTTGGGTGGCTCGATTGAAGCCGCTCTGCGCTGCATAGCCTCCCACCAGGGCCAAGATGTCTCGTGACCGCGGTTCGATCACTACCACTGCACCCTCGGGCCCGCGTTCCATCCGGGCCACCGCCGGATCCTCCTCGCTGCCCATCTGCATTATCGACACCGGCAAGAGGTCGCCCTTCTTTGCAAACTTCGAGGCCGGAAGCTCGTCCGGGTTGTGTCGAGTCACGTCACGCATCCGCACGATGGCGGGATGCCCCGCCACGTCGAGGCGGATCTGCTCGGCCTCGTCGTCGCTGCCCGTCACCTGTGCGAGATAGGTGCGGCCCATGCGCAGCGAGCTCTCCGCCGCGGTGGGCTTTGGGCCGCGACGCTTCTTCGAACGCCGGATCGGCCCTTGGTACCCTTGCCTCTCATCGACCGCACGAAGCCCGCGCTGCAACGCCGCTCTTGCTTGCCTTTGGAGCGCCAGATCGAGGGTGGTGTGAACCTCGTAGCCTCCCGCACCGAGCGCCTCGTCACCGGCTGCGGCACGAAGCTCGTCCCGGGCGATGGCCAGCACCTCGGGCGCGGCGCCCGCGCTCTCCGGTAGTTGCACGGGCTCCACTTTGTGCTCCCGCGCCGATGCAATTGCCTCCTTGCTCAAGTCCGGCCAGTAGACGTCTCGCTTTGCTTCGAGCTGAGACAACACGTAGAGCTGGCGGCGTCTGGCAGCCTCGGGATGCCGGCGAGGCGAGAGCCGGGCGGGTGCTTGCGGAACTCCGGCCAACATCGACGCTTCCGCCAACGTCAGCTCCCTTGCGTTCTTCGCGAAGTAGTACCTTGCAGCCTCTTGAATCCCGTATCGGCCATGACCGAAGTTCACGTTGTTCAGGTAGAGATGGAGAATCTCGTCTTTGGACAGCTCGTTCTCGAGCCGCCTGGCGAGGATGAGCTCGCGCAGCTTGCGCGAGATCGTGCGTTCGGGCGTCAGCAGCATCAGCTTGACCACCTGTTGGGTGATGGTGCTCCCGCCCTGCGCCGCTCTGCCTTCGAGGATGTCGCGCCCCACCGCGCGAAGGATTCCCGCATAGTCGAGCCCTTCGTGCTCGTAGAAATCGGCATCCTCCGCGGCGAGAACGCTGAGAACCACGTTGCGTGGCACCTCGGACATCGGAATGACCGTTCGCCGCTCGGTGAAGATCTCACCGATCACTTTCCGGTGGCGGTCGTACACGCGGGTGGTCTGAGGAGGCCTGTAGTCGCGCAGGGTGCTGACCGAGGGCAAGTCGCGGCTGAAGTACGCGTAACCGCCCAAGACCGTCAAGGCCCCCGCCACCAAGGCCGCGCCCAGAAGCTTCGTCCATATCGGCCTGCTGTCGGCCGCCTTCTTCCGGCGCTTGGTACCCTTGCGCTTCCTCTTCTTCTGGGTGCTCCTACCTGCCATATCCCTCGCTGCGCCCGCTTGCCAGCATCCCGCGTTTGGCGCCTTCCCCCCAATTCATGACACGTGACGAAACCTAATCATTCCCGAGGAATTGCGCGATCACCCCTTCGGCATTCTTCACGGAATTCATGAGGAATCTCGCCTGAAGGGCCCGGCTGCGCGCAGGGGTGAGAGGCGCCCTCCCTTGCCCCGCGAGCGTCTGCATGGTGATGGCAGCTGCGACCGAAACGTTGAGGCTCTCCACGAAGCCGCGCATCGGAATCGAAAACGTCCCGTTCGCCGCGGCCCGCATGGCGGGTGAAATCCCGCGATGCTCGTTTCCAAACACCACGGCCAGCCGTGGAATGCTTACCAGATCCGCCGGTGTCGTCGCGGAGCCCATCTCGGCCACGTAGATCTCGAATCCCTCCTCCCGAAGCCGGCGCGCGCACGTGTCTGCGCTCTCATAGCGCACCACGTCGAGCCACCGATGCGTCCCTTTGGACACTCCTCGGGAGGCTCTGAATCCTTGCTCCCCGACGATCACGTGCACGGTTTGGATTCCAAACGCATCTGCGCTGCGCAGCACGGCGCTCGCATTGTGGGGGTCTGCGATGCGGTCGAGGACCACCACCACCGCATCGGTTCGGGCCCGCACGACCTCCTCGATTCGCTGTAGACGCTTTGGCGTCACGACGCGCGAGAGCGCCTCGATGACGAGCTCCGAGGGCTGCTCCAACGGAGGAGGACCTTTGATCTCGATCACGTCTGGGTCGTCGGCACGCAACTACTTCGCGTTCTTCTGCGGATCGACGATCACGCCGACCACGAGAGTGCCTCCCTGGTAGGCTTGCCCTGCGACGAAAAACGGATCGCCTGCTGAAGCCACGACCTGGAGGAGAGGAAGGTAGTCAGCTTTGTCCGGCCGGTTGATGGCGGCCCGTACTTTGTAGCGGCCGTCTGGCATCACCCGAAGCAACGTCAGCTTGACTCGTCGGCCGTTGGGAAGCGACACCAGCGCGTCTTTTCCGGGGGTCAGGGTTACCTTGGGACGAGAGAGGATCTTCATCGAGCGGAAGGAGTTGAAGGGCGGACGTCGAAGCGCCGTGAGCTTCTTGAGCTGGGGATCGATTTCGCCCGCTTCTTCCTTGGCCAACACGACGAGCACCTCGGCAGGCACGCTGGAGCTCGCTGGGCGATCCGATCGCACCAGGGAGCTGCTTTGCGCGGCCACAGTCGACGCCGGACCGATCGCGCTCACCAAGATGGCGATGAGCAGCCAATGTCGAAGACGACTCATGGGATCGCCACCTCTTCCTCGTCAATCCAAACCACGGCCAGCGACTCGCCCGCCCCGCCTTCGACCTCGAATATGGTGCCCGTGTTGCTTCCGAAGTCCACTTCCACCACCTCGGAGCCTCGAACTGCCGAAGCGCCATCCACAGACGGCCCGGACGGTCCGGACGGCCAGGCAACCACCGCGAGCAACACCGCCGCGGCCGCCGCAAAGCCCGTCGCCACCGCAGCCCAGACTCGCCTCTCCTGCCGGCCGGGAACCGCCCGAAGCGGCGTGGGCTTCACGATGACAGCCTCTTGCGGCGGCTGGCTTTCGAGCGGAGTCGCCTCTGCGGGGGCGCCGATCTCGGCTTCGATGCGGGCGAAGAGCGTGTCGGAGTCGAGCTCGCCGGCCCACTCGGCCGAGGCGCTCTTCATGGCGGCCCTAAGCTGCTCCCACTGACCCAGCTGGGCCAGCTCCTCTTCCGATCCCTCGAGCCTACGGCGCACCACCGCCTCTTCCTCTGGCGCGAGCTCCCCGTCGAAGAGTAACTGCAGCTGTTCGTCCTGTGCTTTCGGGCTCTGCATGGCTAGTCCTCAGAAACGTCCTCCCCCGCGAGGTAGGGTGCAAGGGAGGCCTGCATTTTTTTCCTGGCATGGAACAGCCGGCTCATCACCGTGCCCTTCGGGACATCCAGGGCTTCCGCCATCTCCTCGTAGCTCATGCCCTCGATCTCTCGAAGGACGATCACCGCACGATGGTGCTCCGGCAGCTCCTGAAGGGCCGCTTGGATGGCGTCGCCCAGCTCCCGTCGCAAGGCTGCCTTTCCGGGATTCGCGTCCGTGATGTTGGGCACAAGCGCACCGTCTCCGGCGACCTCGCTCTCCTGGTGCAAGGAGCGCTCGTCGAAGTCCAGGTTCTTGCGCCTGCTACCTCGTCTGACATGGTCGATGGAGACATTCATCACGATGCGATAGAGCCAGGTGTAGAAGCTCGAGGTGCCCTCGAACTTGTGGATGTTCTTGTGAACCTTGACGAAGGCTTCTTGGACGGCGTCGAGAGCGTCTTCCTCGTTCTTGACGACGCCCATCGCCACCGCAAACGCTCGACGATGATATTTGTCGAAGAGCGCTCTAAAAGCTCTTGAATCTCCAGCCTGTATGCGTTGTACCAGATCATCGTCGTCCTTGACGGAGGAGCCGTCTGAGGCCTCCTCAGATTTGGACGCTCTGGACAGCGGTTGATTCACCCAAGATCCTCGACGTTTTCAAGGGGTTAGTCGCCGTCGCGACCCTCGCTCGTGGTCTACGCGCAAAACGGGCCCAAGGCCAGCTTTCGGCGGTCTGCGCACCCGCAGATCATGGTTTTCGCCTGGTTTTTCGCAGGCAGGCAGCTACCTTGGCGGGGTGCTCGACCTGAGCTCTCTCAATTCGCGCCAGCGCGAAGCGGTCGTTCATGCGGGGGGGCCGCTCGTCGTCTTCGCGGGCGCCGGAAGCGGCAAGACCCGCGTGATCACCTTTCGTGTGGCACACCTGATTGCGGCGCATGGCGTGGCACCTTGGCGAATTCTCGCCGTCACGTTCACCAACAAGGCGGCCGCCGAGATGCGCGAAAGGCTGCTCGGCCTGCTGGGCGAGGAGGGCGCCGCCATTCAGGTGGGAACGTTCCACGCAACCTGCGCCCGGCTGCTCCGACGTCATGGCGAGCCGATCGGGCTCTCCAAAGACTTCACCATCTACGACGACCAAGATCAGCTGGCGCTCCTCAAACGGGTGTTACGCGACCTGCGACTCGACGAGAAGCGCTATCAGCCAAAGGCGATGGCCGCTCGAATCAACTACGCCAAGCAGGAAATGCAGGGGCCAGAGGATCTCGAGACCACGGACAGTTGGTCCGAGGTGGTTCGGCGGATCTATCAGGCGTACGAGGAGCGCCTTTATCAGGCCAATGCGCTCGACTTCGGCGACTTGATCTACCGCACGGTGCGGGCGCTCGATTCGAGCCCTTCGTTTCGGGACGCCGTGGTCGGCCGCTTCTCACACGTGCTCGTCGATGAGTTCCAAGACACGAATCACGCCCAGTTCCGGCTGGTTCGCCTCTTGTCCGAGGGACACCGGAACCTTTGTGTGGTCGGCGATGACGATCAGAGCATCTATCGATGGCGCGGCGCCGATAGGCGCAACATCCTCGATTTCCGTGCCTCGTTTCCAGACGCCAAGCTGTTCAAGCTCGAGCAGAACTACCGTTCGACCCAGCGCATTCTTCGGGCGGCCAACGCGGTGATCGCACGAAACGTAGATCGAGAGCCAAAGGAGCTCTGGACCGAGAACGAGGAGGGCGATGCAATCTTGGTGGTGCGCACCATGGACGAGCGCGACGAGGCGCGATTGGTGCTGCGCGGGGTTCGGGAGCTCCTTTCTCGAGGGCAGCGTTTGTCGGACGTCGCGGTGTTCTACCGCACGCACGCGCAATCGCGGGTGATCGAGGAGGCGCTTCGAAGCGCCAACATCGGCTACCGCATCGTCGGCGGGATGCGCTTCTACGACCGTGCCGAGGTCAAAGACTTGCTCGCCTATCTGCGCGTCATGACCAACCCGGCCGACGACATGAGCCTCTTGCGGATCATCAACACCCCGGCGCGCGGTATCGGGAAGACGACCATCGTGCGTCTCTTGGACTCGGCCGCCCTACAGGGGCGCGGCTTGTCGGATATCCTCGATGATCACGAGGTCTTGGCCCAGCTCGGCAACGCTGCGCGCAAGCGTCTGGCGGCCTTCGGCCGACTCCTGTGCGACCTGCGGGATCTGGCTTCATCCGGGCTTCCATTGGGAGACATCGGCGCCGAGCTCGTCCGTCGCAGCGGATACGGCGAGATGCTCCAGCAGGACGACACCCCGGAGGCCGATGCGCGTTTGCAAAACGTTCAAGAGCTCGTTGCCTCCATGGACGAGCTCGCTCGCGAGCACCCGGATGCGTCTCTTTCCGAGTTCCTCGAAAACGTGACGCTTCAAACCTCGGCGGACGAGCAGACCGAAGGTGATCGGGTCACCCTGATGACCGTGCACGCGGCAAAGGGCTTGGAGTTTCCGATCGTCATGGTGACCGGCCTCGAAGAGCGGGTCTTTCCCTTCAAAGGGATCGACCCGTGGGAGGATCCCGACGAGCTCGAGGAAGAACGCCGGCTTGCCTACGTTGCGTTCACTCGCGCAGAGCAGCGCCTCATCCTGAGCCTGGCGGGCGTCCGTCGCATCTTCGGTCAGCAGCGCGTGGGCGTTCCGTCGCGCTTTCTGACCGAGCTCCCTGGCGAGGACGTGGAATGGATCGGCACGATCCCGCCGTCGTTGGCAGGCGCATCCGGCATCGAGCGGCGGGTTCCCGAGCCGGCCGAGAGCTACGTCGACTACAGCGAAAGCGATCTAGACGACATGGAAGGGCTTCGCCGCGGGATGCAAGTCCGTCATCCGAAGTTCGGGGTCGGGGAGGTTCGCGAGGTGGCGCAAGGCTCGCCGCCGCGCGTGTCCGTGCGGTTTCCCGGATGGGGAACACGCAAGATCATCGCGTCATACCTGGAGCCGGCCTAACCGAGTGCACCTTGACATGATTCGATGATCGGCGTCCTGAGGCTTCGGGGGCGGATCAGTTCAGGGTGTGCTCGGTCTAAGCGTCCGCTTTGCTGGCCGAGCTGGATGCGGCCGGGCCGCTGCCCGACGACGCGGTCGTGCCGCTGCCGGAGGTCGCCTGAGCAGGCTCGCTGCTCTTCGGTTTGGCATCGCTTGCTTTGCGATTGGAGGGCCCGGAATACAGATCCGATTCCCATCCGCCGCCCTTCAGGATGAAGCCGCCTCCGCCGATCATGCGGCGCGCCTTGAGCTTGCCGCACTCCGGGCACTTCTTGATCGGCTTCTCGGTGATGCGCTGTTCGCGCTCGAACTCGTGGCTGCAACTATCGCAGGTATAGACGTAGGTAGGCATCGTTCGGAATTCGGCCGGCAAGATAAGCAGGGGCGGAGCCCTGTCAAGCTCAACGCTCCCGCCGCTTGAGCTCCTCCAGGGCCTGCTCCAGCTCCGCGAGCTCCTCCTCCTCGTAGGGCTCCTCCGCAGGGGCCACACGGGCGGCTACGGGAGGTGCCTGGGCCGGTAGAAGGCCCATCTTTCGCTTGAGCGCCTCGAGCTCGACATCAGCCCCGCGGGTCGCTTCCAACTCGGAGAATCGGTGCTTGAGCAGGTCGCCGGTGTACTGCTCAGCCACCGCGGCGCCTGCTTCCGCCTCGGCCTCCATTTGCTCGATCTGCTCGGCCATGCGATCGAACGTTTCGAAGGCGCTGGCGTCCGAGAGCCCGCTCATGGTTTCTTGGATGCTCTTCATCGCCTCGGCGCGACGCTTGCGTGCGATGAGCACGTTCTTCTTTCGTTGGGCCTCGCCGATCTTGTTGTTGAGCGCTTTGAGGGCGGTCTTGAGCTGGTCGGTGAGCGACTTCTGGCGTTCCCATTGCTCTTGGTACTGAGTCGCAATCGCGTCGTGCTCCTTCTTTCGCATCAGCGCCTGCTTGGCGAGCTCGTCGTCTCCCGATCGGACCGCGAGCATCGCCTTGTTCTCCCATTCGCTCGATCGCTTCGCTTCGTTGTCGAGTTGCTTGTAGAGCCGCTTCTCGTCGGCGATCGCCACCGCCACTTGCTTCTTGGCCTCGATGAGCTGCTGATTCATGTCGATGATGACCTGATTCAGCATCTTTTCCGGATCCTCGGACTTGCTGATGAGGTCGTTGATGTTGCTCTTGATGAGTCGTGCGAGTCGGCTGAGGAACCCCATTGTCGCGTCCTTTACCTAGCGCTCCGAAACTTGGTCAGCTTGTCGTAGTGGTTCCCGAGTGCGAGAGAAAAATCGTCGAGGACGGCTTGAAGCTCGTTGTAATCGAGGTTCTCGACTTGAAGCGTGCAGGTCAACACGACGGCGTCTTCCGAGATTCCGTAGGCGCCATGCACCAAATCCGATGAGTTGAGACGCAAGAGCTCCTCGAACAGCGCGGGCTTGTCGGTGACCTCTCGAAGCTCCAGCACCTTGACTCGAAAGAGTAAGAGCGGTCCTGCAGCCTTGATCGCGATGTTCTCTCCGAGGCTGCTGTCGCGCACGAGCCACATGCCATTCTCACCTACTTCTTGGTAGGGGACCTCGGCGCGAGCTAGGTACGATTCGATGTCGTCTCGTGAGCGCATGCGATTCCTCGTCAGGAGACTAGCGACCCGGAATCGCAAAGGTCAAGGCTCACTCGTAGTCCTCGCCAAGTGGGTTCGCCAACTTGCGAGTCCACAGAATCGCGTCCTTGCGGTTCCCGTCGGCATCGAGAACGCCTTGGGCCAAAAGCCCGGTCTTTCGGTATCCGGCACCCAAATAAGCAGTCGAGATCTCGACGTTGTCGTTTGGCGCGAATGCAAACGCAGCCACGATGCCGCGATCTTCGAGGTCGGTGCCGAGAGCCTGCAGCCCCGCGAGCACCGCGAGCGTCTCGTTTTCGGTCGTGGGCGTCCGCAGCACTTCCACCAGCGCATGGCCGAAGCAGTCCTGAAACTCCGCTGAGACGTAGTTCGTCTTACTGCGACGCACGCTGGCGTCGTAGTAGATCCGTTCTGCATCACGGCCGAATATGTCGAACGAGCCCAAGGTCGGGCCCTTGCGCCACGCCGCATCCCTCGCGGCAAGAGCGTCTTTCTCGCTTGCAGGACGGACCGTTGCACCTTTGATCTTCTCGGGGATGTCTTTTGCGGCTTTCTTTGCCGCGTTGATCGTTCGTTCTGCGAGCTTGGACGACGCTTCGCTCACTTCGACGGAGGCGGTCTTGTCACCGATCACGCATCCACACAGATGCCCGTCGCTCCGCTTGTAGAACCCCGGGATCGTTCCTTCGCGGACGAAACCCACGCGCGTCCACGACGACACCTCGTCCTTTTCGACGAGCGTGATGACCTTGTCGATGTTCTCTTGGGTCGCGACCGACTGGATGTAGAGACGCTTCGCCGGCAGTGCGCCTGCGCGGAAATCGATCACGCGAATGGAGCGGTTCCGGCGATTGACTAGGAGACAGAGATAGGCGCTGTCGCTACGGAAATAGAGCTCTTCGACGGTGGGTTTGTTCTTCGGTCGTTTGGCGGCAGCAGCTTTGGCTCGGACCATGCGTCAACACCTTGAAAATACTTTACTTTTTTAGAACCAGCCGGAATGTAGTGTGTCGACCCCATCGTGTCAAAAAGACAGGGGCAGGCCCGCGATGCGAACCTGCCCCTTGCTCTCCTCGTCTAGCCCGCGACTATTTGAGTGCCTCGTCGACGGCGGCCTTGAAAGCCGGGTAGGGCTGGGCGCCCTGCAGCAGCTTCCCGTTGATGAAGAAGGACGGGGTGCCGATGCGCGCGCCGGCCTTGGTCACCGCAGCCATGTCTGCGTCGACAGCATCCTTGTGCTTGCCGGAATCGAGCGCGGCCTTGAAAGCCTTCATGTCGATGCCGCCGATTTGCTCCGCATACTGCTCCAGATTCTCTCGACCCAACGTCTTCTGGTTCTGGAACAGCAGGTCGTGATAGGCCCAGAATGCTTTGTCGCCCTTCTGCGCAAAGACCTCGCGGGCCGCTTGGGCCGCCAGGTGTGCATCCTTATGGAATGGAAGCGGGTAGTCACGCCAGATGATCTGGACCTTGTCTCCGTACTCCTTCACGACCTGGTCGATGGTCGGTAGGACCCTGCTGCAGAAGGGGCACTGGAAGTCGCTGAACTCCTGGATCACGACCGGCGCTTTGGCGGGACCTTTGGTAGGTGCCTTCTTGGGCGCGGGGATGTCGTAAACCTTGTCCGCGTCCGGAGCAGCCGCGGCCGGTGCCGCCTTCGGCCCGGTTTCGCCGCCGGCGATGATCTTCTCGTAGACCTTGGACCTGGGTGTGCCTTTGTCGACGAGCTCCTTGGCCTTCGCGAGCTCTTCGTCGATCAACGTAGTGAAGCTCGCCAGCGGTTGCGCGCCCCGAAGATTCCGCCCGTTGATGAAGAACGCGGGGGTGCCGCTAGCGCCCAGGGTGCTGGCCAAGCTCTGTTGTTCCTGGATGGTCTTGCTGTACTTGTCGTCGGCGAGCGCCTTTTTGAACTTGGCCATGTCGAGGCCGATCTCCTTGGCCCATTTCTCGAGATTGTCGGTGGTCAGCGCTTTCTGATTGGCGAACATCTTCTCGTGCATGGCCCAAAAGCCCTTGTCGCCCTTCTGTGCGTGGGCCTCGAGCGCTGCCGTGGCGGCTGCCTTCGCGTTTCGGTGGAAGGGAAGCGGATTGTTCATCCATACGATCCGGACGTCATCGCCGTACTTGTCCTTCACCTGGTCCAGGGTCGGCTCGACCCGCCCGCAGAACGGGCATTCGAAGTCGCTGAACTCGACGATGGTGACGAGGGCGTCGTTCGGGCCTTTCTTCGGCTCGTTGCCTTGGACCGGCACCTTGTACACCGCCTTTGGATCGGGCTGACCGGGCCTTGCAGCTTGCTCTTGAGGCTGGGGAGCAGGGGCCTTGGTCAGGCCGTCCTTGATCAACGTGGCGTAGATCTGTTCTTTCTTGACGCCCTGGCTCATCAGCTTCTCGGCGGTGGCGATCTCCTGATCGATGTGCCCCTTGAACGCCGTAAACGGCATGGCGCCACGTAGCTGGCGGCCGTTGATGAAGAAGTACGGCGTGCCTCTCGCGCCGATCTCATTTGCGAGCGTCTGGTCGGCTTCAATGGTCTTCTTGTGCATTCCCTCGTCGAGGGCCTTACGCACCTTGTCCATGTCGAGGCCGACCTGCTTTGCGTACTCCTCCAGCTGCGGCCGATCCAACGTTCTTTGGTTCGCGAAGAGAATGTCGTGCAACTCCCAGAACTTCTCGTCACCGCCTTGCGCGTAAGCCTCCATGGCCAGCGCCGCCGCGGGTCCTGCGTTGTTGTGGAACGGAAGCGGATTGTTGCGCCACACGATGCGAACCTTGTCTCCGTACGTGTCCTGGATCTCCTTCATCGTCGGCAGGACCCGAGCGCAGAAAGGACACTGGAACTCGCTGAACTCGACGATGGTGACGAGCGCGTCGTCGGGGCCCTTCTGGGGCTGATTGGTCACGGGGATCTTGTATCGCTCGACGTCATCCGCGACCTTGACGTCTGCGGCTGCCGCCTCTTCTCCTGCCTCGGCCACGGTCTCCGTCTCCGTGGCAGTCCTGGAACCGACGACGTGTCCGAGCGCGAACCCGCCAATGGCCATGACGATGGCCAGCAAAATCGATGAACCTTTACTCATACTCGCATCCTCCCACCGCGATTCGCGGCGAGCTTGAAACAAAACCTCACGTTCGAACGAACGCACCAACGCCGGCAAGACCGCCCCGAGGGGCGGCCGGTGCTAGCGGGGCGGCCGGTCGACTCGGCGTGAGTGTTCGGCCCGCTCGCCTCCGGCGACACCCAAGTCCATCCGGACACAGTTGCGAGGAGGTTCGTTCCAGCGAATCGATTGAGCCCAGCCCACGGCTACGGGCACCAACGTGTCCACAGACGTACCGTGGGAGCTCGCGGGCATGCACCGCGGGTCGTCCGTGCGTTCGCACCATTCCGGCGGTCCGGGCGGCTCTTCTTGCGCCTGCATGCCATCATCACACCCCTCGGCGGAAAGCCGGTCGCACGAGCAGTCCGCGGCGTTCACCGAAGCTGCGTCGAGCAGCGCGATCGCCGCGACGGCCAGTACCTTGAACAGGGTGCTCATGAAGGCGAAATCAAAGTCTACAGCTCCGCTCCATGCCTGCAACACGAACCGATCAGATAGCGCGAGCGGGGGGTGAAACCGGGGGTGCAAGATGTCGGATAGTGGGAGAGGAGAGGTTACAGCTCACAGTGGCTGTCCGGTTTCACCCCCCGCAGCTCGTAGATGGAACGCCAGGAGTTGGGGGTCTATTCCCTCGAGGACGACGGCGCCGAAACCGCGTCCGGATATCCCGGAATCACCGCGGCGAGGAGCGCTCCGAGCGCAGCGAAACCCTGCGTTTGGTCGATCGCTCGCCCGACATAGACCAGGCTCTGCGGATACCATCGCAGAAAGTCCGGATTTCCCCGGACGCGATCGATGAAAACGAACCGCCCGGCATCTTTCAGCTTCCGGTGAAGGGCCACCAGCCAAAATTCTCGCCGCAGCATCATGGGGTCGATACGACGCAGTGCGGCATAGCGCTCGATCATCGACTCCTGCAGCTCGAGATCGAGGGCTACGTACGAGTCGCAGAGAAGGGCCACCAGGTCGTAGACGCGCGGGCCGAGCAGCGCATCTTGGAAATCGATGATGGTGAGCCCACCCGAGGGCCCGAGCATGAGGTTCTTGGACTGGTAGTCTCGGTGCACGAAGCCGAGGGGCATGGCGGCGATTTCCGAAACGATGGACGCAAAGGCGCGATCCAGCACGGCTCCCTGCCCGTTTTCGAGCTCGCCGAACACGGCCTCGATACCCCACTCCCGGAAGTGGTCTAGCTCCCAGCCGAGCAGCTCCCGATCGAATTGGCGGCGGCGGACGATCGAATCGTCCGGCAAGCTGCAGCAGCGTTCATGAAGCTCGGCGAGTAGATCGACGGCTCGTTCGTAGAGCTCCGACCAGCTCGATCGTGGCGTGCCGCGGAGCCGCTGCTCGAGCGTGGTGTCGCCCAAGTCCTCGATGAGGATGATGCCGTTTTGCAGGTCCTCTCCGTAGATTCGCGGAACCGGAAGCCCTCTCGAGGCGAGAAGCTCCGCCACTTCGAGGAACGGCAATCGGGCGAGCTCTGGCCGTGCTCCGCCTTCGTCGCTTCCGAAGGCATCCTCGGGAAGCTGCATCACGATGATTTGGGTTGGCAGACCAGCTTCGGCGCCCGCGATGTGAGCCCGATAATAGGCGCGCGTCGAGGCGTCGCCTCGCAGCTTGACCAGACGCGTCAACCGCACGGATCCGCCGTAGAGCGTTGCGAGCGCTCGATCGAGGCTAGGCTGCGCCATGGGCCGGCGCAGCGTACGTCAGTTGGGCGGCTTTGCGAAGAGAGTTATCTTGACCGAGAAGGGACGAACGAGGCTGTGTCCATCGTGCTCGGAACGACATTGGCCGGCCGCTACGAGCTGGTCGCAGAAGTGGCGCGTGGCGCGATGGGGGACGTCTACGAGGCGCGCGACCACGAGCTCGGGGTCAGGGTGGCGGTCAAGGTTCTGCGCGCCGAGTACCTCGCGGACGATTCCATGCGCCGCCGATTCCGCAGAGAAGGAGCAGTTCTCAAAGCCCTCGACCATCCGGCCATCGTCCGTTTGATCGAGCTCGAGGTGAACCCCGAGGGGATGGTGTTCCTCGTGACGGAGTATGTAGAGGGATCCACGCTGGCGGAGCGCATTGCCAAGGGGCCGCTCTGTCTCGAGGAGGCCGATAGGCTCACGGTCGCCTTGAGTGACGGCCTCGAGTCGGCGCACCGCCACGGTGTGCTCCATGGCGATCTCAAGCCGGCAAACGTCCTTTGGCCGGCTGCGGGATCGGAGCCGCCACGCTTGGTCGATTTCAGCGCGTCGAAGATCCTCGGGCTCGATCGCCTGACGGCAACCGGCGAGGTCAGCGGAACTCCAGCGTATATGGCGCCCGAGGTGATCACCGGAAAAACGGCCGTCGACCGGCGAATCGACGTGTATGGGCTCGGGGTGCTGTTGTACGAGGCGTTGAGCGCCGTGCCGCCGTTCGAGGATGCCCACGTGGGGCGGCTCATTATGAAGATCGACGCGGTTGACTGCCTGCCTCTCGACGCAGTGGCTGACGTACCGGCGGGCATTTCCGACGTCGTTGCGCGCGCAATGCATCGCGACCGAGATCGTCGCTATGAAGACATGGCCGCGCTCAAAGCCGCGTGGCAGCGGGCGCGCGGCCGATGAGCAGCGGCCGAGAGATTCACGAGCTGTGCCGGCTTGTTGGCATTTCGGAGCCGGCGGGTTGGAGAGCCTTCTTCGATCTCGCAAAATCATGGAACGCGCGAACCGATCTCACCTCGTCCCGTACCGACGTCGAGCTCGCCGAGGTGCTGTTTCTCGATGCTGCCCACCTCATCCACGCGGGATGGGTGAAGCCGTCGGTTTCGCTGGTCGACGTGGGAGCCGGAGTCGGCGCGCCCACCATTCCCCTTCTGCTGTTCGAACCCACCCTCGAAGGAACGCTCGTCGAGCCGAGGCGCATTCGAGCCGCCTTCCTGCGAACCGCTTCCGGCGTGCTCGACATCGCCTCCCGTCTCACGGTGCGGGAGCAGCGACTCGACCCTGCACGACCAACCCTGGCCGGAACGCCGTTCGACATCGCGCTTTCGCGCGCCACGTTCGCGCCCGAGTCATGGCTGCACATCGGCGCTCGACTCGGCGCCGAGGTTTGGGCATTCACCGCGGGAGGCGAGGTGCAAGCGCCCGCCGGCCTGCGGCTCGAGCGCAAGCTGACCTACACCGTGCCATCCTCGGGCGCCCCGAGAGCGGTCCTCGCGTACCGACGTTGAGGCGTCGACGACTCAGCGCCGGCGTCTCGCGGGGATGATCTGAATCCGCCGCCGGCTTCCTTCGCCTTGGGACATCGTGCTCACACCCTCGAACTTGGCCAGTGACATGTGGATCACGCGTCGGTCGCGAGCGTTCATCGGTTGAAGCGTCACGATCCGGCCTTCGCTCACGGCGCGTTGCGCTTGGCGCTTGGCCATGGAGATGAGACCGTCATCGTGGCGTTCGCGGTAGTCTCCCGAATCGATGATGACGTGGCGCCGGCCTTCGGGAAATCGGTTGACCATCTTGTTGATGAGGAACTGCAGCGCGTCGAGCGTGGCGCCTTTCTTTCCGATCACCCGCCCGGAATCGGGCCCAGTCACGTCGAGCTCTATTCGGTCGGAGTCGGATCGAATGGCGATCTGTACGTCCAAGTCCATCAGATTTACGAGCTCCTCGAGGATTTCGGCGGCCTCCTCGGCCTTGCCATCCCCGGCAAACTGGGAGGGATCCTCCTCGGAAGCCGGCTGATCGAGAAACAGCGCTCCGTCACGTGGTTTGGTCTTATGCTCGTCCACGGCGAGTCCTCTTCTTTCTGCGGGACTGTCCCCGCTTGGGTGCAGCGGCTCCTTCTTCAGCCGCTGTATCGCTTTGGCCCCCATCGCCATCTTCGGAGGCGGTCTCCAAGATCGACGGTTCCTGGTCCATTTTCCAGTACATGTATCGTTGCTGCGTGATGCCGACGGCCGAGCTAGTCACCATGTATAGACATAGACCCGTCGGCAGAAGCAACATGAAAAACGTCATCATCAAGGGCATCGCGTACAGCATGACCTTGGCCTGGGTCGGATCCATTTGGATGGGGGTCAGCTTCTGTTGAACGAACATCAGCACCCCGAGAATGATCGGAAGGACGTAGTAGGGGTCGGGGGACGACAGATCGTTCCACCACAAAACGAATGGGGCGTGATAGAGCTCGATGCTGGTCGATAGGGTTTGATACAAGGCGAAGAAGATGGGCATCTGCAGGAGCACGGGAAGGCAGCCGCCTAGCGGATTGACCTTGTGCTTGCGCCACAGCTCCATCATTGCGGCGCCCTTCTTCTCCCGGTCGTCCTTGTACAGCTCGTTGATCCGGTCGATCTCGGGCTTGAGGGCTCGCTGCTTGGCCATGTTGCGGAACTGCGGAACGACGAACGGCAGGAGCAGAACGCGCACCAGCAGCGTCAGCAGAATGATGGCCACGCCCCAGTTGCCGATGAATCCGTAGATCGCCCGGAGCAGCCAGCTCATGCCGCGAGCGATGAAGCTGAACCAACCGAGGTCGATGATATGGGTCGCCTGGTGTCCGAACTGTTCGAGCGCGTCGTAGTCCTTGGGGCCTGCATAGACGGAGGTGCCGAAGGTGGTGGTCTGTCCGGGCTCGACGAGCCTGGGCGCATACATGAGCTGGGCTTCGAACAGGCTGCCCTCGGGATCCTTGACGGTGCCGCCCCGGTCGGTGGAGAGCAGGTCGCAGCGTTCCGTGGTGCCTTCCGCGGGCGCCATGACTATTGCGAAATAGACGCTGCTCAGGGCGACGAACTCCACATCGGGCCCGTAGCTGTGCGGTTGCAGAGGCCTGGATTCGTCCTCGCTCAGGAGCCCTTTCCGATCCTCTCGGATCGTCTCGTCGACCGTCTGGCAGATGCCGTGGCTGAGCGCGGGCGAAGGGCGTCCGAAGAATCCGCCTTTCTCATCGTCGCGCCGAACGTAGTGTGCCGATGTGATGCCGAGACCGATGGACTTCGCGCTCGATGCTTCGTTGTGGATTTCAATCGAAGAAAGCAGCTGGTAGGGCGGCTCGGCGAGCTCCCAGGTGCGGGTGATCGAGACATCTTCGCCCACCCACTGGAAGCGAAGGTGGTCGTCCGATTTCTCGATGACGTCCCAGCGCGCATCGGGCGGAATCGTCACACCGGTGAAGGCCGGCGCAAGTGGGAGATATAGCTCTTTGTCCGTCGTGACGAGCTCGTAGGGGTTGCCCTCCTCGTCGTGATAGCGCTCGCCCTTGACCCGGAGGCTGACCATCGCCGTATTGAGGTCCGTGAAGGATGCGACAACATCGTCGTTTTCGAGCCGGTAGACTCTCTGCGATTCCACCCGGGACCGCGAATCGGCAGCCGACAGCTGGGTCGGGCTCGAATCGCCCGGTCCGCTTCGGGTCTGTTCGGCGATGCCCGGCTCATCGGTCTGCGCCTTGGGCGGCGCAAAGTGCTGCACCGCCAGAAATGCGCCGAGGGCGATCGCCGGCAGCAGCATCAACGCCACGGGAGGCTTCTTGCGATCATCCACGGGGAACCTCGTGATGACGATGCGCACCCTGATCGGGCTCGAGCCGAGGTGGCGGATCGTATCCCCCTGGATGAAAAGGATGGCAGCGTGCAATGCGTTTGATTCCCATCCAGGAGCCTCGAAGCGCGCCGAACCGCTCGATACAGGTCGCAGCATATCGAGAGCAGGACGGCTCGAATCGGCAGGAAGGACCGATCAGACGCGAAAGCGTCATTTGATAGAGGCGAATCAAGAACAGAAGCGCCGCCCGAATCATCGCGCTTCCTTCGGAGGGAGCTTTCTCACGGCTCCGCGCAGCTCTCCTAGGAGCGAATCGTAGTCGAGATCAGCCGCCCCGCGCTTGGCGATCAGCACCACGTCGTGACCCGATGGAAACAAGGGCCGATTCCGCCGGAACACCTCGCGTACCACCCGCTTGATGCGGTTACGTTGGACGGCGGTACCCACTTTCTTCGTCACGGTGATCCCAAGTCGCGTGTGTGATGATGCATTTGGCAGGACGACGATGAGAAAGTGGGGCGTGTGGATTCGTCGGCCGTTGAGTTGTACCTGCCTGAATTCGAAACGCTTCTTCAGCCGATGTCCGCGCCGGAACCGCTGCGGTTCGCCGCCCGGAGCCCCCTTCATGCCCGATGCCGGAGGCATCTTCGCAGGGTGCTCGCTACTACTTCTTGTAGCAAGAGACCGCGAGGCGCTTGCGCCCCTTGCGACGCCGAGCGTTCAGCACGCTCCGTCCGCCCTTGGTCTTCATCCGCGCGCGGAACCCGTGCGTCCGAAGACGGCGCTTGCGATGTGGTTGATAGGTCCGCTTCACAACAACGCTCCCGAGAAATAAGAGGGCCGCAAGAAAGCACGAGGGAGGGGGGGTGTCAAGCCGCCAAGATGCGCCCCCAAGGACGAGTCAAGTCTCCGAATTCATGGAGGTACTGGGCCAGAGACCAGCGTCTCGAAGGCTCGTGTATCGTCCGCCGCCCACGATGAGGTGGTCGAGGACGCGAATGTCGAGCAGGGACCCCGCCGCCACCAGACGCCTCGTGAGCTCGAGATCCTGAGGGCTCGGGGCCGGGTCGCCGCTCGGGTGATTGTGCACGAAGATCGCCCCCGAGGCCGATTCCGAGATCAGGAGCCGAAAGATCTCGGCGGGGTCGACTTGGCATGCGACGCGCCCGCCACGCGCAACCTCATGCTTGGCGCGCACACGGTTTTTGGCATCGACGGAGATGACCCAGAAGCGCTCCACACGGCTCGACATCAGGGGTCGGCCGTACCGGTCGAAGACCATTTCGCTGTTGGATAGGGCTTGCGGCGGGACCACAGGAGGCACGAGGGCTCGGGAGCCGGCCTCGAATGCGGCGACCAGACGCGTCGCTTTCGCGGGGCCGACGCCCCGCAGACGGGAGAGCTCTGCAGCGCTCATGCGCGCGAGCCCCCAAAGCCCTCCGCAACTGCGGACGAGCCGGGCGGCCAAGGAAGCGACATCCTCCCCCGCTCGACCCGTGCCCAACAACACGGCCAAGAGCTCCGCATCCGACAGAGCCCGCGCCCCCAGACGGGTGAGGCGTTCGCGCGGACGTTCCATACCTCGACCGCGTCTGCAGCCCTCATGCCACGACGCATCGGCGTGATCCCGGCGCGCTGGATCCCCCTCTCCCGGCGCCCCCATCTCGGACGCCAACAGACGCCACCCATAGCGGCAGTGGCAGCGACAGTGGCAGGGCCATGCGGGCCTCGGCTCTCGGGTCTCCATCCCCGGACCTCGAACCTCGAGCCTCGCAGGTCAGCGGCGGTGGGCGAGCGACCATGTGATGGCGCAGACGGTATCGAGCCGTTGCTCGAGGAGGGCTCCCATGGTGCTGTCGAGATAGCCCCAATCCATTGCCACGTGCAGGGCCGCCCGCACTTCTTTCGCCGACCCGCAGGCGGTTGCAAACCGAGCGCGCGCATTTCCGGCATCGCTTCCGCGTGCCTCGGCGATGTTGAGCACGACGCTTTGTGCAGCGCGACGAAGTT
>LJTN01000062.1 GCA_001303415.1 Myxococcales bacterium SG8_38
CAGCTTTTTGGCGTGTGCGAGGCCCCGCTTGCAGATTTCGAGCGGCTGTCCCCCCGGAATCGAGAAGACCGGAACGTCGATCTGCGCGCCGAGGACCTGAAGCTGCTCGATGGCGCCCGGCCGCGCGACGTCGGCCGCCACGAGAAGCGGCTTTCTGCCGTGCTCCTTCTCGAGCAGCCGCGCGAGCTTGGCCGCCGTGGTCGTCTTACCAGAGCCCTGAAGGCCCACCATCATGATGCCGGTGGGCTTTGGCTTCTTTGCGAACTCCACCGGCTCGCCGTCGAAGGCCATCATCGCTTCCAGCTCGTCCTGACAGATCTTCACGAACTGTTCGGCAGGGCCGACCTTGATCTTTCGGCCCTTGGACTTGGCTGCCGTATCGACCACCTGGCCGACGGCCTTTTCCTTCACTCTAGCCAGAAACGACTTGGTCACACCGAGCTCGACGTCCGCCTCGAGGAGCGAGAGGCGTACGTCTCGAAGCGCTTGATCGATGTTCTCCTCGGTCAGCTCGGTGACGCCGGCGAGGCGATTTCGAGCGTTGCGAAAGCCTTTGGTGAGCGTTTCAAACATACGGGTCGATGAAGCTTGGTCTGTAGCTGGTGCGCCTAGCATGGGCCGAAGCGGGCACGCAACCTGCTTGCCTCCTTGACCCGTGGTTTACGGCGTTGGATGGTCCGGCTTCATGGTGGAAGCGCTACCGAAGAAGGGAGATGAAAAGACGATCTACGTCGTCGACATCAGCTCATACGTATTTCGAGCGTACCACGCCCTGCCTCCGCTTTCGAACAGCAAGGGCGAGCCGACGCACGCAGTGGCGGGCGTGTCCAGCATGCTGCTCAAGCTGCTTCGCGAACGCGATCCGCGGCGGCTGATCGTGGCGATGGACTCGAAGGAGAGATCGTTTCGCAAAGACATCTACGACGCCTACAAAGCGAACCGGCCTCCGGCGCCTCCCGATCTGGAGCAGCAAATGCGGAGGGTTCGAGAGATAGTCGAGGCCTGGGGCATGATCCCAATCGAGGCGCCCGGACTCGAAGCCGACGACATCATCGCCACCATCGTGAAGCAAGCCCGCGAGAAAGGGCTGCGAGTCGTCATCGTGAGCGCCGACAAGGACCTGCTGCAGCTCGTCGGACCCGAGGTGCTGATGTATGACACCATGCGGAACAAGGTGTTCGGGCCCGAGGAAACACGGGAAAAGCTCGGCGTCGAGCCGGGCCAAGTGCGGGACCTTCTCGCACTCATGGGCGACAGCTCGGACAACATCCCGGGAGTGCCATCGGTGGGTCAGAAGACCGCAGCCAAGCTCCTGGAGGAATATGGGAGCCTCGATTCCATCTACGAGCACCTCGACGAAATCAACCGCAAGGCGCTCAAGGAGCGACTGGCCACCCATCGCGAGGACGCCATTGCGTCCCGCGCGCTCGTGACGCTTCGCGACGACGTCGAGATCAGCCCGGAGGCGGTCGACCACTTGTACGGTGGGGGCAACCCCGCCGCCCTGCGAAACGTCTTCAGCGAGCTCGAGCTCACCCGGTTGCTCGCTCAGCTAGAGCCGGCCCCCGCCGTCGAGGGGCACTACGAGACGATCACGGACGCCGAAGGGCTGACACGGATCGTCAACGCCATCCGCAATGCCGGGAGCGTCGCCCTGTACTCGGTCCTAGACGTCGACGACCCCATCTGCGCGGAGTTGGTCGGGATCGCGTTTAGCTGGCTCGAAAGCGTGAGTGCTTACGTCCCGCTCGGTCACCGCTATATCGGCGTCCCCGATCATTTGAGCTGGGATGAGGCAAAGACCATCCTCCAGCCTCTGCTCGAAAATTCGCTGATTCCCAAGCAGGCCCTCGCCAAACGTGAGATGGTTTCTTGGGCTCGCCGGGGCGTCACGTTGCGAGGCGTCCGCTTCGATCCGTCGTTGGCGAGCTATCTGCTCGATCCCGCTCGGCATGCACATCGCCTCGAGGATGTTGCCCGTCAGGAGCTCGACGGGGAGCTGAGCGAAGAGGGCGCTTTTCTCGGAAAGGGAAGGAAGGCGCTGTCCTGGGACCAAGCGGAGATCGACGCAGCAGCACGATATGCAAACGAGCGTGCGGATTTCACGTTCCGCTTGAGCCAGCTATTGACGCCCCGCATGCACGAGGGCGAGTTCCATCGGCTTTTCTACGACGTCGAGCTGCCACTTGCGGGAGTCCTGGCGACGATGGAGCTCAATGGCATTCGGGTCGACACGAAGCTGCTCGAACGGCTCTCGAGCGAAGCCGATACGCTGCTCAAGACGCTGCATACGCGCTGCACGGCGCTTGCCGGCCAGGACTTCAACGTGTCCTCGCCGCGACAGCTCGAAACCATCCTCTTCGACGAGCTCGAGCTTCCGGTGATCAAGAAGACCAAGACGGCCCGGTCCACCGATCAGGGCGTGCTCGAAGAGCTCGCCGTCATGCATCCGCTTCCGGAGGCGATTCTCGAATACAGGTCAGTTTCGAAGCTCAAGAGCACGTATCTGGACGCTTTGCCGCGAGAGGTGAACCCCGAGACCGGCCGTATTCACACGCGCTACAACCAGCTGGTGGCCGCGACCGGACGTCTGTCCTCTAGCGACCCGAATCTGCAAAACATTCCGATTCGGACCGAGATGGGACGTCGGGTCCGCGAGGCGTTCATCCCGGCGCAGGGCTGGTCCATGCTGGCGGCGGACTACTCGCAGATCGAGCTACGGGTGCTCGCTCACTTGAGCCGGGATCCGGCCTTGGTCGAAGCGTTCTCCCGCGGCGACGACGTCCACGTGCAGACGGCATGCGCGCTATTCGGCGTGCGGCCCGAGGAGGTCACCAAGGTGATGCGGGGGCAAGCCAAGACGGTGAACTTCGCCGTGATCTACGGGCAAACCCAATTTGCGCTGGCACGAAACCTGAAGATCGAGCGCAGCGAAGCCAAGCGGTACATCGACGCGTTCTTCGATCAATATTCAGGGGTCAAGTCTTTCCTCGACCAGGTCGTCGAGGACGCCCGCGCAAACGGCTTCGTCACCACGCTCCTGGGGCGGCGTCGCACGCTGCCCGACATCCGAAGCCGCAACCACAACCTCCGCGCCGGCGCGGAGCGCATCGCCCGTAACACACCGATTCAGGGAACCGCAGCCGACATCATGAAGGTTGCGATGGTTCGCATACAGCATGACTTGGAAAAGCAGCGCCTACAGAGCCGGATGGTGTTGACCGTGCACGACGAGCTCGTATTCGAGTCACCGCCCGAAGAGCACGGTGCCCTCGAGCAGCTGGTCCTCGAACGCATGCAAAACGCGGTGCCGCTATCGGTTCCACTCCCGGTCGAGGCCGCTTGGGGACCAAGCTGGGGCGCAGCACACTGAGGTTAGCACGGCGAGTCTGACGCGAGCATGTATCGTGTTATGCTCGTCTCGACGTGAGCCTAGCGAGGACCGAACCCGCCTGCATCGAACGAGGCGTGAGCTGAGAGCCCGTGCATCGATTTCACAAACGACCTGTCATCTTCGGGGAGGTCTTGTTCGACCACTTCCCCGATGGGAGCCGCGTGTTGGGCGGGGCTCCATTCAACGTCGCGTGGCATCTGCGAGGATTCGGCTCCAATCCACTCGTAGTCAGCGCCGTCGGCGAGGATCCCGAGGGACGCGAGGTTCTCGAGCGGATGACCAGCTGGGACCTGACGACCGATGGCGTCCAGTCGGACCCCGAGCATGCGACGGGCAGGGTCACCGCTTCGATCGTCGACGGAGAAAATCGTTACGAAATCACGCCTGGTCAAGCCTGGGACTTTATCCAAGCAGGTCCTGCTTTGGATGCGGTCTCTGCGGAACCCGCCGGGCTTCTGTATCACGGTACTCTGGCGCTTCGCTTCGAGGACAGCTGGAATACGCTCCGAGCCCTCAGAGCCAAGCTCGATGCGCCCTCGTTCATCGACTTCAATCTCCGTGATCCTTGGTGGACCAGAGACAAGGTCGATTGGTGTTTGTCTACGGGCAACTGGGTCAAGCTGAACGAAGGAGAGCTCGCGGAGCTGACCTCCAAATCGACTTCTTCATTCGAGCAGTGCCGCGACGTGGCAATCGGCCTGGCCCGAGAACACGACATCCAAGGCCTGATCGTCACCCGAGGGCAGAGCGGCGCGCTCTGCATCGTGGGGGGCGAGCACGTCTATGATGCGCCTGCGCCCCCGATCGAGAGCTTCGTCGACACCGTCGGCGCAGGCGATGCGTTTGCTGCGGTGATGTGTCTCGGTCTTCTTCAGGGCTGGCAGCACCAAACCACGCTCGAACGCGCCGCCGCTTTTGCTGCTGACCTATGCGGCATCCGCGGTGCCACCACGACCGATTTCACGCTCTACGAGCGACATCTCGCGGAATGGGCGAAGGATACCAGCGTCGGCACGGTACCCGCTCCCGGATCCCGACAGCTCTACATCCTGTCTTTGACGGTTCACGGGCTGGTGCGGGCGACGGAGATCGAGCTCGGACGCGATGCGGACACCGGTGGTCAAGTGTCGTACGTCATCGACCAGACAAGGGCGCTTGCGCAGCACCCAGACGTGTCGCGCGTCGACGTGGTGACTCGCTTGATCCGGGACAAGCGCGTGGACGAAAGCTACTCCCAACCCTTCGAGCCCATCTGCGAAGGCGCCCAGATCGTTCGCATCCCGTTCGGCCCGCGGCGCTATCTGCGCAAGGAAAACCTCTGGCCTCATCTCGACAGCCTCATCGACCAACTCACCAGGTACGTCCGCATGCAGGAGCGCACTCCGGATCTCATCCACGGCCACTATGCCGACGCCGGGTACGTGGGCGCGCGTCTGTCGAAGCTCCTCGGCGTTCCCTTCGTTTTCACCGGGCACTCTCTCGGTCGGGTGAAGAAGCTGCGTCTCGAATCGAGGGGTGAGGCCAACGAACAGACCTACCAGTTCAGCGCGCGAATCGAGGCTGAGGAGCGCGCGCTCGAAACCGCCGCGCTCGTCATCGCAAGCACGAATCAAGAGGTGCGAGAGCAGTATGAGCTCTACGACCACTATCAACCCGACCGAATGGAGGTGATTCCGCCGGGCGTCGACTTGTCCCGCTTTTCACCACCAGAGCCGTCGTGGAAGCGGCCTGGGATCGCCGACGAGCTGGACCGTTTCCTCACCGATCCCAGCAAGCCGATGGTCTTGGCCCTGGCTCGTGCGGACGAACGCAAGAACTTCGAAGGGTTGATCCGCGCCTTTGGAGAGACCGAGGGGCTACGGGACATTGCAAACCTGATCATCATCGCCGGCAACCGCGATGACATCAACGAGATGAGCCCGGGCCCGCGACGCGTTTTGACGCAGATCCTGACGCTCATCGATCGCTACGACTTGTACGGGTCGGCGGCCTTCCCCAAGCACCACGAGTCGACGGACGTGCCCGAGCTCTACCGGCTCGCGGCTCAGAGCAAGGGCGTCTTCGTGAACCCTGCGCTGACCGAACCGTTCGGTCTGACGCTGCTGGAGGCGGCTGCCACCGGGCTCCCTCTGGTGGCAACGAACGACGGCGGCCCTCAGGACATCATCGACACCTGCCAGAACGGGCTCCTGGTCGATGCATTCGACAGCGCTGCCGTTGGTCGTGCCATACGCGATGCGCTCGGCGACGAGGAGCAATGGCGCCGTTGGTCGGAAAGCGGGCTCGAAGGCGTCCATGCAGCCTACGCGTGGGAAAGCCATGCGACCCACTACTTGAAGGAGGTCACCAAGGTCGTGAGGGGTACCCGTCCGGCTCCGGTCTTTCGACGACGGACGAAGCTCGCCGGGATGGATCGACTGATCGTCACCGACCTCGACGACACCCTCACCGGCGACGACGAGGCGTTGCACGCGTTGCTCGACCGCCTGGAAACCGCGGAGGCCCAGGTCGGATTCGGGATTGCCACGGGTCGCACGCTCTCCGAGGCGATCGAGCTGCTCGAAGATCTCGACGTGCGCGTGCCCGACGTTCTCATCACCGCGGCGGGAAGCCAGCTGCACTATGGGAAGCACATGCTTCCAGATCGCTCGTGGGAGCGACAGATCCGCTACCGCTGGGACCGAAAGGAGGTCGAGCGGGTGCTCGGCGCGATTCCCGGCCTCGAGCGAGTCGCTAGCGCGGAAACTCCGTACCGGCTTCGCTACCGGCTGGATCCCGAGCGATCGCCCAACATACGAGACATTCGGCGCCGGGTCCGCCGAGAGGGGCTCAGGGTCACGACAATCCTAGACCACGAGGTCTATCTCGATGTCGTGCCCGTGCGCGCTTCACCGGGGCTCGCGATCCGGTTCTTCTGTTTCAAGTGGAACCTCGAGCCGCAGCGGCTCCTCTGCGCGGGCGATTCCGGCAACGATTGGGACATGCTTTCCGGAGACACGCTTGGCGTCGTTGTGAGCAATCACACACCAGAGCTCGAGCGTCTTCGCGGGCGCTCGCGCGTGTATTTTGCAAAAAGTCCACATGCGTGGGGGATCCTAGAGGGGATCGATTGGTATGATTTCTTGGGCGAGATCCGAATCCCGGCCGAGGAACCAGAATGATCGAAGTCCTTCAAGAGCTCATAGACGCCCACCGCGAGCCCATCTACCTGCTTTTCAGACGATTGAAGGCCTTCGACCGCCGCTTCTTGTTGTGGTCCGACTTGGTGCACGAATTCGAACTGTTCGGCCAAACCGAGGTGGGCGCGCCATTGGTCGATACCAAGATGACTTGGATCATGCGGCATTCCCAGGAAGCTGTGGTCGACGAGCCTTTCATTTGCCTCGCGGTGCGTGAGCGGGTGGGACGTTGGTACTACATTCACATCCACACCGAAGAGATGCGTTGCCGCGAGCTGAGCGTTGCCGAGTTCCTAGACCTCAAAGAACGCCTCGCCGCAGGTATCCCCCCTGGCGAGCGTTACGTGCTCGAAGTCGACCTCAGTCCCTTCGAGCGAGGATTTCCGAAGCTGAAAGACGCGCGTAACATCGGGAGGGGCGTGGAGTTCTTGAACCGACACTTGTCGGGTCGACTGTTCGTCGAGGGCGGACGCGGCCAGAAGCTACTCTTCGACTTCCTGCAGGTCCACCAGGTGCGCGGCCAGCAGCTGATGCTCAACGGAACGTTGCGCGACGTCGACGAGCTACGTGAAGCGCTCGACAAGGCAATGGAGGTTCTGGAGGGCCGAAACTCGGAGAACGGCGACGTTCAGCGCCAGCTGCGGCGGCTGGGATTCGAGCCGGGCTGGGGGAAAACCCCGCAGCAGATCCGAGAGACCATGTCGCTTCTCTTGGACATTCTGGAGGCGCCTTCGCCGAAGAACCTGGAGCACTTCCTCGCTCGCATCCCCATGATCTTCTCCATCGCAATCGTCTCCCCGCACGGATACTTCGGTCAGTCCAACGTTCTCGGAAAGCCGGACACGGGCGGACAAGTGGTTTACATCCTCGACCAGGTCCGGGCGCTCGAGCGCGAAATGCGGGAATCGATCCGCAATCAAGGTCTCGACATCGAGCCGCAGATCGTGGTCCTCACGCGCTTGATCCCGGAGGCGGGCGGAACGACCTGCGATCAACGCATAGAGCCGATCCTAGGCACGCAAAACGCGAGGATTCTGCGCGTTCCCTTTCGGACGTATGACAGGGGCGAGATCATTCCCCAGTGGATCTCGCGCTTCGAGGTATGGCCGTACCTCGAGCGGTACGCCATCGACGCCGAACGTGAGCTTCTGGCCGAGCTTGGCGGCGTACGGCCGGACTTCGTCATCGGCAACTACTCGGATGGGAATCTGGTTGCGAGCGTGATGGCGCACAGGCTCGGCGTCACCCAGTGCAACATCGCGCACGCTCTCGAGAAGACGAAGTATCTGCTATCCGACCTTCATTGGCGCGATCACGAGTCCGAGCACCATTTCGCCGCCCAGTACACCGCTGACTTGATGGCGATGAATACGGCCGACTTCATCATCACCAGCACGTACCAAGAGATTGCGGGCACGACGGAAAGCGTCGGCCAGTACGAGAGCTACACCGCCTTCTCCTTGCCGCGCCTGTATCGAGTCGTCTCCGGGATCGATTGCTTCGATCCGAAATTCAACATCGTCTCACCAGGCGCCGATCCCAAGGTCTTCTTCCCGTATGATCAGGTGAAGCATCGTCCCGAGGAGCTACGAAAGGAGATCGAGACGATGGTCTACGGAGCTCCCGAATGCGCGTTCCGAGGTTCTCTGAGCGATCAGGGAAAGCCCCTGCTTTTCGCCATGTCGCGCTTGGACCGCATCAAGAACATGGCGGGGCTGGTCGAGTGGTACGGCCAAAATCAAGAGCTCCAGAGCGTGGCCAACCTGCTCATCGTCGGAGGCCGGCTTCGGACCGAGGAATCGAGCGACCGGGACGAGCGCGAGCAGATCGAACGCACGCACTGGTTGCTCAACCAATACGATCTCGAAGGCAAGGTGCGCTGGGTGGAGATGCAAACCGACAAGACCAAAGTGGGAGAGCTCTACCGGTTCGTCGCCGATCAGCGCGGCGCGTTCGTGCAGCCCGCTCTGTTCGAAGCCTTTGGGCTCACTGTCATCGAAGCGATGAGCAGCGGTTTGCCGACTTTCGCGACTCGCTACGGCGGCCCGCTCGAGATCATTCAAGACGGCATCTCCGGCTTTCACATCGACCCAACGCAGGGCGGAGAAGCGACCCGAAGGATGGCCGAGTTCTTTCGTCGTTGTGCGACGCTTCCGGACACCTGGGAGTCGGTTTCCAGAGCCGCGATGCAGCGGGTGGAAGAGCGCTACAACTGGCGTCTATACGCTTCCACCCTGTTGAAGCTCTCGCGAATCTACGGGTTCTGGAGATACATCTCGTCGCTCGAGCGCGACGAAACCCGTCGTTACCTCGAGATGTTCTACGGCCTTCTCCTTCGGCCTCTCTCAAAGCGCGTGCTCGAAGCCCATCACCACTGAAGCGTGGGATCGATCGGGAGCACCACGGCCTCGCCATCGCGGCCCCACGCGTGGAGCACGCCGTGATCGGTCAAAACCTCGAGGTGAAGGGTTCGCGAGGGCCGCTCCCGCGCCCCTTCTTGCTCTGCGATGCGCACCTCCAAGACGTCCTCCTTGAGCTCGGCTTCATAGGTGGTGCACAGGTAGTCGCCGTCGCGGTATTCGAAGCCATCGCCCGCGTCTTCGTAAAGCTGCCCCGAGGCGCGTCCGGTTTCGTCGAGCGAAACCAGGAGCGTCCGCGAGCCGGCGAAAGCCTCCTCGGTGGTTTGTCCGCCAGGTCCGGTGGGCAGGATCGCGCCCGGCCGTAGACGCAGCACGGGCTGTGCACGCTCGTGCTCTGGATCTTCTCCAACCAGCGAAAAGGAACGCCAGTGCCCGCTCGGCATGGGAAAGTCGTGGGTTCCGCGCTCCAGTAACTGTGGCTGCACCATGACGTCGGGACCGAGAAGGAACGCGTGGTCTTCTGACCGCAGCGAAGGGTCTTTGGGATCGGCGTAGAACAGGGGTCGTACGATGGGAAGCCCCGTAACGGAGGCTTGGTGAAAGAGCGTGTACAGATACGGGAGCAGGCGATAACGCCTCGCTAGAGCGACCTTGGAGATTTCCTCGACGTGGGGCCCGAAAGACCAAGGCTCCTGATCCCCAATCAACGCGTTGTGCGTTCGGCAGAACGGGAGCAACGCGCCGACACCGATCCAACGTGCAAAGAGCTCCGGAGAGGGCGTTCCCGTGAAGCCACCGATGTCGGGACCGCTCACCGGTTGCGCCGACAAGCCCAGGTTCAGCACCATCGGGACCGACCAATGCAAGTGCTGCCAATTCGAGACGTTGTCGCCCGTCCAGGTAGCTGCCCAGCGTTGCCCGCCAAGGTAGCTCGACCGGGTGAGGACGAACGGACGCCGTCCGGGGCGTGCCATGCGCATCGCTTCGTTCGTAGCTTTGGCCATCAACATCCCGTAGACGTTGTGGTATTGGGCGTGGGTTCCCGGCTCGATGTCGTCTCCGCCGATGTGGCGGAGGTCTTCGGGCAACTCGGCGCCGAGGGGCAGGATAGGCGAGGGCTCATTGAGGTCGACCCACAGACCGTCCATGCCTGCTTGCAAGAACTCGATGGTGAGGCGCTTCCACCAAGCCCTCGTCTCCGGCCGGGTGTAGTCGGGAAACGCCGCATCCCCGGTCCAGGTCCACGCGTGGTATTCGCGACCGCCAGCGTCGCACAGGAAGTGTCCTCCGGCGGCGCCCTCTTCGTAGACCGAGTATCCCGGTTCGACCTTGACCGCGGGATCGAGGATCCAAACCGACTGGAAGCCGAGCTCGTGCAGGTGATCGTTGGTGCCTTTGGGGTTGGGGAAGCCTTCCGGATCGAACGTGAAAACCTTGTACCGATCCATGTAGTGGATGTCGACCCACAAGGCATCGCATGGAACTCGTCGGACCCGAAACTCCCTTGCCAGCTCGCGGACGCGAGCATCCGGATGATACGAGAACCGGCATTGATGATAGCCGAGCGTCCAGCGCGGAGGAAGCTCGATCCGGCCGGTGAGTGCGCCGAGCTGCCGTGCGACATCCTGCGGAGATTCGCCATCGACCACGATGATGGGAAAAGGCTTCGAGCAGCTGAGCCGTATCCCAGCGCTCAGCTCGATTCGGAGCCGGTATGTCGTGTCGGCGAGCACGCCAAAGGCCGTCCCGTCCGAGCGAACTGCCAACACCCAGGGGTGCGCCTGGTACAGGCTCTTCGAACGCGCGTCGTAGTTTTGCACCGGCCTACCGTCCTCCTCGATCCGGAAAGGCTGCTTCGCCCACACGTCGGTGACGAACCCGTTGCGCAGCAGTGGACCGGCCACCTCGCCGGTGCCGTATAGGCTCGTGCCCTCATCGATGCCGATGATGGCGGTCCAGCCATCCGGACGGCGTTCGAAGGCGGGTACCACCGGCCACTGTTGCGGGATCGAACCCGCCGCCGAGAGCGGCTCGACTAGCGCGAACGAGCGGGGGAGAGTGGCGGGATCGACGCCGGGAGGAACGAAGCGAGCAATGCGCTCGTCGAGCATTCCCGGCTCCTGAAACGACGGGGCGCTCATGAAGCGCACGTTAGCGCAAGCAAGCCAGGTTCGCAGAGCCGGCTTCGTTCAGTCGCCGATCGGCATGGTGTAGCAGAGGGCATCTCCCTCCAGCACGACTGTGCCGTCTCCTCGAACGACCTCCGTCTTGAGCTTGGTAATCGGCTTGTCCAATCGGACCTCGAGCACCTCGACCTTGCCGGTGATCTCGTCACCCGGGCGAACCGGGGCCTTGAAGCTCCAGCTCACGTGAAGGAACACGGTGCCCGGACCCGGCAGATCCTCTGCCACGACCGCATTCAAAATGGCGCTGGTGATGCCGCCTTGGACGACGATTTCACCGAACCGCGACTGCTTCGCCGCGGCTTCGTCGTAGTGCAATGGATTGCGGTCACCCGAGATCTCGGTGAACAGCTCGATATCGCGCGTAGACACCTTCCGGGCCCGCTCCGCCCGTTGCCCCACGGTTGGTGCGCCTCGCGGCCAGGCTGACTCGTCGCTCTTGCTCATGATCTACCGCTCCTCGGCCATACTCACCGCGCGGTCGGCTCCTCGCAAGGGTCTAGGTCGCCCGGCCGATCTTTCGCCAGAATCGCGGCGGCCACGCCTCCCAGAATCAAGAGCGAAGCAATGGCGAGACGGGCCGTGGGCTCCTCGGAGAGAACCACGATGCCGCCTGCGGCCGCGATCAGCGGAACGGCCAGCTGGACGATCGCTGCGCGGGTGGCGGTCAGGCCGCGGAGCGCAAAATACCAAATCACATATCCCAGGCCCGAGGTGATCGCCCCCGAGACGACGGCCAAGAGGCCCCCTCGCGCCGTCGTGTGCAGCGTGGGCCAAGACACCACCAGCCAGCCGAGGGCGAACGGCAGGGTGCGCGCGAAATTGCCGGCCGTGGCCGCCACCGGGGCCCGGCTTTGCTTTCCCCGGAGTGAATAGATGCCCCAAGCCACGCCCGAAGCGATCATCAACGACGCGCCGAGAGGATCGGGGGCGGCTATTCCGGGAAACACCAGATAGACCAGCCCAGCCAACGCGACGACGAGGCCCGACCATTCCTGAAGCTTCGGGCGCTCGCCCTTCCACAAGCCCACGCCGATCATCGTCAGTTGCACCGCTCCGAATAGGATCAGCGCACCGGTCCCCGTCTCGAGCGAGACATACGCTAATGAGAACGCCATCGCGTAGACGAACAGAGCCACGCTCGATCTCCACGATCCCGCGGGACGCTCGTTCGGGTGTGGCGAGCCGACAACGGCGGACAGCGGGACCAAGATCGCGACGCCGCTCGCGAGACGGATGACGGTAAACGCCACCGGGTCGATGAGCACCGGGGCCAATGCCATCCGGCAGAGCAAGGAATTCGCGGCAAAAGCAACGAGGGTGATCGCCGTCAGCGCGGCGATGCCGAGCCGGCTCAGGGGCATCCGCCCAGGCACACCCGATACTCGCTTTCACACGCTGCGGCGCAGCTCTTGTCCTTCATGTCGCAGTGACTGTTGCAGGCCGCCCAGCGGTCGTTGCAAAACGGGTCGCAGGACGACGTGGGATACACGGCCGGCGGCGGCCGTGGGTATTCGTGCTCGCGCGTCGGCGCGGGCTCGGGGACGGGGTTTGGAAGCGGGAGCGTCGAGCCGTCGGAAGCTAGCTGCTGCAGCCGCTTTTGGGCGTATGCGACGCGCTCGGGCGGCTGATCTTCTGCGTCGTGGGCCAACCATCCGCTCCAGCAGGCGCTGCGCTGCCCAGGTGTCACCGCCGGGTCGTAGTCCCCGCTGAAGCACCCCTGATAGCGCTCCTCGCTTCTTTGCGCTTGTTTAAGGCTCGGTCCGCATGCAATTGAAACGAGCAACACGCATGCCGGAAGGGAACGAGCCATGACGGTGGAAGGTATCACCGCCAAAGAGCGCAACCAAGCCACGGTCCCCGCTTGGGGCACCCTTGAAGCGAGCGGCCTCGGCACCTTGTGGCTCGCCTGGACCGACCGCGGATTGCTGCGCCTTTCCTTCGAGCGTTTGAACGACGTGGGCGCCGCCGAAGAGGCGGTTCCAGAGGTGTTCGCCCAGCCTCTCGAACGCTACTTCCAGGGCCAAGTGGAGGACTTCGGCGACGTTCCCCTCGACCTACGCGGCACCGACTTCCAGCTGCGGGTCTGGGCTGCGCTGCGCGAGATTCCGTGGGGCCAGGTGCGCACCTACGGTGGCATCGCGCAGCGGATCTCTTCACCGCGCGCCATGCGGGCGGTCGGGCAAGCCAATCACGTGAATCCCGTTCCGATCATCGTTCCTTGCCATCGGGTGGTCGAAGCAGGCCATCATCTCGGCGGCTACGGCGGAGGCGTCGAGCGCAAGCAGCTCTTGTTGGAGCTGGAGGGCGTGCGCATTCACGAAGGCGTCGTTCAGCCGGGTCAGCTCGACCTCTTCTGAGCTAGACCGAGTACACCCTGAACTGATCCGCCCTCGAAGCATTTCAAGGTGCACTCGGTCTAGACGTAGCGAGCGAGCAGCAAGCAGGCGACGACCAGCGAGCCCGCGATCAAACTGACGCGATCCTTGATGGCGAAGAGCACGGGATCGTCGTGCATCTGATCGCGTGCGGCGAGGAACCAAATTCGCATCAGCCAGTACACCAACACCAAGCAGATACCCCAGAGCGCCTTGGGGCTGGAGTAATAGATCATCGTGGCAGGGCTGTTGATGTAGAGCGCGAACACGAGCACCGCGAGCAAACCCGCTGCGGGGCCGGCCGAGGTGATGATCGGCACGTCTGCCGGCACGTAATTCCGCCCACGAAGGGACTCCATGGGATCTCCCTTGAGCTGGATGAGCTCCGAATACCGCTTCACGAAGGCCAAGCTCGTGAAGAAGAAGATCGAGAACGCCAGCAACCACGGCGAAAGCTCCACGTCCACCGCTACGCCACCCGCAACCACCCGATAGGTGAATAGCGAAGCCAACGCGAGAACATCCACGATCATCTTCTGCTTCAGGATGAAGCTGTAGGCGGTGGTCAGCGCGACGTAGCCGAAGAGAATCATGACGAATTCTGGATTCACGAATGCAATGGCGATCCCGACAGACAGGGCCAGGGAAAGAACCAAGAGCGCGATCCCTTCCAGGATCGAAAGCGTCCCGGCAGCGACGGGGCGCTTGCGCTTGCTCCGGTGTTGCCGATCCGACGGAAGGTCGACGAGATCGTTCAGAACGTAAATCGACGATGCGCAGAAGCTGAACGCGATGAACGCCATCACCGCCGCAAATACCAAGCTCAAATCCGCGTATTGGTGAGAGAAGTACAAGGGCACGAACAGCAGCACGTTCTTGGCCCACTGGTGGGGCCGCAGCTCTTTCACTGCGGCTCGCGCCTTGCTTGGGCGCTCCGACAAGACGGTGACCTTGGGAAGCATGTGCTCGGCGCTCTTGCGGGCCGCAGCGCTCGGCGCGACCATGATGGCCTCGTTTGCCGCTCTCCAAACCGGCAGGTCGGCCAAGGAGTCTCCGACGTACTGGAAGCCCTCGGATCCAAAGCGCGAGACGAGAAACTCGGCCTTGTTGGTGGCCTTCAAGTTGTGAACGCCATCGCTGCCGACGGCCTCGTCGAAGAGCCCCACGTACCCGGCCACCGCGTCGGCCGTGGCCTGGTCCGAGGCGGTGACGAGAAGCACCTTGCGCCCCTCGTCGCGCGCCTGCTGCATCTCGCGAAGCACTTCCTCGCGGTAGGGCAGCGTCGCTGGCTCGACCGGCGCCACCTTCGAGAGCTCGCGCTTGAGCTTCGGGCGGCCGCCAGCTGCCATCGCGCCGACGAGCCCAAAGAGCCTCCAGGGCGCCGTCTTCATCACATGCAGCAAGCTCTCTGCGATGGTATCGGTCGCAACGAGCGTGCCGTCCAGATCTACGCAAAGCGGCTTGCGGATCGGAGCGGCGTCGGATTCGGATGACATCGGCTCCAAGTGCTGGTCCTCAAAGGCTGCTCAGTGCAGCTTCCAATCGTTCGCGTTTCTCTCGAAGCTCGGAGGCATCCCGCCTGGACTTGTCGACGACCTCCTGAGGCGCGCGCTCCAGGAAGCTCGGATTGGACAGCTTATTCTCGACGGCAACGAGCTCTTTTTCAATTTTCTTGAGATCGCGTTGCAGCCGATCGCGTTCCTTGTCGGTATCGATGACGCCGGGGACTGCCGCCCGTACCGCGGGGTTCACGAAAACGGCTGCGTTGTCGAAATGCGCAGCAGGGTCGTCCAGCTTGGCCGGATCGGCCTCGAAGCACATCTCGCACCGAGCGAGGCTCTCCACGGTGAGACGCTCGGCCTCGAGCACGGCGCGCTTTGCGCCATCGTCCGTGTGCCAATGAACTCTCATTGCGTGGCTCTTGGGAACGTCGTGCTCGGCGCGTATGGTCCGGATGCTTCCCACGAAGGCCTTCAACACCTCGAAGTCTCGCTCTGCGCCTCGATCGATCTTGGCATCGACCAACGCCGAGGGGAATCGGCTGATCATGATGCTCTGAGGCGCTCCCGCCCATTTTGGAATGCGCTGCCAAATCTCCTCGGTGATGTGCGGCATCATCGGATGAAGCGCACGAAGAACCGTCTCCAGCGCATGCGCCAACGTCGCCTGCGTCTCCTCGGCCAGCGCCGCATCGCCGCTGTCGAGCGCTGGCTTGCTCACCTCGAGATACCAATCGCAGAGCTCGTCCCACACGAAGTGATAGAGCGCGCCCGATGCTTCATCGAGCCGGTACGCATCGAGACCAGCCGAGGCGACGTCGAGCGCATGATACAAGCGCGAAAGGATCCAACGGTTGGCCAGAGCCTTGGGCTGCGGCCGCTTTTGCGCAGCCACCGTGCCCGAGCCGCTCAGCCGCATGAGGGCGTAGCGTGAGGCGTTCCACAGCTTGTTGGCGAAATTGCGATAGCCTTCGATCCGCTTGATCGAAAGCGCGATGCGCCGCGACTGCGGAGAATAGCTCAGCAAAGTCATCCGCAACGCGTCGGCGCCGTATGCCGCGAAGCCTTCGGGATAGGTGGCCCTCAAGTACTTGATCCCAGCCTTCTTTGCCCCCGCTTTTTCGGCCTTGTCGACGAGCTCCTCGAGGGTCGCCCCCGAAATCACGTCGAGCGGATCGATGACGTTCCCCTTCACCTTGCTCATCTTCTCGCCGCGCTCGTCGGTCACCAAGCCAGCCAAGAGAACCCGGGTGAAAGGCACCTCTCCCATGAAATGCAGGCCCATCATGATCATGCGAGCAACCCAGAAAAACAGGATGTCGTATCCCGTCTCCATGTCTTGGGTCGGGTAGAAGCGCTCGAGCGCCGGCGTCCGGTCCGGCCAACCGAGTGTGGAAAACGGCCAAAGCCCCGAGCTGAACCAGGTGTCGAGCACGTCTTGATCCTGATGAATCGAAACGCCGCCGCAGCCGCCGCAACCCGTGGGGTCCTCGCGCGACACGGTCACGTGGTCGCAGTCGTCGCAGTACCATGCCGGGATGGGATGCCCCCACCAGAGTTGGCGAGAAATGCACCAGTCCTGGATGTTGCGCAGCCAATGGAAGTAGGTCTTGGTCCATTCGCCCGGAAGGATCTGAATGGTGCCGTTTTCGACCGCCTCGATGGCAGGGGTTGCCATGGGCTTCATCTTCACGAACCACTGCGTCGAGATCATCGGCTCCACGATCGTGCCGGAGCGCTGAGACCGGGGGAGGGTCATCATGTGTTTCTTGCGCCCGCGCGCCAACCCCCGATGGGCCAGCTGGATCTCGACGGCCTTGCGTGCTTCGAAGCGATCGAGGCCCTGAAACGGTCCGGCGTTTTCGTTGAGCGTGCCGTCGAGATTCAAGATGTTGATCTCCTCGAGGCCGTGACGCTTTCCCGTAGCGAAGTCGTTCGGGTCGTGGGCCGGCGTGACCTTCACGACCCCAGTTCCGAACTCGGGGTCCACCAGCTCACTATCCAGGATCACCGGGATGAGCCGGTCGACGAAGGGATGCCGGACGTACTTGCCATGAAGGTGGCGATAGCGTGGGTCATCTGGATGGATCGCCACTGCAGTATCGCCGAGCATCGTCTCGGGCCGCGTCGTCGAGACCACCACTTCGCCATCACCGTCTGCCAGCGGATAGGCGAAGTCGAACATCGCGCCTTCGACGTTTTCCTCTTGCTCCACCTCGAGGTCGGACAAGACGGTTTGCGCTTCGACGTCCCAGTTGACGAGGCGGGTGTCGCGGTAGATCAATCCTTCCTCGTACAGCCGCACGAACGCTTCGCGGACGGCACGTACCATGTCCGGATCCATGGTGAACTTGGTCCGGCTCCAGTCGCAGGACGCTCCCATCTTGCGAAGTTGCTCGAGAATTCGTCCGCCCGATTGCTCTTTCCACTGCCAAACGCGCTCGATGAACTTCTCCCGGCCCAGGTCGTGGCGGGTCAAGCCTTCGTTTTTCAGCTGTCGTTCGACCACCACCTGCGTAGCGATGCCCGCATGGTCGATGCCGGGAATCCACAACGTGTTGTAGCCCAACATGCGCTTGTGACGGCAAAGCACGTCCTCGAAGGTCGTTCGGCATGCATGGCCCATGTGCAGCGAGCCCGTCACGTTTGGCGGTGGAATGGCCAGCGTGTAGGTGGGTCGGCGGTCATCCGGATTCTCGGAAGCCGCGAAGAACCCGGACCTCTCCCAGAACTCATACCAGCGCGTCTCGCTCTCGATCGGCGAGTATTGCTTGGGCATCTCGTCGGAATGAGCGGTCATCCGACCGACCGTGTGCGGTGAAATCGCTGGACAGTCAAGTCTCAGTCGCCGACGAGACGATGCAGCTCCTCACGAATCATCGCCTCGGCGAGCTCGGGTACGACCTCCCATACGACACGCTCGACGACCTCTGCGGAAAGCTTGAGCACGCCCTCCACTTGGTCCGGTGTAAGCCCGAGCATTTGCAGCCTCTCCACCACGGAGTGTGAAATCGCTTCGCGGGTCGCGCTCGCTGCTGGCGCCGCCGGCGCGGGTCGCGAGGAGACCGGAGCAGCAACTCGCTCCGACGGCGGCAACGAAGATGCTGCAACCGGCGCCACCGAGACCTGCGCCCCGGTCAACGGGGTGCGGCTCATCGGGGTTGGCGCCATGGGGCGCGATGCTGGGCCTCCGATGGGCAAGGGAGGCGGCGTGGGACGATGCGTCGGCTGCACGACCGGCCTCGGCGGCGTCGTGGCGGGGCGAGGAATCGGAATCGAAGGGGCCTCGTAAAACCTCTCGGCTCCACCGGCAAAGCTCGTGGCCTTCTCGATCGCTTCCTGGGTATCGAAAGGCTTCAGAATGTGGTCGTCCGCGCCTACCTCGGAGGCGCGCGCAGCATCCAGCGGACGATGCTGGCTCGCCATCAGAATCACTGCGGTGCCGGCCAACTGGGGGTCGGACTTGATAGCCCGGGTGACCTCGTAGCCGTCGATTCCCGGAAGGGAAGCGTCGATGAACGCTACGTCTGGACCGAAGTCACGGCCCCGCTCCAATGCGAGCTCTCCGCTTTCGACGGCGAGCAGCTCCGCGTCCTCGCCCGCGAAAGTCATTTCCATGACTTTGCGCATGGTGACGCTGTCTTCGACGACTAGAATCCTCATCGACATCAAGCCCCATTCACGTAGATGTGTGCTCGCTGGCATACGCGATAGGCACCTTGGCGGTCAAGAAGGAGCGTATCCGGTTTGACCCATCGCGTAGGCCCCGGTAGGCAGCGCGGGTGTCGGATTCGGACCTACGGCGGCTCTACCGCGAGCATGCTCCAAGCGCACCGGAGGGACGCTTTTCGCTCGAGACCCTGGTGGAGGGCTCCGGTCCGATCGAGCTGGACATCGGTTTTGGGCGCGGTTTGTCGCTTTTGGAACGCGCGGAGGCCTCCCCGGAGAGCCGCATCATCGGCATCGAGCTCAAGGTCAAGCTCGCTTACAAAGTGGACCAACGGCTCCGAAAGCGCGGTCTCGCGAATGTGACGGTAATGCAAGGAGATGCGCGCGAAATCTTGAAGAGGGCCGAGCCGAGCGGATCGGTCGAGCGCGTGGCTCTTCATTTTCCGGACCCCTGGTGGAAACAGCGGCACGGCAAGCGCCGCATCCTCGGCCAGGCCCTGCTCACCGAGCTCGGCCGCCTGATGAGGCCCGGGGGGCAGTTGTTCATCCAGACGGACGTGCAGGAGCGGGCCGAGGAGTATGTCGCGCAGCTTCGCGAGACATCGGAATTCATGCTCTCATCGGAGAGCGGCTACGTCGACGAGAACCCCTTTGGCGCCCGCTCCAACCGCGAGAGGCGAGCCATCGAGGACGGCCTTCCCATTTGGCGGATCCTAGCGACGCGGCGCTAGCCGGCCAACGCGTCGCAGCGCCGCTTCGTATCGCGCCGAAGCCGAGCCTGCCGCTCCTCGAAGGGCTCGTCGGGCTCGTAACCGGGTACGAAGTAGCCGAGATCATCCACGATGTCGTAGAGCTCCTCACCCTTGCGGAGCAGCTCGCAGTTCCGCTTTCGGAGGGCCTCGATCAAGTGGGGCACCGCCTGCAGACTGTGGTCCTTGGTGTCGTGCATCAGGACGATGCCTCCGCGCTCTCCGGTCTCCCGCTCCCGGCGCTCGAGAACGCGAAAGAAAGTACGAACCACCTCCTCGGGCTCATGAACCTCCAGATCGCCAGGGTAGAGAGCCCACATCACGCTGGTGTAGCCGTGCGCGCCAAGCAGACCTTCGACTCGCTTGGAAAGCGCGCCGCCCGGAGGCCGGACCAACCTGGGCGTGCGGCCGACGGCCCGGGCGATCTTTCGTTCACTCAGAGCGAGCTCGGCCTCGATCTCGGCGTTGCTCAGGAGCGGGAGCTGGCGGTGCGTTTCCGTATGGTTGCCGATCGTATGACCCCGGCGGACGATGTCGCGGACGATCCCCGCATGAGCCCGCTCCCAGGGATTGCCGTCGCCAAAGCTCTCGCTCGTGACAAAGAAAACCGCCTTGATGCCGAGCTCGTCCAAGACATCCAGGAGGCGGGGTGTCGTGCGCTGCGAGGGACCGTCATCGAACGTGAAGAGGAGCATGCGTCGCTTGCTCCCTCCGGCGAGGGTCAGACCGCTTGGAAATCGCGCGCCGGTGGGGTCCGGGTTTCTCACGGCGCCGATACGACGAATCGTCTCCGGGCCGGGCTCCGCGTGCACGGGCTCCACGTATCCGGGCTCAGGGATCGGCACGGTGGCGTCCGGAAGGGCAGCGGCCGCGATCGCTTCAGGACGGATGCTGACCTCCGAAGCACCTACGAAGGAGCCGCCAGCGACGATCGACAACGCGCAGCAGCTCAGCCGAAGGTTCCAAGGAATCGAGGGCATGTGACCAGAGATCGTAAGGAAGGCCCGCCAGGGGAGGCGAGAAAGCCGCAGGACCTGCACAGGTCTCCAGTTGCAACTCCCGATCGCATCGACTACCTCGGTCGGCCGGACGGGCATGTCGTGATCGAAGTCGAGTCGCTAAGCAGACGATACGGCAACAGGTGGGCGGTCCGCGACGTATCATTCCGAGTTGCAACCGGAGAGATCGTCGGTTTCCTCGGACCGAACGGCGCAGGCAAGACCACGACCCTGCGCATGTTGACCGGGTATCTCGCGCCGAGCTCTGGAGCCATCCGCATCGACGGCATCGAAGCGTTGCAGCACCCGATTCATGCACGGCAACGGCTCGGATACATGCCCGAAGGCGTCCCGCTGTACCGGGAGATGCGGGTATACGAGTACCTACGGCATCGGGCAGCGCTCAAGGGCGTTGCCGAGGTCTCGGACGCCGTCGATCGGTCTCTCGAGCGCGCCGGGGTGACCGATGCGCGCCGGCGAATCATCGGGCAGCTCTCCAAGGGCTATCGGCAGCGCGTGGGCCTTGCTGAAGCGCTGATCGCCGATCCCCCCATTTTGATTCTCGACGAGCCGACGTCCGGGCTCGACCCAAACCAGGTGAGACAGTTTCGTGAGCTCGTGCGCAGCTTTCGCCACGACAAGACGGTCTTGCTTTCGACGCACATTCTTTCGGAGGTCGAGGCCGTCTGCGATCGGGTGATCATCATCCACGCGGGTCTGAAGGTCGCCGACCCCTCGACGGAGCGTGAACGATGATGAGCGCCTGGGTCATCATGCGGCGTGAGCTTGCGTCGTTTTTCGTGTCCCCGTTGGCGTACGTCGTGCTGACGTCCTGGTTGATGTGGAACGGAGTCGTCTTCTGGGTGTTGACCGAGTTCTACGCCCGCAACGCCGTGGCATCCGGAGCGGCCACTCCACTTTCGGCCTTTTTCGGCGGCAGCTCGCTCTTCTTCATCCCGCTTTTGGTCTTCGTCCCGGTGCTCACCATGCGGCTGCTCGCAGCCGAGAAACAGTCCGGCACCATCGAGACGCTGATGACGGCGCCCGTGTCGGAAGCCTCGGTCGTACTGGGCAAGTACGGTGCCTCCATCGTCATGTGGTGCGTGTTGTGGGCTCCGACGCTCATCTACGCCTGGATCATGAGCCAACATGGAAGCGTCGATTGGGGCGCCACTGTGGCCAGCTACTTCGGGATCCTGTCCCTCGGGGCGTATTTCATGGCCGTAGGGCTTCTGATGAGCGCGCTGGCGCCCAACCAGATCATCGCAGCCGTCCTATCGTTCGTCGCGCTAGGGGTGCTCTTCACGTTCGGAATCGGCGAGTTCGTGTTCGATGGGGCGATGCGTGAGCTCTGCGCCTACTTGAGCATGTGGAGCCACATGCAGAGCTTTTCGAAGGGCGTAGTGGACACGCGCTACCTCGTGTTCGACGCCTCGGTGACCATCCTTGCGGTCGGGCTCAGCATCGGAGCCCTCAAGGCGCGGAGGCATGCGTGAACGCTCAACGACGAACCCGCCTCAGCTTCGCTCTCACCGCGATCCTCGGTCTGGTCGTCGTGGTCTTGGTCAACTACATCTCGTCGCGTCACTACGTGCGATGGGACTGGACGACCGAAGGGCTCTTCACGTTGTCCGAACGCAGCGAACAGGTGCTGCGCGAGCTTGGTCAGGACGTTCAAGTCTACGTGTTCCTCGGCCGTGACGAGCAGGATTTCGCGGACATCGAGACCCTTCTCGAGGAGTACAAAGCGATTACAGACAGGATTTCGGTGGAATGGGTCGATCCCGATCGCGATCGCGCGCGGTATCAGGCCCTAGCGGACAAGTTCGGGATCGATAGCTGGCTTGCGGGAGAGGTGACGCTTTCGCAGGTGCCGGTGGTGGTGACGAGCGGCGAGCGCAAATGGAAGGTCGAGCGCCACCAGCTGATCGTCGAGGACTTCGACACCTTCGACGACGTCGATGGGCACAAGCTCGACCTGCAGTCCGAGCGTGCTCTGACCGGCGCGATTCTCGAGGTGACGACCGGCGACCCGACCAAGATTTGCCTCGCCTCCGGACATGGCGAGTGGGAGCTGGGAGCCTACGGGGAACGCACCTTCGACCCGGTGGCTCGCGAGCTCGAGTGGGAGAAGATTCAGGTCGAGCCGTTCGAAGTCCGCAAAGACGACGTGCCCGAGGGGTGTGACGCCTTGTTCGTGGTGAGTCCCGAACGGATGTTCTCTTCCGAAGAGGTGGAGGTCGTCGACCGGTATCTCGCATCCGGGGGCAACGTCCTTCTGGCTTTCGACCCAGTGCTCAAGAAGGAGACCCTCACGCCGACCGGTTTCGAGGGCTCGCTCGAAGAGCGCGGAATCTCGCTGGGACGAGACCTGGTGATCGAGAACGACCCTGCCCAACAGCTCCCCGGCAACCCAGGCGACCTGTTCCTCGTGACGCGCTTTGGCACCCATCGGCTCGTGGAAACCATCGGAAGGCGAGGAGGCGGAATCCTCGTGGCGGTCGCCCGCTCCGTCGACGTCGCCGACGGAAGCGACAGCGAAATCCTCTTTCGCACGAGCGACGACGCAGTCGCCGAATCGAACCTTCGGCGCATCCTCGAGCCTGGATCGAAGGGAACGGATGCCCCCGCGGGCGCCGTCCCGCTGGCCGTGGCGTGGGAGTACGTGCCGCCCCTCGGCGACGATCTGGAGCCCGTCGAGCCCGAGGGCCCGACCCCAGGACGCCTGCTGGTGGTGGGCGACAGCGATTGGATGAGCGGTGAGCTGCTCGACAACCCGCAGCTCTCCAACATCGACTTTCTGTCCTCGGCTGCCGGCTGGCTCACGCAGCGCGAGGCGTTGATCAACATCGCGCCGCGCAAGACGAATGCGAGGGCGGTCATTATGAGCGACGCCGACCTGCAGAATCTGCTCTTCCGAGTCGTCGTGCTGTTGCCCCTTGCAGCCTTCATCGCCGGTTTTGGCGTCTGGTGGTCGAGGCGTTCATGAGCATGCGAGCGCCCCTCGTGCTGCTGGTCCTGGTCGCCGCATTGCTTGCTTACGTGCTGCTGGTCGAGCGCGACGGCCCGGGCCGCACCGAGATCGAGGCGCGTTCCGGGTTGCTGGTCGAATCGCTGGTCCGCGAACGGATCACCCGCATCCGCATCGCCTCGGGAGACGAACGGATCGTCTTGCGGCGCGAAGGGGAGGGCTTCGACGAGACCTGGACGCTCGAGCAGCCCGTGCAGGCTCCTGCGGATCCGGAAGCCACCGAGGACTACCTACGCAGCTGGGAGTTCTCGATCCCCGTTCGCACCCTGCAGAGCCCCACCGCGGATGATTTGCGCGTCTTCGGCATCGACAAGCCCAAGGCGGAGGTCTCCTTCGAGATGGGTCGCGCAGAGGTCACGGTGAGCCTTGGCTCGGGCAAGCCAGTCGATGGCGGCGGCTACGTGCGGATCGCCGGTAACGATGCGGTGAGCGTGGTCCGCCAAGACGTCGTCGAGCTGTTCGGCTGGAGCGCGGAATCCTTCGAGCTCGAGGCCGATGCGGGCGCACCCTTGCTGCCGGAACGAGCAGAAACCGATGCCCGACCGGACGCCGACGTGACTGCTCCGTGAGCTACTCGGCCTGCGCCAAGGTTTCGTGCGATGCGTACTCCAGCAATCCGTTGCTGGTATTGAAGCCGCCCGAGGAGATGAGCGTGAAGTAGCCCTTGACGCGAACCTTGTGGCCGACCTTCAAATCTCTCGGAACCAATACGTCGCCCGAGATGGTCGTCGTCTTCCGGCCGCGGCGTGCGCGCTCGAGCTGCTCCTGGTTGTCCGCATAGCCGACGACGATCAACTGCTCGGCGCGATCGGTCTGGTCGGCCGTATCCGCGATGAACATGTGCGGTGCGGCTGCCTTGGGACATTCCTCTTTCTTTCGCGTCTCACACGGCGGCGGCTCGTAGATCTCCACGATGTAGCCCGTCACGCTGAGATCGGTGTCGAGCACCTTCGTGAGACGGCTCCGCAACCCGTAGACGCTGTACGAATCATCGTCGTACGTCGTTGGAAACGGCGGCGGTGGCAGCGTCGGAACCTCGGGAAGGCTCGGGACGATTTCAGGCAGTTGTTCGACCTCGGCCTCCGAAGCCGACGTGACTTGCTCACACCCGGCGCTCAACAGCGCTCCACCCAAGATCAAGCCTATGAGACGAGCTCTCATGTTCCCCCCTGTCTAAAACAACCTAACACGCCGGATTCGAGACCGACAATCTAGCGACCCGCCTGCCCGCAGCCGCCGTCCTCAGACAGGGGTCGCTGGAGGGCCATTTTCAGCGTGGGCGGAACGTCCTGCGTCCGGCGAAGCTGCTCTACCGCGGCCTGCGATTCCGGGGTTCCTAGAATCCTGAGCGCCTCGATCGCGTGCGCGGCGTTGTTGAGATCCTCGGTCCGGGCATTGCTCGGCGCGGCTCGGAGCACGACTCGGAGCAAGGCATCGACGGCGTCGGTCCGGCAGTGTGCCGCTGCGTAGTCGATTGCTGCGGCAGTCACGTTCGGCCACTCGTTGGAATCCCGGAGCCTTCGATGGATCCGCTCCCAGCCCTCTTCGTGGGGCGCGCTGGCGAGCGCTTCGATCGCGGCCGCGCGCACGAGGGACATCGAGTCGTCCACGGCAGCGACGACCACCGGCGCCGCTTGGCCCTCGCGCCTCAGGCTGGTCACGGCGGCCGCGCGCACCATGGGCCAAGCATCGCGGCGGGCAAGCTCCGCGCGCGCGACCATCGTCGCTGCGTCGCCGGCGAGAACGGTCGCCGTGCGTGCACGAACGCGAGGGTACGGGTCTCCGAGCGAGCTTCGGGCTTGCTCGCGATGTCCACGCATGGCGAGCGCTTCGACCGCCGCGTCTCGAAGCATCCACTCTTGTGGCTCGCTCCGCTCTGCACCCAGCCATGCATCGATGCGTTCGCTCTGGCCGGCCGGTCCGGCGCTCTGCACGAGCCGCCACTGCGTAGCGAAGCCTCGAGCGTCGGGAATCGCCTGCTCGATGAGCCTCGCGACCTGTATACGCTCCGCGTCGAGGGTGCTGAGCCCCAACGCCGCGCTTGCCACGGCGTCGGCCTGCGGGTTGCTTCGCAGCCATGCATCGAGCGCTGCGCCGGTGTCCCCTCCGCGCTCGGCGGCGACGGCCAAGGCCTGCCGCAGGGCCGCGCGATCGGACCCGTCGTCACTTGCAATGGCCTTCAGCAGCGCGCCAAGCGCAAAGCTCGGGTCCGTCCGGGCAAGCAAGAGCGACGCGCGATCGCCGACGCGGGGATCCATCAGAAGCGCGGCCAGCCCCTCACGGCCTCCCGGCGCCGCTCGCTGAAGGGCGGCCAGGCCTGCGTTCTGCAGTTGCTCGTCGTCGGAGCGGGCCGCGGCCACCAGTGCCTGCACGGCCGCCTCATGCGCGACCGCCAGCCCCGTGAGTGGCTCGATCGATCGCTTCCTCGCCAGCACCGAGAGCGACGGCCACGCATCTCGAATCGCCTCCGCAGCAGGCCGGCCCCCCGCCCGAAGGATGCGGCTAGCCGCTACCGCCCGGTCGTGATCGGCCTCGAGACCGCGAATGGCAGCCTGGATCGCGCCGCGATCCGGTGCGGCCGCGACTGGCGCCGCCAAAGCGCTCAGGAGAACCAAAGCCGCTACTGCGATGCCGTGCTGCCCGCTCGTCGCTCCCACTCGATCAGAGCCCCCTTGCTACCTCTAGCACGCCGTCCGCCTTAGGGACCAAATCCGACGCGAGACGGCAGGGCTTGGCGTGGCCGCGGTGGCTAGTATACTAGCCATCTTCGGTGGCTTACTGGCTAGCGCGGTAGCCATTCGCAGGCCGCGAGGCTGCTGAGCCGGGTTGGAATCGCGCCGGAGCGACGGCTCGGCGGATCTCGGTTTGCCTCGAACATCTCCAACAAATCCGCACGGATTCCAAAGTTAACGCAAAAAGATTGCTCTCAGTGGAATCAGGCCGCTGAAACACGCGTGACAGGCCTTCTCAACGCGAGTGAACGACCCATATACTCGCGGTTGCTCCGACGACAAAACCAGCCGGCCGACTTATGTTCCATTCAACGGTGCTTTCCGGCACGGTGCATGCATTGGAATAGAGGTCGAACGGGCGGCTTGACGGTTCATGGAAGGATCGGCGAGCCACCGGTGTTGAGCGAATAAATCGGGGTGCCACACAGTTCAGGGCGCCACCCGAAGGCAAGAGGAAAAATGGGACGACAGGCAGCGACAAAGCAGTCCACGAAGAAGAGCCAGGTCAGGGTCAAGGCATCCAAGCAGGCGGAGCCCGAGGTCCAACCTCAGGTTCGCGAAGTGGCCAAGGCGGGCGCCGCGGCAGCGGAGACGTACGAGCCCAGCAAAGAACAGCTGGAAAAGGCCCGCGTGGAGAGCGAGAAGGCGCTCAAGGAGTTCGAGCGCCAAGGCGCTGGGGACTCGACCCTTACCCGCTACTTCCGTGAGATGATCGGCCATCGGGTGCTCACCCCGCAAGAGGAGATCGAAGCCGCCAAGGAAGTGGAGCGGCTGGAGATCGCTTACTGGGAAGCCTTGCTCGGCTATCCCCCGTGCTTCGAGACGGTTGGCGCCGTCATCGAGGCGCGCGTCCAGGATCAGCCCCTTCCGGAGATCGCCTCGCTTCGCCGTCTTTGCAAGAGCGCCAAGGCGGATAAGCTCGGCAAGCGCCAGGAAGCGCGATGGAACGATCTCGCCCTGCAGCTTTCGACCAAGATGCGGGAGCTCGACAGCGACCGCCTGTTCGTCCAGGAAGCCGACCGCGCGGTGCACCGGCTTGCCGGGGACTTCGCCGACGAGCGCGACATCGTGGGCGACCACGTCCGCATGACGCCTACGTTCCGTCGGTATCTGCAACAGGTGCGCCGGGCGCAAAAAGCGCAGCAGCGCGCAAAGAACCGATTCGTGGCCGCAAACCTGAGGCTCGTGGTCTCGATTGCGCGCCGGTACAACCGAGGGCGGCTTCCCCTGATCGACCTCATTCAAGAGGGCAACATCGGCCTCATGAAGGCCGTGGAACGCTTCGACCACAATCGCGGATACCGGTTCAGCACGTATGCGTCGTGGTGGATTCGCCACGCGATCAGCCGCGCCCTGGCCGACAAGGGCCGCGCCGTGCGGATCCCGGTCCACATGCTCGACACGTACAACCGCGTGGCGCGTGCGACGCAGGCCATTGCCACCCGAACCGGCAAGGAGCCGACGCCCGAAGAGCTCGAAAAAGAGACCGGCATCGCGGCGGAGAAGCTCGAGAAAATCAAGGGCTACTGGGCCGAGACTCCGTTCTCGCTGGACCGCCCCGTCAATGACGAGGACGGCCGGAAGTTCATCGATTTTCTGGAAGAGGAGAACGTGCCGACCCCGTACGAGCAGCTCGTGTCCCGCAAGTGGAGCGACGAGGTTCGTCGCCTGCTCGACACGCTGACTCCGATGGAAGCCCGCATTCTGCGCTGGCGCTTCGGCCTCGACGACGAGGACGAGCTCACGCTCAAGGAAATCGGCGACAAGTACAACCTGTCGCGCGAACGGATCCGCCAGCTCCAAGAGCAGGCCCTCGGCAAGATCCGCCGCCAAATCAAAGAGTGAGCTGACGGCGCCGTCAGTGCAGGTGCGTGAGGAGAAAGGCGTAGTCGAACGCCGTTTCTCTGAGATAGTCGTACCGGCCCGACGCGCCGCCGTGGCCCGCGTCCATGTTGATCTTGAAGAGGAGCGGGTTGTCGTCCGCCTTGTGGGCACGCAGCTTGGCCACGTACTTCGCCGGCTCCCAGTACATCACCTGGCTGTCATATAGCGAGGTCCGTACGAGGATCGTCGGGTATCGTTGCCTGGCGATGTTCGTGTAGGGGCAGTATTCCTTGATCCGGAAATACTCTGCCGAATTGTTTGGATTTCCCCACTCCTCGTACTCACCGACCGTAAGCGGGAGGTCTTCGTCGAGCATGGTGTTGAGGACGTCGACGAACGGAACGAGCGAGATGACCACTTCGAACAGCTCCGGTCGAAGATTGACCACGGCGCCCATCAAGAGACCTCCCGCGCTTCCGCCCTGAATGGCGAGGCGGTGGGGCGAGGCACGGCCCTTGGCGATCAGATGCTCAGCTGCCGAGATGAAATCGGTGAACGTGTTCATCTTGTGCGCCATCCGGCCCTGATCGTGCCAAGCCTTGCCGAGCTCGCCGCCCCCACGCACGTGGGCGATGGCGTAGGTCACCCCACGTTCGAGCAAGCTCACACGCGCATGAGAGAAGGTCGTCGGATACGCATATCCGTAGGATCCGTAGCCGACTAGGAGCATCGGCGCCGAGCCGTCGTTCGGCGTGCCCGTACTGCGAACAAGCGAGATCGGAACCTCGGTACCGTCCTCGGCGGTCGCCCACAACCTCTCCGCCTGGTAGTCGCCGGGATCGTAGCCTCCGAGAACCTCCAGACGCTTCACCAGACGCTGGGTCCTGCCGCGGAGGTCGTAATCGAAGACCGACTCGGGCGTGGTCAGCGACTCGTAGCCAAAGCGGTAGGTACGCGTCGACATCTCCTCGTTGTCGCCGGGGTAGAGCGAGTAGACGGGCTCGTCGATTGCGATTCGGTGCCCCTCCAAGCCATCGACGCTTGCGACGCGAATGTGCGGAAGGCCGGCCTCCCGCTCGAGCAAGGCGTAGAAATGCTCGAATACGTCGAGGTGCTCGATCATCACGGTGTCACGGTGTGCGACGACCTCTTGCCACGAGCTCGGACCGGGATTCTCGACGGGAGCTCGGACGACACGGAAGTTTCGGCCCCGGTCGTTGGTGCGGATCCATAGCTCGCCACCTCGGTGGTCCACGTCGTACTCGTGATCGGGACGACGCTCGGCCACGATGCGCCAGACGCCGTCGGGACGCTCCGCTCGCAAGAAGGCAACCTCGCTGGCGGTATGGCTGAAGGCACCCCGGAACAAGTATTTGCCGCTGCGGGAACGCCAGACTTCAACGGTGAAGCGTTCGTCGTCCTCCTGGTAGATCGATTCGTTGCTTTCGGCGCCGAGGCGGTGGCGAAGCACGCGATGCGGACGCTTCGCGTCATCGTCGACCGTGTAGAAGAAAGTGCGGTTGTCGCTCGCCCATGCGAGCGACTTCACCTTTTCGATTCGATCGGCGAGCAGCTTGCCCGCGCGCAGGTCTTTGACTCGAAGCGTGTAGTCGCGAAATCCCGTCTCATCGAGAGAATAGGCGAGATAGCGGCCGTTCGGCGAAACCTCGTAGAGCCCGAGATCGAGATAGGGACGGCCCTCCGCCAGCGCATTCATGTCGACGAGCACCTCTTCGCGGGTCTGGTTACCGAGGGCGCGCCGACAGTAGATGGGGTACTGCTTGCCTTTCTCGGTGCGGTGGTAGTACTCGAAACCACCCTTGCGATAGGGCGCGCTTTGATCGGTCTCCTGAATGCGCCCGACGATCTCGTCAAAAAGGACGTTTTGAAGCCCGATGGTGGGCTTCATGATTGTCTCTGAGTAGTCGTTCTCCGCTCGCAGATACGCCATGACCTCGGGGGATTCCTTGTCGCGGAGCCAAAAATAATCGTCGACGCGCGTATCGCCGTGCATCGTGACGACGTGCGGATGAATGGGGGCCACGGGTGCCCGGGGTGCCGCACGCTGAGCTTCCGCAGGCGCCTGCGCGTGATGCGTACAACCTGACAGGGCCAGCAAAAGCACGAAAGCCAAGCGCAT
>LJTN01000102.1 GCA_001303415.1 Myxococcales bacterium SG8_38
GAGCTGAGGTACGCTGGGAAGGTGGGTACCGGCTACGACGACGAGCTGCTGAAGAATCTGCGAAAGCGACTCGATCGCCTGGAGCGAGAGACTTCCCCCTTCGACGAGGCGGTGTCGGAAAGAGACGTGCACTGGGTGACGCCCGAGCTGGTAGGCGAGTTCGGCTTTACCGAATGGACCCGCAAGGGGCGGCTTCGGCATCCACGGTTTTTGGGTATTCGCAAAGACAAGAAAGCGAAGGACGTGCATCGCGAGCGGGCCGGAGGTTGATCCATGGCCACACGACGATACGGCCAGTACTCCGTCGAAACCTCGCGAGAGGACAAAGTCCTCTTTCCCAAGAGCTCGATCACCAAAGGTGACTTGATCGAGTACTACGAGCGGATTTCGGATCACATCCTGCCGCACCTCTCGGATCGGCCGCTCGTATTGCAGCGTTTTCCGGACGGCATCGATGAGGAGGGCTTTTACCAGAAACAGGCGAGCGACTACTTTCCAGACTGGATTGCAACCACGCGCGTGAAGGTCGCATCCTCGAGGAGCCACCAAGATCTGGTGGTCTGCAACAACACGGCGACGCTCGTGTACTTGGCAAACCAAGCATGCATCAGCTTTCATCCCTGGCTCTCTCGCACGCATCGCATCGACCATCCCGATCAGCTCGTCGTCGACCTCGACCCGCCGAGCGACGACTTCGAAGAAGCCCGCTCGGCAGCGCTCGATGTCAGAGCGTTGCTAGAGGAGCTCGAGCTGCCCTCCTTTCCAAAGCTCACCGGATCGAAGGGCATTCACATTCACGTTCCACTCGACCGGAGCGACGACTTCGACGAGGTGCGTCGCATCGCGCGCTCGATGATGGAGCTGCTCGCCGATCGCCACTCCGACACGCTCACCACCGAGCAACGCAAGAGCAAGCGAGGAAAGAGGCTTTTTCTGGACGTCGGTCGCAATGCCTACGCGCAGACCGCCGTGGCGCCCTATTCGGTGCGTCCGCGCGAGGGCGCACCGATCGCGGCGCCGGTACGTTGGGAGGAGCTCGAGCAGGCGGGGCTCGACTCGCGGTTCTTCACCATCGGCAACATATTTCGTCGCCTGGGCCAAATCGATGACCCTTGGGAGGGGTGGCGCCGCCGCGCCCGCTCGCTTCGAGCAGCCAAGAAGCGCCTGGAGAAGCTGGCTACGTTGGATCGAGGCGGTTGCCGCTGAGCCTAGGCGCTTTCCAGCCAGCTCAGCGTATGAGGCAAGAAATGCACGAGCCCCTCGAGGACGCCCGCGCTGTAGTTGCCGTTCATTCCGAGGAACCCGCCTTGGGCCAAGTACAGCCGCTCGCGGCAACCGTTGGCCTCGGCGCGCTCCACTGCCGCGTTGCGGACTTCGTCGATGGCGTTCTTCACGAGGACTGCCTGTAATCCACTGGTGAGCGCGGGAAGGTCGTTGCCGCTGTCGCCGGCAAACACGGTTTGTTCGATCCCGAAACCCTTGTTCTTCATCAAGAACTCGATGGCGTGCTTCTTGGTTGCTCGCTTGGGAAGCACGTCGAGCAGACCCACATGCTTCATCTCGTCGATGCTCCAGATCAAGCTGGCTCGGATCCCCTCGGCATCCAAGCGCTCGTTCATCTCGTCGAGCAAGCCTTGGCGCTCGATGTCAGCGGGGGCATAGTAGCTCAGCTTGAAGACGTTCTGCTTCTCTGATTCCTGGAGTCGCAACAGCTCCAAATCGGAAAACATCCGCTGCAGATCATCGTGGTGACATCCTCGCCAATCGACCGCGATTTCCTCGGACCACCGCTCCCATAGATGCCAGCGGCCATCCTCTATTTCATAGATGGTGGTACCCACGTCCCCGATTGCGTAGTCCGGGATGGGCAGCTCGTATTCTTCGAGGGCCTGTATCAGTAGGGCCCGATGGCGGCCCGTCACGTAGGACAGGGTGAGCTCGGGGCGCTCGGCCACGGCGCGCAAGAGCGGCCTTGCTCGCGGGGATTCCGGCTGCGGCCCGTTGGGTATGATGGTCCGATCGAGATCGGAGCAGAGCAACACTTCATTCGTCATGGTGATTGATCCGGAAAGGCCAGCTTGACCGGCACCTTGGACAGGGTCTCGCCGAGCCTTTCGCCCCCCTTGATGCCGAAATCGAGCGTGCGTATCGGGAACGGAATCGTGATGTCGTTTTGGTCGAAGGCCTTCTTCAAACGCATCACGGCGTCGCTCATCGCTTCCAAGTAGTCGGTTTGCTTCTGAAAGCGGATCCAGAAGCACACGACGAAGTTGATCGAGCTATCGCCGAAGTCCTGGAAATAGAGATCCACCTTCTTGTCCTTGTTTCGGTTCTCGATCCCTTCGATGGCTTCGATGGATATCTTGCGCACTTTCTCGAGGTCGTCCCCGTATGAGATGCCGCAGGATAGATCGACGCGGCGTTCCCCGCTGAACGAATGGTTCGTCAACCGGTCCTGGTAGACGTGTTTGTTGGGAATGGTGATCTGCTTGCCATCGAGAGTACGAAGCTCCGTGGTGCGCAGGGTGATCTGCTGGACCGTGCCGAACACGTCGTTCGTCTCGATGAGGTCGCCAACCTTGAATGGGTGCGTCCGATGCAAAGACAACCCCACGCCGGAAATGAAGTTGGCGGCCAGGTCTTGAAAAGCAAAGCCAAGCGCCAGACCGACGATGCCAGCGCCGGCTAGGATCGAGGTGAGCGCTTTGTCGAGATTGAGAATTCCGAGGGCCATCATCAGACCCGTGAAGAGGATGGCGATCCTCAAGAGCGTGACGATGAGACCTTGGATGCTGGGTCTCGTGCGAAGGCGGATCAGCGCGCGCTGGGTGGCCGCCGCCGCTGCAATCGATGTGATCCAGAACAAGACGATCACCAAGAAAGCGACTGCCAGGTTCGGAAGCATCTCGACGAACGTTTCTACCCAGCCCCAGAGCTTTTGGATCAGCTTTTGATACGCGGATTGAAAGTCCATGATATCTCCTTCGCAATCTTCAAATCGTCGCGCGGTTTGCCGCAGATTGATCGGACGGGTGCCTCTCCCAGCACTCAGCCTCCATCTTCATGTGCTTTGCGGACCTGTTTGAGTGTCCGTCCCGAGAGCACGCTCTTCGGCTCCGTGCTGACCGGGTTGCGGCGCGCATCCGCTTGATCGTCCTTCATTTTGACCAGCAGCCAGTTCTTCCGGTCGCCCCGCATCTTGCTGTGTACGAGCGCATAGCCTCCGCGGAGCTTCTTCCCTTCGAGCCAGATCTCCACGGTCCCCTTCTTCAGCGCCTTCTTGATTGGGATTTCGTTCCCGTCGTCGTCCTCGGTGATGTTCTTGTAGGGACCTGCGTCCCATACGAGCACCGTTCCTGCGCCGTATTCGTCCTCCGGTATCACGCCTTCGAAGTCCGCGTAGCTCAGAGGATGGTCCTCGGTAGCGACGGCAAGACGCTTTTCGCGCGGATCCGTCGAGGGGCCCTTCGGCACGGCCCACGACTTGAGCACACCTTCCACCTCGATTCGAAAGTCGTAGTGCAGCGTGGTCGCATCGTGCTGCTGGATCACGAAGATCGGATTCCGATCCTTCTTCAGCTTCGGTGCGTCTTTGCTGCGCCCCGAAGGCTCCGGTGTCCGTCTGAAGTCTCGTCGGCTCTCGTACTCGGACAGAGAGCGAGGTGTCATGGCTCAGCCAACTCCACCGTGCTTGCCTGCCGTCCCTCTCTGCCTTCGCCTTGTGCCAGCACGAATCGCACCACGCTGCCTACGCTCAACGCACCGAACTCGTCATTGAGCACGGCGTTGCGATGAAAGTACACCTTCAAGGCGTCGAGGTCTTCCAAAAAACCGCATCCCGATGCGCCGCTGTGGAAAGAGCGCAGGTGACGATCCTCGCGGACTCGGGCCTGCTGATCATCTTGGTGCTCGCGAGCACCGACCTACACAACCGCATGATGTTCCTCGAAAGCGACGCCCGCGACTAGCATCCGACGCGGACGACGGCAGAAACGCTCGCCTCATCAAGCGCAGTCGGTTGGAGCGCCGCGATGCATGCATTCGTACAGCCGTTCGACGTCTTCGCGATGACAGAGGTCGGTACCTTCCGTCATCACGGCTGCAGCGCCGGCCGCCACGGCCATTTGCGCTGCCTCCATGAGCGAGCGTCCTTGATCGAGCGCGAATACCAGGCCGCCGACCATGCTGTCGCCGGCGCCGACTTTGCTTCGAATTTTGACGGTGGGTGCATTGAGCCGTTCGACCTGATCTGCCGTCACCACGAGCGCGCCACCTTGGCCGAGCGAGACGAGCAAGACTTCCACCTTCTTGCTGTCGATCATTTCTCGTGCTGCATCGACGATCTGATCGTCATTCTCCAGCGCACGGCCCACGACCTCTTCGAGCTCGAGTATGTTGGGCTTGGCTAGATAGACACCCGTATCGAGAGCGCGAGCTAGCGCATCTCTCTTGGTGTCCACGACGACTCGAGCCTCGGAAGGCACGACGCCAATTAGCTCCGCGTACCAATCGAGCAACCCTTCGCCGGGGAGGCTCCCGCTGAACACCACGAACCGGGGCGGCTCGGACCATTCGCCGAGGTGCTTCCTCCAGTCCGCACGCTCCCGCCCGGTCAACTGAGGGCCCGGCATTCCGAAGCGATATTGTTGCTCGCTGGAGTCATCCCGGACGATCAAGTTCTCGCGTGTTGAATCCTCGATGCGCACCGGCTCGTGCGGGACGCCTTCGGCCTCCAGTAGCTGGTGGAGCACATCCCCGGTGCTCCCACCGCAGCTCCAGAGCGCTTTGGGCCGACCTCCGAGCCGTGTGATGACGCGTGCGACGTTGATGCCGCCTCCTCCGGGATAGCGCCGTACGTCCCGCGCGCGCAGCTTTCGATCGGGGACGATACGGTTGACGCGGCACGTCTTATCGATGCAGGGATTCAACGTGATGGTGGCGACGGTCATGGTTCCCTCGAAATCGGCAATCCACGTGCCAGCCTAGCCGAGATGGGGTGCTGTGCCACGGTTGGGGCGTTTTGCCTCGCGGCAACGGCGACACCAGGATCACATCGTTCGGGTGCTAGCGCCCAACCCAAACGGATGAGGCTTCCACACTCGATACATCAGAAGCAACGGTACGACGGTGTAGGGCGCTCCGATGAGGAGGACTAGTGGTATGTTCGTCTGCGCCGCATGCTCGCTAAAGAGCTCCATCAGTATGTACACCACGACCGAGTAGAACATCGCCGCGCCATAGAGCAGCGCCGGCATGCGGATCCAGTTTCGACGCCGAAGGAAGGCGTAGAAGAGGACGAGGTAGAACGAACCGAACACGAATGCGTCGATGCCGAACATGACTCGGATGCTGAGAAGCCGGTCGAGCAACAAAGGGTCGAGGGTCTCCGCATACCAGCGCCACGCTCTCCCGATGGGATCGGTCGCGTTCCGTAGATCGACACCCCAGACGATCCACTGCTCTAAGACCAGCGATGTGAATGCAAAGATGGGGAAAGCCACGATGAAGAGCCGATCCAACGGATGGCGGGTGTCGGTACCCTGCATGACGCGACGCTATCACATCGGGAGTCCTGATGGTTGCACCAGTGGCGGGCTGTCTTCAACATCCGGTCTCATGAGCAGGCGAATCGCCGCTTTCTTCGATCTCGATCGGACGCTCCTCGAAGTGAACAGCGCCGGGCTTTGGGCCAAACACGAGCTCCTGGGAGGCAACATTTCCGCTCGTCAGTTTGCTCGTGTGGTCCTGTGGAATACGCTCTACCATCTTTCCATCATCGACATCGAGGCCGCCTTCCGTGAAGCCGTGGCCCACTACCGGGGGCGTCGCTATCGCGATCTCGAAGAGGAAACACGCCAGTGGTTCGCGAGGGAAGTGGCGCACCGCATTCGCCCTGGCGCTCGGCGGACGCTTCGGGAGCACCGCGAGCAGGGGCACGATCTCGTTCTGCTGACCAGCGCATCGGCGTTCGAAGCACGCGCGGCAGTCGAAACGTGGTCGCTCGACGACTATCTCAGCAACGATTTTCCGACGGACGATGATGGCAGGCTCCTCGGGACCTTCGTGCCGCCGCTCTGCTACGGCGAAGGCAAGGTTCGGCGTGCGCAGGCGTGGGCATCGGAGCGGGAAGTGGACCTCGCGCACTCGTACTTCTATTCCGATTCCTTGACGGACTTCCCCATGCTGCGCGCGGTGGGATATCCACGGGTGGTGAGCCCGGATCCGAGGCTACGGCGCGCAGCCAAACGACTCGGCTGGCCCATTCTGGAGTGGTGAAACAGCGAAGGGCTCGGGTGCTATCCTGCAGCTCATGCGGGCCCTGCTTCTCGACACTCCTGCCCCCATCGAAACGCACCCGCTGCGACTCGACGACCTGCCGGTTCCGGAGCCCGCTACAGACGAGG
>LJTN01000063.1 GCA_001303415.1 Myxococcales bacterium SG8_38
GGAGGGCTCGGAAAAACGCGACATGAGGTGGAGCGGACGTGCGAAGTGCCAATCGGCATGCATGCAACCACCTCCGATTGGCGCGCCGCCCGAGGGGCGGTTTGCGTGGCCTCAGGCTTCCAGCCCTTCCGGCCACCTTTGCAAACCGGCCCGTTCCGTGGAACCTCGTGTCGTGTTTTTCCGAGCCCGGTTCTTACGCCCTCGCGCTAACGCCTACATCACTCTGGCGAAGTCTAGGCCGCCGACGATTCCCAGCTCGCCGCGATCGTTTTCGATCAAGATGCGGCGGACGTTCATGCCCAGGGCCTGCTCGGCGGCGCGGCTGATGCTCATGCCGCTCGGCAGGATCAGGATGCGTACGTTCATGGCGTGCTCGACGGCCGTGTTCGGAGGCAGGCGCCGCGACTCGAGCGCGCACGCTTGATCGAAGATGCCCACGGGATACGAGCCTTCGACTACGACAAGCCCGTGTTTGTTCGAGAGCTCCAAACGGTCGACCGCCAGCGCGATCGGATCGTCTGCTTTGACCTTCACGACTGAAGCCGACGCGATCTCCGACAGTGGCGTCTTCAGTCGCTTTTCACGCACGGCTCGCATCAAATCGCGGGTGGATACGACGCCCTTCGGTTTGCCGTCTTGGGTTACGAACACGCGGTGCACGTGATGCTTGCGCATGAGCCGGGCTGCGTCCGACAGGGGAGCATCCGGAGAAACTTGAAGAGCTGGTGACTGCATCAGCTCCTCGACCACGCGGTTCGGAACGCGAAAGGTCTCTCCGTGGGTGTACACGGCCGCATGGAGCAGATCGGTGCGCGAGATGACGCCCTTGATCTCGTCGTTCTCGTTCACCACAGCAAGGGCCGAAATTCCCTGGTCCGCAAACAGCTCGTTCGCAACGACCAGGCTCTCGCCGATCCGAATCGTCTCGACGGGTCTGGTCATGTAATCAGTCACTGGCATCTCGAAGTTTGCCATCTCATTGCCTCTTTTTGCCCGGCCCTCGCGAACCGGCGCCGCGTTCAAACTGCAATCACCTCGCCGAGGCGCTCGACGAGATCCGCCTCCTTGCTCGCAGCAAGGTCCTTGTCGAGCGAGCCGACGACGAGTTGCGCCGTAGGAGCGTCCAGCGCGGAGCGCAGGAGCCCCAAAAAACGAGGTGGAGCGACCAGGACCAGACGGTCGTATCGGTTCTCCATACGCCCATGCTGAAGCTTCTGTGCGAGCGTCCTTGCGAAATCGGACACGGCTCGTTCATGCGGTGTCTGGCTCCGGCTCATCGCCGCACGTCGAGGATCTGCGCTATTCTTCCGAAACGAGCGTCCAGGTCGATCCGCGTCGAAATCTCGATCGCGCTCTCGCCCTTCCGGGTGGTCGATCTCCTCAGTCAGCTCGATTCCCTTGCCCGGCCCGTCGTTCTCGAAGAAGCGCGCACCCGCGTCGTGGGCAACCAAAATCCATGTCTTTGCCATCGTTCGACTCTCCTAGCTGCAAGTCACGAGGCCGGCAACGAGGGCAATGTTTGCAGCTCCACGATCTGCTTGCTCCCGTCCTGGTCGACGACTTCGACGCTCGACAGCATCCCTCCCTCCTCTTGGACGAAAATTTCCGCCGGGCGGTCGATCCGGTGGGACCAATTGGCCGTGTCGACCGTCAAAGCCTGGTCATTGTGGTCCCAGCTGATGCCGACTAGCGCGCTTCCTTGAGATTCGGGCTGCACCCCGATGTCCTCGCCCAAGATCGTCACGCCTACCTTCATCGAGGGAATGTGCTTCGCGACCCCATCGAAGTACCGCTGCCATTCCGAGGGTTTTAGCTTTCTCGTTGCCATCGCATCCTCCGCTGACGAGCAGCAAGCGTAGCAAACCCCATGCCCAAAGGGAGCCGTCGGGACAGGCATCTTTGCACCGCGAGGAGCGCAAAGCATGCGTGGCAAGCGGATGACACGACAGAAATGCGCCTGGGAGCGTCCTCGCGCATGGGCGGAGCCGGCGCGGTTGGTATAGTTGGGCCTGGACGCAAGCTTCATGGCGACGCTGAAGGCAGACCTGGAGGCGACCGGTCTCGAGCTGATGGAGACACACATCTCGTGGGTTTTCTTGGCCGAGGACGAGGTCTTCAAGGTCAAGCGCCCGGTCGATCTCGGTTTCCTCGATTTCACGACGCTCGAAAAACGCCGTGAGGCCTGTGACGCCGAGGTGCGGCTCAACCGGCGGCTCGCCCCCGACGTCTACCTCGGGGTAGTCCCCGTGACGGTCGATGACTCGGGCAAGCATTCAATTCGAGGCCAAGGGCGTGTCGTCGACTGGGCGGTCCACATGCGCCGCCTTCCCGTCCATGAACGTGCAGACCACATGCTGGCGCAGGGTGCGCTCGACCCGGCTCAGATCGACGAGCTCGCCTCGCACGTCGCGCGCTTCCACGAAGGCGCCCGGTGTGATGCAGAGACGTCCCGGCACGGCGAGGTGGAGACGATTCGGCAGAACGTACAAGAGAACTTCACCCAGACCCGGTCGTCGATCGGGGCGTACCTGACTCCCGATCAGGCTCAGGAGATCGAGCGGTGGCAGCTCGCCATGCTCCGCGACGAGGAACGTTTCAGCGCTCGAATCGATGCGGGGCGGGTGCGTGACGGCCACGGCGACTTGAGATTGGAGCACGTCTACTTTCGCCAGGATGGATCGATCGCGATCATCGACTGCATCGAGTTCAATGACCGCTTTCGATATGGCGACGTTTGCGCGGACATTGCCTTTTTGTCCATGGACTTGGCATGGCACGATCGGGTCGACCTCGCCGAGCGCCTGCTTGCTCGATACGCGCGGGAATCGAACGACTACGATCTGTATTCGGTCGTCGACTTCTATGAAAGCTACCGCGCATTCGTCCGGGGCAAGGTGGCGTCGCTGTTGGCGCGTGACAGCGAGGCATCTGCAAAGGCACGCGCGCGCGCTGCGCAGGAGGCCAGGCGCTACTTCATGCTGTCGCTCGCTTTCGAGCGTCCCTCGCTCGTTACGCCCAAAGTCATCGCGGTGGGTGGTATGATTGCGAGTGGCAAAAGCCGAACCGCCGCCACCATCGCCGAGCTGATCGCCGCCCCGGTAGTCAGCTCGGATCGCACGCGAAAGTACTTGCTCGGCCGAAGGCCGACCGAATCTCTAGAGAGCGGCGCTTGGTCAGGTGCCTATTCGCCGAGCGTGACCAACGCGGTCTATGAAGAGCTCTGGAGATTGGCAGGGGTCATCGTCGGTTCGGGCCGTCCGGTGATCATCGACGCTTCGTTTCGTACTGCGGAAATGCGCGATGCAGCGAAGAAGCTGGCCGAGCGATGCGGGGTGCCTTTTTTACTGGTCGAATGCATCGCGCCGCGTGAGCTGACCCTCGAACGATTAGCCGCCCGGGAGCAGCGGGAACCCGAAGAGAGCGATGCGCGCGCCGACTTACTGAACGAATTCGAACGGCGCTTCGAGCCCATCGATGAGCTGCCTTCATCCGAGCACGTCCGGATCGACACGTCGCTGCCGCGCTCCGAGAATCGCCGCCGTCTCTCGGACATCTTCGCGAGCTAGACTCAAGGCCGTACTGCGAGCACCGGTACTGGCGAGTACCGAAGGCAGTACTGCGAAGTGCTACCAACCATCATGCCGCGAAGACGGCCTTGTCCTCGGCATCCCACGAACAGAAGGTCTGCATGCAACTGAGCAATCTTGTTGCAGAGCTCTTTGCCAACCGGGCCGTCCACCACATGTGCCTCCGTGTCCGGCTCGAGGCCTTCACTCACGATGAGCTGGGCAAGCCGCGAGCGTGCCTTCGAAGAGAGGCCTTCGAGCACACTCGGCCACTCATTGTGCGTGATGCTCTCGCGCATCGGATGAGGGATCACGTGAATCAGGATGACTTCGCCATCGATGGCCCGGGCCACGTCTCGGGCCCAACGAACCGCCTCGATGCCATGAACCGAGAAGTCCACGCCCACACCGATGCGAGCCCCGCTGTAGTCCTCACGAAGCCTCCCGCAGGCGACCACCACGGAGCAGGGTGCCTGTTGCACCACCCTTTCCGCGGTGGAGCCGAGCAGCCGCTCGGGCAAGCCGATTGCACCGGCTGGGTCTCCAACAGCTATCAGGTCCGCATTGACCGAAACCGCCGTGCGAAGGATCGTCTCCCACGGGCGGCCTTCTTCGCACGACGTTTGGCACATCACCCCGAGCTCCTCGCACTGTCTTCGTTCGTTTTCGAGCTCTCGAAGAGAGCTTTCGAAGCGCGCTTTGATTCGCTCGCGAAGCGCATGCGCTGCCGACCGGGCGCCGATGGGTAGATCGCTCCAGGAATGCTCCAAGCCGAGCTCGCTCGCATGCACGAGCCAGAGCGTAGCTCCCGTCGCCTGAGCCGTCGGTATCGCCAGCTGCATCGCGCGGCGCCCGGACTCTCCGAGATCGGTTCCCACGACGATGGTCTTGATTGCCATGATCTATAACCGAGCAAGCACCATGCCAGATCTAGACGCGAAATGCCCGCGTTTTCGGGCGCGTGAGTCAAGCACCCGGATCGGACATGGTCTGTATGGCGTAGTCGACGAAATCCGCTTCGGTGAGCATGCCGATGAGCTTTCCATGCTCGACGACCGGAAGGCAGCCATATCCGTGGGAACGAAGCATGCGCGCAGCCTCGAGCGCCGTCGTGTCCGCGTATACCGTGCGCACTTCTTTCGTCATGACCCACCGGGTCTCGATCCAGCGGTTCATCTGAATCTGCTCTTCGGATGGCGCGCCAGAGAGACTCCCCTCCTGGCTGCGGAGCACGTCGCGATGCGAGATGAGGCCGAGCAGATGCCCCGTCCCCTCCTCCACCACGGGTACGTGTCGGATGCCATGCGCTTCCATCAAATGGATGACGTCCCGCAACGGGCTGGTTGGGCCGACCGTTTCGACGGGTTGGCTCATCAAATCTCGGACCAGGAGCTGCGACATGCCGTGTGTTTAGCGCATGTTTCGGCGGGGGGCTGGCGCTTGCTGGCCAAAGCGCATATCCTGCGTTTTGAAAATGGGTTGGCGCAATATTTGCGCCAATCTTCGTGGGCCCCCCTCGGAAATCATCGGCTTGTTGGAGTATCGGCCCATGAAAACTTGGGCGCGCATCTTGCTATCGAAGACCTCGCCATGGCTGAAACGTTCTACCAGCGCCTAAGCGCTCTCGACGCAACGTTTCTCGACGTTGAAAATCCAACCGCCCCGATGCACGTGGGCGCCGCGCTCCTCTTCGACGCGAAGCCTCTGACGCTGGCCCACGGGGGGCTCGATATCGAGCGCCTCACGCGATACACGAAGTCCGCGGTGGACTCGATCCCGCGCTACCGGCAACGGCTGGAGTGGGTGCCGGGCTTCCGTCATCCGGTCTGGATCGATGACGACCGATTCAACATGAACTTTCATCTGCGGCACACCAGGTTGCCGCTCCCCGGGGACGAACGTTCACTGAAGCGACTGGTAGGTCGGCTCTTTTCCCAGCATCTCGATCGGAGCAGGCCGTTGTGGGAGTTCTGGGTCGTCGAGGGTGTGGAGAACGACACGTTCGCCCTCATCGTCAAGGTCCACCACTGCATGGTCGACGGTGTGGCGGGCGTTCAGCTGCTCGAGGCGCTGCTACAGATCATGCCCGAAGCGAAGGAAAGGGAACCGCTCGACTGGAAACCCCGACCTGCGCCAAGCCGCGCGGAATTGCTTCGGTGCGAGCTCAGACATCGTGCCGACGGGCTGCGAAAGCTCACGCACTTCATGCCGCGCGTCCGTGAGAATTTTCGCGGAGTTGCAAACGTGCTCCGTTCCGGAATGAAGCCCGCCCCGAGAACGCCCTTCACCGAGCGAGACATCAGCCCCTACCGCCGATTCGACTGGACCTCGTTCAGCCTCGATGACGTGAAGATGGTGAAGAATGCGCTCGGTGGAACGATCAACGACGTGGTCGTGGCCGCGACGACCGGTGCGGTGCGGCGTTTCCTTCTCCGTCGCAATGCCAATGTCGATCAAATGAAGGGCTTCCGGACGCTCCTGCCGGTTAATATGCGAAAGATGGGCGGTCCATCGGTGGGCAACCACATCGCGATGCTTCTCGCCGACCTCCCGGTCTCCGAGCAGGATCCGGTTGAGCGGCTCAAGGAGGTGATTCGCCTCACGACCCAGCTGAAGAAGGAGTCCAATCAGACAGGCGGCGCCGAGCTGATCGAAGAAGTGGCGGACCTCACGACCAAGCGTCTCGTCTCGGATCTCTACTTGGCGGCCATGCAGCTGCGCACGTACAACTTGGTGATTACCAACGTTCCAGGGCCGCCGATTCCGCTGTACATGCTCGGCGCTCGAATGAAAGCGATCTATCCGATGGTCCCGTTGATGCGGCATCAGAATTTGGGCATCGCGATCTTCAGCTACAGCGGGGCCCTGCATTGGGGCTTCAACGCAGATTGGGAATCCTTCCCCGACGTCCACGAGTTCGTCGATGATCTCGAAGCTTCGTTTGCTGAGTACAAGGCGCTCGCGAGCGCCCCCATCCCCGAGGTGTCCGCGTCCGCGAAGGCTTCGGCGCACACCTGAGGGACTCCCGTGCCCGACGTTGGCACACGAAATGCTACTAGGGAGGACCAAGATGAACACCGCAACAACCGCATCGGAGCTGCCCAAGACCGTGTCAGCGCGCAAAGACACCGGATCCAAAGGCAAGGTCCTCGTCGTCGACGACGAAGCCAATGCGCGCAATGCCCTTGCCGAGCTGCTCGAGGACGTCGGTTACGCCGTGAGCACGGCCGGCGACGGACGCACGGCATTGTTGCAGATCGAGCAAGTCGATCCCGACGTCGTCCTCACCGATCTGAAAATGCCTGGAATGGACGGCCTTTCTCTCATCGAACGGGGTCGGCCGCTATCGCCTCACACCACGTTCATCGTGATGACCGCATTCGCCACGATCGATACGGCTGTCCGCGCGATCAAGCTCGGTGCGGAGAGCTATCTGACCAAGCCTTTGGAGCTCGAAGCCGTGATCGCGCTCGTCGAGCGTGCGCTCGAGCGAACGCGGCTGTCACGCGAGGCAGCGCTGCTCCGCCAGCGTGTCGACGAGCGCTTCCAGCTCGGCAACATCATCGGTGAGCACCCCTCGATGCAGCGGCTGATGAAAAACGTCGCTCAGGTCGCAAACAGCCGCGCTACCGTCCTGATTCACGGCGAAACCGGAACCGGCAAGGAGCTGATAGCGGCAGCGATTCACCAAAACTCGAACCGCAAAGACAAGCCCTTCATTCGTCTCAATTGCGCATCGCTGAGCGAAACACTGCTCGAGTCCGAGCTCTTCGGCCACGAGCGGGGGTCGTTCACGGGAGCCATGGCGCGGCGCGAAGGGCGCTTCAAACAGGCGGACGGCGGAACGCTGTTCCTCGACGAGGTGAGTGAGATCCCGCCCAGCGTCCAGATCAAGCTCTTACGCTTCCTGCAAGAGCGGGAGTTCGAACGGGTCGGCGGAAACGAGACGCTGAAGGTCGACGTCCGCGTCGTCGCTGCAACCAACCGAAACCTGAAGCAGCGAGTGGATGAGGGGCGCTTCCGCGAGGATCTGTACTACCGACTGAAGGTCGTCCAGCTCGACGTGCCGCCCCTGCGTGTGCGACGAAGCGACATTCCGCTGCTGGCCTACGAATTCCTCCGCAAGTACGCTCGAGAAAACGATCGGCCAGTGAAAGGCCTGACCGACGAGGCGCTTCAGCACCTGATGATCTACCCGTGGCCTGGCAACGTGCGGGAGCTGGAGAATGCGATTGAACGAGCGGTCGTGATGTGTGAGAGCGATCTAATCGCCCGTAGTGATCTGCCCACCTCGGCCCATGGGGACCTGCAAGAGGGGTCGGTGATGGCCCTGCTTCCAGGGATCACCATGGCCGAGCTCGAGCGGATCGCGATTCTGAGGACCTTGGATGCAGTCGACGGGTCGACCGCCCGCGCCGCGGAGATCCTGGGTATCAGCCAACGCAAGATTCAATATCGCGTCAAGGAATGGGGTTATCAAACCCACCTACCAGAGCCGGACTAGTGTAGACCGAGTGCACGTTGAAATGCTTCGAGGGCGGATCGGTTCAGGGTGTACTCGGTCTAGTCGCGGGTCGGGATCCAAAACGAGGCGCGCGTCCCGCCCTCGGGCAATCGGGTAAGCACGGCGGCGCCGCCGTGCAGGTCCACAATCCTCTTGACGATGGCCAGGCCGAGCCCCGTGCCGGCATCCTTGGTGGTCACGAACGACTCGAACGCCCGCTCCGCGATCTCCGGGGAGACGCCCGGACCGTTGTCGATGACCGCAATCTCCCAGCGGTCCTCCCCCAGCACCTTGCTGATGATTTGGATGGTCGGGCCTCGCCGGCCCGCCACGGCTTCCACCGCATTGGTGATGAGGTTGTTGATGACCTGCTTGAGCCTGTCGCGCTCGGCAAAGAGCAAGCACGAGCCTTCGAGCTCGGCGCTCAGCTCGATGCCCTGTGACTCGATCTCTGGACGTCGAAGCTCGACCACCTCCATCACCAGGCTGAATGCATCGCAGTCGACGGGCTCGAGCGTTCGGGCTCGCGCCAGGTTGAGAAAGTCGTCCAGCAGGAACGAGAGCCTACGTAGCTCATCCTGGACGAGATTGGTGCGTCGTTCGATTTTGCGCCGGAGCGAATCATCTCCGACGCTCGCAGCGTTCCGGCGAAGCACGTCGAGCTGCAGCTTGGCCGCGTTCAACGGGTTGCGCACTTCGTGCGCCAGTCCTGCGGTGAGCCTTCCCATGATGGCAAGCGACTCGGATTCCGCAGTCTTTCTGAGCACGTAGTCCTCGCGGTACGTCTCCAGCATGATGGCGAGCTCGATATCGCAGATCTTGTCGATCGCGATGTGATCCTGGAACGCCCCAAATCCGTCTTCGGACGCTTCTGCGAGCGCGCGGTGAAGCCCCACCCGAATCACGTTCATCGCGGTGAGCATGTAGCGTTGCTCGAGACCAACCTTGACGTGCATGCGGCCGATTCGTGCCCGCCGCTCGTAGTAACTTTCGTCGTAACGGCCGAGGAATAACCCTTCGAGCCATTTCAGAAGTGAAATTCTCATGCGATCGATCTGCGCAGCGCTCTTCAAGACGGCGCGCGCCCCGGGATCGACGAGCACCGCTTGGTAGAATTCGTCGACGATGCGCTCGTGGAAGGGCCTGATGCCCGGACCCATCGTCTGCAGACGCCAAGCGGTTTCGGCGTCGAAGCCGACGTAATCGCACAACCTTTGCATCAGGCTTGGTGGGCCCATCACCCAGGGAGCTAGAAAATTGGACCCTCGCTGTCAAGAGCCTGCCATGCCGCCCCTTCTCAAACGGCCGAAACTGCAGGCAACCGCACCATGCTGACCGGGCATGGCGCGGCCTCCGCAAGCCGTCTCACCTCGTCGGGGCTGATCTGGTACGGAGAAGACATCTGGTGCATCCCGACGAGGATCAGATCGACTGGCGAGCGTTGCGCGCTTTGCAGAACCAGCTCGGGCCATCTCCCGTCTTCGTAGAGCTCCGCGCGACAGCGGACCCCTCGGTCGGCGCACCATTGGCGCTGGCGCTCGAGTAGCTGGCCTTCCTGCCGAAGCCTCGCCTCCAATTGCTGGCGCCACCATTCGGGGTTTGCTCGCTCCGCAAACGGGGGCTCCGACCGGCGACTCGTCCCTCCGCCGCCATACGTCGATACGAGAATCACCTGCCCATCGCTCGGTCCGGCGATGGACGCCGCAAGACCGACGAGCTGATAGCTTGCGGCAGTGAGGTCGGTCACTGTAAGCACGGTGGACATGGGATTCATCGGCGCGTGGAGAGCTCTAGAGCAAGGGACGTGCCATCGTCCAGGACACGAAAGAGTGGGTCCGATGCGTCGTGTGCCTTGCAACGGTTGCGGCGAAACGCCATCTCACGCAGTTTTTGCGTCAGCCGAGCCGTCACGGGAATGAAGGGTTAAGCTTGGCGCAAATGGCGGATTCCCGTAGCCATCGTGGCCCGCACCCGCTCGACCATCAGCTTTTTTCCGCGGATGTGGTTCCCATCCTTCGCGATGCGGTCGGGGACTTGAGCTGGCTGCGAACGCGGGGATATGCGGAGGCCTCCGCCCTGAAGCTCGTCGGTGATCGCTACCAGCTGCGCAGGCGCCAGCGAGTGGCTGTGGGCCGCTGCGCCTGCTCGGACTCGGCGAGACGCTCCCGAGCCGCGCGCTTGCGCGGCGCTCGGGAAGTGGCCGGTCATCCACTGCTCATCGACGGCCTCAACGTCATCACCACCATCGAAGTAGCATTGTCTGGCGGCGTGCTCTTGCTGGGCCGAGATCGCTGCATGCGGGACATGGCCAGCTTTCATGGCAGCTACCGACTCGTCCAGGAGACCGAGCGAGCGGTAGACATTCTGCTCGATCTCGTCGCGTCCCTGAACCCATCGGAAGCGCGTGTGTACGTCGACCGCCCCATCTCCAATTCGGGTCGCCTCGCCGGCATCATCCGCGCAACGGCCGCCGAGCGGGGCATACGGATCGAAGCGATGACCGCCGACGGCGTGGACGAAACGCTCAAGGCCTCGGGCGCAGTCGTCGCCACGGCCGATAGCGCCATTCTCGACGGCTGCGACGCATGGGTGAATCTGGCGCGACTTGCCGTCGAGCGGCACCGCACCGAGGTGGAGCCGCTTTGGCTACTGGATCTCTCGTAGCGCCCGGCTTTTGGCTTCGCGTCTGCTCGGTCGTCAAGCTTCCACGATCTTCATCGCCTCATCCACCGCGCCCCGCATGCCGATCAACCTTCGAAGCTGGATGAGCTTGGGGGCTTGGTTAAAGGCGGCGGCACCCACGAGGCGGCCTGCGCGGCCATAAAGCGCGATGAGTCTCTCGTCATCGGGGGATCCAATCACGGTAAGCTCGTCCGTAGGCTTGGGTCGGCCGGCACCTTGAATCTTGATATCGAACTGATCGGACCAAAACATCGGCACCGACTCGAAAGGCTTCGCCTCGTGGGGCGCGAGCAGGGTACCCACGGCATGCCGTGCCTGCTCGACGGCATTCGTCCAATGCTCCACGCGCATTCGCTCTTCGAAAAGCGGGTTGTACCAGCTAGCCACGTCTCCGACGGCCACGACCCGGGGGATGCTGGCGGCCAACGTCTCGTCACATCGCACACCGTCCTCGAGCTCCATGCCAGAGCTCTCGAGCCAGGAAACCGAAGGCGTCATCCCGATGCCGACCACGCAAAGCTCGCAGGGCACCCGTGTGCCGTCGTCTAGGATCACCCCCTCGATGCGCTCCGCGCCTTCGAAACGTGTCACCTTGCGCCCGCAAACGACTCGAACACCGCGGCGCTCGTGGGCTCTTTGCAAGACGCCCCCAACCACTGGGCCGAGGCTCTGCGCCAGCGGCGCCTCCAAAGCCTCTATCACGGTGACTTCGAGACCTAGCTGCCGCGCCGATGCTGCGACTTCTGCACCGATGAAGCCTGCACCGACGACTGCGACGCGAGGCTTCGCGGCCAAGGCGCTGCGAATCGCGAAGGCGTCATCCAGTGTGCGCAACGTGAAGACACCCGGAAGGCTCGGCTGGTGAGGCAGAGTGCGGGCGCAGCCCCCCGTGGCGACCACGAGGCCATCGAATGGAATCACGCGGCCGTCGTCGAGATGCAGCTCTCGCGCGCCCGCGCTCAGCGACACGGCGCGCCGCCCGAGCACGAGCTCGACACGAAGCTCGTCGTAGCCCTTTCGACGAAGCGCCAGTTGATCGCGCTCCCACGCGCCCCGCAAAATCTCCTTCGAGAGCGGGGGCCGATCGTATGGAAGGTGAGCTTCGTCACCGATGAGAACGATCTGCCCTTCGAAATTGGCGCGGCGCAGGAACTCGACGGCCCGCAAACCGGCAAGGGACGCCCCGACCACCGTGATCCGTTCGAGCTCGCTCATCGATCGGAGCGATTGTCCTTTTGTTGGCTCATCGCAATCGCGTGGGAGACGAGCGCGCGGAGATCCTTGGCCGCGCCCCGGACGACCTGGAAAAGACCAGCAACTAGGTCCGCGTGGTCTTGCGGGACTCCTTGGAGATACGAGCGCTGCGCAGGACGTGATGCGCTCCGGCTGGAGCCGGGCGCATACGGGGGCTCAGAAGGCTCTAATCGAGCCGCGGGCCCAGGTGATCGCGATGGGGCCGGCGATGCAATCGGCACTGGGGCTGCAGGCGGCACGGGCACCGGTGATGCCGCCGGCACGCGCGATGCCTCCGCCTCTCGAGCCGGCCCGGGCTCCGCATCGGTTTTGATCGGCTTGGCTCGGGGCTTTGCCGGCTCTGTCGGGCGGCCCTCTGCCGCGGCATCAACAGCAGGCGCTTTGCTCGCCCGCTTCTTGGCGGTCGTTTGGCGAGGCTTCTTCTTGGCCGGCGCCTTGCTGGCGCTCTTCTTCGCCGTCTTCTTTGGGCTGGTTTTGCTAGCGCGCTTCTTCGTCGCCTTCTTGCTGGGTGGCTTCGTGACCATCGCGTCTCCCGGAAATGAGCACCTTATCCGAATCGCTGTCAGGGGCAAGCGTGGCGGACATGGCCCAGGAAACGCTCCGCGCCTTCATTGCACGGAAGGACAGCGAATTGGATTCGAGCGCACCGTATTGTTGTCCTCTTTGCACTCGTTGTACTGGTGGGCGCCCACCGCGTCCTCGTCCACCGTGGCGGAAACCACGATGGTAGGAGCCTCCAGCCCGTCCGGAATCTCGAAGACGACTTCGAGCCGCTCGGACTGCCCCGGAAGCAGCCAGCCCCGAGTGGGCACTGCACCCAAGTCGAAAACACCAGAATCGGGGATGGTGACGGTGACGTGGGTCTGAATCCCAGGAGGCACGCTCAACGAGCCGTCGTTGCCCACCACCACGGCCAACTCGTAGCGGCTGGGATCGCATTCGAGCCGGACGATCTCGCGAACGACGAAATCCGGGGCATCGAACAAGCCACCTGGCTGAACATTCTGGCGGAAGTTGTTGAGCCGCGCGTTCGTCCAGTTGGGTGTCGGCGTTCGCGGTATCTGCCCGTCCTCGGTCACGTTCGTCACGCTGTAAGCATGCTGATTCCAGATGCGCCGCGTGCGAACCCAGTTGTTGTCGGCGTCCTCCCAGATTTCGATGCCGCCGAAAGCCGGGTCGATGTTCGGCTCCGGGATGACCACTTCCGATTTCCCGTCGTTGTCGACGTCGACCACGATCGGCATCTCGAGGCGCGTGTTGCTGCTATGGGTCGGGTCCTCGTAGAGGATCGCGCCATCGCGTCCTCGGAAGATTCGAAAGGTCGTCTCGTCCGCGTAGATCACCTCCGCCGAGCCGTCGCCTTCGAAATCGAAGACGCTCGAGCCCGTCGCTCGGCTCGAGCAATCGTCGTTTTCGACCATCCAGCGAATCCACTCACGCTCGCATTCGTCGGGAAGCGGATCTCCAGTGCATTGCAGATCGACGACCACGTATGCCGTCGAGCTTGCCGTCCCGATCTCCGCGAAGCCGTCGCCATCGAAGTCGGCGACCGTAGGCGGCCCGCCTTCGTTGGCTCCGGCGGTATGCGCCACCACCTGGGACCCTTCGCTCAGCACCGGGTTTCCCATCGCGTCGAACGCGGGAAGCGACAATGCGCTTCCACAGAGAATTCGCTCCGGAGGAAGGAGGTCTCCGTCGTCGTCGTAGAGCGGGGCGGATGGGACGTAGGCGGAAGGCGTGTACGTTGGGGCGGACACGTCGCCGGGTGCGCCCGGAATGCGAATGGGAAGCGGGGTGCCGTCGACCGGTGAGCCGTCGTGGTTCAGGATGAAGATCTCGCCGAGACGGACGATCACCACTTCGCCGTCCTCGTCGCGATCGAAGTTGCCCACCGCGCTGTAGCCGTCACAGTCGAGCGCGCCCCCGCAGCTCGAGTTGACGGTCGTGTATGAATGAGTCCACCGCTCAGTCCCATCATAATTGTACACCGTGTTTCCGGCGATGACTTCCTGGAGACCATCGCGGTCGAGGTCAGCGACGACCGAGACGGGTCCCAAAAAGGCGTTGTTGCCAACGCCGAGATTCGCGCCGGGTGTCATGGCTTCCAAGTCGCGGCCGTCCCAGGCGAGCGCATCGGCGGGAAGGTCGGGATCGCCCGGCCCCCTACCCGTCAGCCCATCGAGGACCGCGTTGCCGATAACGATCTCGGGCCGCCCGTCGCCGTCGAGATCTGCGATCGATGGCTGAGCGCCCCCTCGCGTGTGCTGCCCGGTCGGAAGCACGTCGTTTTGCCACAAGACGCGCCAGGCAGACCCATCGTCGGCCGTTCGCTGCCAGGCCACCGCGCCCCCGTTTTTGAAGGTTGCGACGATTTCGGGGACCCGCTCCTCCGCTATGTGATCGGGATGAAGATTGCCGATCGCGACCCCGGACGAGTTTCCGATCCAATCGTCGGCACCCAGCCCCTTCAGCGTGGCGTGCGTGGTCATCGTCCCGTCCGTGTTGCAGCCCCCGGACACGACGCGCACCACGCCCCGGCGCGTGCAGCACCCGTCCACGGCATAGTCGAAGCTCACGAAGACGACGTCCGGCGTGTCGCGCGTATCGGTCACGCCGTCGCCGTTGTCGTCGGTCAGGTTCGCCACGGCGGGCGTCATCACGACCTCGCTCATGAAGGCGATTTCGATCTCGTCTGCAGCTCCGTTTTCAGGAGCCGTCGGCGGCGTCCATCGGCAGGCGATGGTCGGCTCGAAGTCGCCCACGGGCGGCCTGAATTCGCAGATCTCCACGGCGTCACGGGAGATGCACGCGCCCAAGCTCGGTTCGCACAGCTCGTCGAGCGCGCAATCTTCGCCGAAGCTGCACGGTCTCGACGCGGCAATGCAGGCGCCTTGGACACAAGCTTCACCGCTGCCGCAGCAAAGCACGCCGCCCTCACCGCATCGTTGCAAAGGCGCCTCGCATGGCGCCGCACACGACCCATCCAGGCAGATCTGAGAATCGTCGCAGCAGACGCCATCGCATTCGACGCGCTCGCCGCAATCGGGAACGCATCGGCCCTCATCGCATGCGCTGCCGGGCTCGCAGCATTGCGCCGCCCCGCCGAACATGCAGGCGGGTTTGTCCCCGCAGATCGAGACACACGATCCGTCGTCCGCGCACCCCTGTCCGAAGGGGCAGTCGCACTCGAGGGCCCCACCGTCGTCTGTCCCAAACCGGGGGGTGCCGGTGGGCGCCTCTCCGCAGCCTAGGGCGAGGCCGCAAACAAGGGCCAGGTTCCAGATGGGACGCACAGTTTGAATATAAGTGTACTATTACAGCCCTGCCACCGAATCCGGCGGCTTGCGCTCTCGGCCGGCGTCGGTAGAACATGTTTCACCTTCCGGCCCGGCGCCGCGCATAACCAGGAGCAAATCGATGGCTATCGTCGAACCCATGTCTTCCACGCCCGAGGGGCGCCGCCGGCTTGCGATCCGCAGCCCTGCAACCCGTCAGCCGGTGGGCGAAATCGTCGTCAGCAGCCCCGCAGACGTGGCGGAGGCGATCGCGGGGGCGCGCGACGCACAAATGGAATGGAGGCGCGTGCCGCTCGCCGAGCGTGCCCGGATCGTGCGCGGCGCCATCGACCTCCTGGTCGAGAAGCGCGAGGAGGTCATTCGGACGATCATCGATGAGACCGGCAAGACGCGCCTCGAATCGCTGATGATGGAGATTCTACCGGGGTGCGACTACCTCAACTTCTGGTGCGCCCGGGCCATGAAGGAGCTCTCCGACGAGAAGCGCAGGCTTCACGGCTACCTTCGGCCGTTCAAAAAGCTTCTGATTCACTATCGGCCGCTCGGCGTGATCGGCGTGATCACACCGTGGAACGGACCTTTCTCCTTGGCGATCAATCCCATGACGCAAGCGGTGCTTGCCGGCAATGCCGTCATCTTGAAGCCGTCGGAGGTCGCGCCGTACTCGGGCGCGTGGGCCGTCCAGCTGCTCCGCGAAGCGGGCGTGCCCGAAGGCGTGGTGCAGACGGTGCACGGTGACGGTGAAACCGGTGCCGCGCTGGTCAACGGCGGCGTGCAGAAGATCTCTTTTACCGGAAGCGTTCGAACGGGAAAGAAGATCGCGGCGGCGTGCGCAGAGCAACTGATTCCCTACACGCTAGAGCTCGGCGGAAAGGATGCGATGATCGTATGCGCAGACGCCGATCTGGAACGGGCTGCAGGCGGCGCGGTCTTCAACTCGATGCTCAACACGGGGCACGTGTGCATGGGCGTGGAGCGGATCTACGTGGTGGAAAGCGTCGCCGACGAGTTCGAGGAGCGCGTGAAAAACATCGTTAGCGGGCTTCGGTATGGTCTGGGCGACGACGTGGACGTCGGGTCGGTTTTCTGGGACCGCCAGCTCCCGATCATCGAGCGGCACATCGAGGATGCCAAAGCAAAGGGGGCCGAAATCGTGGTTGGCGGCGAAGCGGATACGACTCTCGGCCTCTTCTACAAGCCGACGTTCGTCCGCAAGGTCGATCACACCATGGAACTGATGCGCGAAGAGACGTTCGGGCCGATCGTTTCGGTGATGCGCGTCGCCGACGAAGAGGAAGCGATCCGTCTCGCCAACGACTCGCACTACGGCTTGAGCGGCAGCGTCTGGACGAAGGACATCGACAAGGGAATCGAGATCGCCAAGCGGCTCGAAACCGGCTCCGTCGTGATCAACGACGCATCGATGGCATATGGCGCCCCGGAAGCGCCTTTCGGCGGGCTCAAGGACAGCGGCGTCGGGCAGGTCAACGGCTTGGGCGGCCTTCGCTCCTACACGCATCCGCAACCGATCTTGATCGACCGGTGGTCGATGAAGAAGGAACGTGTGTGGTACCCGCACACACCGGAAACCATCGAGGAAATCGATGGAATGATCCGCTTCATCTACGGAGGCGCCCTGAAGAGGCTCGGCTTCTTTTCGTAGCGCCGTTCTTCCCTTATAGTCGCGCCCGATGCGTGCCCGTGATTCCTTCATGCCGTTGGTTCGAAACGGCGTGGACAGAGCGGCCCACCGCCTTTCTGACGTCGGATATGGCGTCCTTCCATGGCTGGTTCAGAGCTGGCGGGGAGTACAGGTCGAGCACGACGTACCCTACCGCGACAAGCGCCGGCGCTTTCACTTGCTGGACATTTACCGCCGCCGGGATGCGGTGGGTCCGCTCCCGACGATCATGTACATCCACGGCGGCGCATTCTCGATGATGTCGAAGGACACGCATCGAGTCATGGCCTACCTCCTGGCGGCACAAGGCTACCAGGTCTTCAACGTCAACTACCGGCTGGGCCCCATCCACACCTATCCCAAGCCGCTCAAAGACGTGATGGTCGCCTTGGAATGGGTGCTGGACAACGGAGCCCAATACGGGGCCGACATCAATCGATTGGCCGTCATCGGCGAATCGGCGGGGGCGAACCTCACCGCTGCGCTCGCGTATTGCGCAACGCATCCGAGACCCGAGCCTTTTTCGGGGAGCATTTTCGCGCGCGGGGTGCACATGACCTGCGTCGCCCCATTGTACGGCCTGCTCGATCTCCACGATGTCCGCCGATTCTGGCGGGATCCGCACAAGAACCGCCGCATGCCGGGCTGGGTGAAAGGCGAGATTCGAGGCACGGCGTATTCCTACCTCGGAAGGCGCGTGAAGAGGGCCCTGCAGTTCCCGCTGGCAAGCCCTCTACTCCTGTTCGAGCAACCTGCAGTGCCCGGCAGCCGGCCCCTTCCGCCGTTCTTCACCACGGTGGGAACCGCCGATCCACTCCTCCCCGATACGATTCGTCTGAGCAACGCGCTAGAGCGGCGCGGCGTCGAGTGCGAGCTGCACGTGTTTCGGGGCGAGATCCACGCGTTCAACGTGATGCTCTGGCGCGCTGCGGCCCGAGCACAGTGGGGTGCCCTTTTCGACTTTCTCGGCAAGCACATGCAGGTCGGCTTGGAAGCCCCCATGCAAGCGCCCCACTACATCTCGCTCGCAGATTCCCTTGCAGAGTAGTCGCGGGTTTCCACGACGTCGGCGTAGGAGAGCGGCTCGATGGCCCGACCTCGGTGCTGGGCCGATACGCGCGTGAACACGGCGCCGAGTAAGAAGATCTGCGCCGTGTAGTAGATCCAAAGGAGAAGCACGATCAGAGAGCCAGCCGCTCCGTAGATCGAAGCCGGGCTGGCGTAACCGAGGTAGATGCCGATCAGAAAGGATCCGAGGAGCACGAACAAGCAAGTCACCGCCGCTCCGATCCACACGTCACGCCACGCGATCGTCGCATCGGGCAGCCAACGGTAGACGAGGGCGATAAGCGGCACCAGCACGCCGAAAGCGCTCCCGAACTGGGCCAGAGTCAGGATGTAGTGGCTGCTGCCGATCAGATTGGCGGCCGCAGTGACGCCAGAGTGCAGCAGCACCAAGGCGATCAATGAGCTTCCGAAGACCAGGACCATGGCAAACGCGAGAAGCCGCCTTCGGACGAGATGAAATATCTCCGGGCGGCTGGCGTTGACCAGCAGCTTGGGGCGAATGCCCCACATGTGATTGAGCGCTCTACGGAGCATGGAGAAGAGCCTCCCAGCAACGTACAACATGAAGAGCGCACCGATGATCGGCGCGGCCACGCTCGTGACCGCCTCGCTGCCGAGCTGAACGATCGTGTCGGTCAGGTATGTCGCCAGGTCACGGCCTATGAAGGCGCTGAGCTGCTGAACGAGCTCCTCGCGTGCCCGTGATTCCGTCATCACCAGGGAGGCGATCAACAATGCAACCACCCCCAGCGGGGCGATGGCCAATGATGCGTAAAAGGCGATCGCCCCCGACAGCAATCGCCCATCGTGCGACAGGAAGTAGCGCCAAGTCTCGATCGCGAGCGAGACCATCAGCGCTCAGTATCGATAATAACTCGGCTTGAACGGCCCTTCGACCGGGACCCCGAGGTATTGCGCTTGCTTCGGAGTCAGCTTGGTGAGCTTGACGCCGAGTTGACCGAGATGCAGTTGCGCGACCTTCTCGTCGAGCTCCTTCGAGAGCACGTAGACCTTCCCCGTCTCGTAGCGCTCACGCTCCGTCCAAAGCGAAAGCTGCGCCAGAACCTGATTGCTGAAGGAGTTGCTCATGACGAAGCTCGGATGCCCCGTTGCGCAGCCGAGATTCACCAAGCGTCCACGCGCGAGCACGATGATCCGCTTTCCATCTGGAAAGATGAAATGGTCGACTTGCGGTTTGATGGGCTCTTCGATCACCTCGTTCGCTGGATCGGTGAGCCATGCCATTTGAATCTCGGAATCGAAATGACCGATATTGCAAAGAATCGCCTCATTCTTCATCAGCTTCATGTGCTCGCCGGTCACGACGTCGCAGCATCCGGTCGCGGTCACGAATATGTCGCCAATCGGCGCTGCTTCTTCCATCGTGACGACCTGGTAGCCCTCCATGGCGGCCTGGAGCGCGCAGATGGGATCGACTTCCGTCACGAGAACACGAGCGCCAGCGCGCGCCACGGCCTGCACGCAACCCTTGCCCACGTCTCCGTAGCCAGCCACCACGACGACCTTTCCAGCGATCATCACGTCGGTGGCGCGCTTGATGCCGTCCACCAACGACTCGCGGCAACCGTAGAGATTGTCGAACTTCGATTTGGTGACCGAGTCGTTGACGTTGATCGCGGGACACTTTAGCGTGCCGTCGCGCTCCATCTCATAGAGCCGATGGACGCCCGTGGTGGTTTCCTCGGACAATCCGATGATGCGATCGGGCCCCTCGAACAGCTCCGGATACTGCTTGTGCGCGATGGCGGTCAGGTCACCCCCATCGTCGAGCAAGAGGTTCGGCGCCTTGCCACCTTCGAATGCACGAATCTGCTGATGAATGCACCACTCGTACTCTTCCTCTGTCTCTCCCTTCCAGGCGAAGACGGGAACTCCAGTCACCGCGATGGCGGCCGCGGCGTGGTCCTGCGTCGAGAAGATGTTGCAGCTCGTCCAAGTCACCTCGGCGCCCAGCTCGCGCAACGTCTCGATGAGCACGGCGGTTTGGATCGTCATGTGCAGGCATCCCGCGATGCGCGCCCCGGCGAGCGGTTTCTTGGGACCGTATTCTCGTCGGAGCGCCATCAACCCCGGCATTTCGTGCTCGGCGATGGCAATCTCCTTGCGACCCCAGTCCGCCAACGAGAGATCGGCGACTTTGTGCTTCAGATTCGGATTTGGGCTCATGATGGTCTTGTCTCCTCTTGGTATCCGCGTCGCGCTGCGAGCACTTGCCACTGCAAATGGGCGTCGGGGCCCGGCCCGTACCGCGATGCGGGGATTGCAAAAACTTCGGGGTCGAGCAACCCGGCGGACTCCGCAAAGCCGATCAGCTCCTTACGGCTGAATCCAAGCCATAGGTCCGCCCG
>LJTN01000064.1 GCA_001303415.1 Myxococcales bacterium SG8_38
CAGCGGCGGGGGCAGCGGCAGGGGCAGCGGCAGGGGCAGTTTCAGGGGCGGTTTCAGGGGGAGTGTCGATGACTGCTTGCCTCAAGGCGTCGAGCATTTGAAGCGTCAGCAGGTTTCGGAGGTTGTTGCCATACCGCAATCCCTTTTCCGTGAGCTGACACGCGGCCCGCAGGCCGCCCGGGGCAAGGACGTTGGGATGCATACCATCGGCCGCCAAGCCCTTCTTCGGCAGCGCGCTCAGGGCGCCGTGATAATCGATGAAGGGCAACGACCAGTGCTCGGCCACGGCCTCGGTGATCCTGTTGAAACGCTGAATCCACCGGTCCTTGGAGGCGTTTCGCCGAGGCAGCGCGGCACCGAGGATCGGAACCACGCCCATCTCTTCGAGCGCCTCGACCAGATATATCAAGCGTTCCAGATAGACGCGCTCGTTTTCGTTCTGAGCGTCGTTGGCGCCAAACAAGATCAATGCCCAACGCGCCTGGGTCGCGCGCAGCTCCTCGCGAAAGTTCGCGGGCCTGCCTCCGAGCACGTACTTGAGGTTCCAGCTCACGCCCGCGGCCTCGCTCTGGCGGTCGAACGAGCTTGCCGGCCCTGCCTGAAAGTATTCGAGCGTGCGCGCCAGATCGCCGTGGTCACCCAAATCCACGTACGGAGTCGCAAAGCAATGCAAGAACGCTTTGCTCGCCACGCTCGACCCGCCCATCTTCGAAAACACATCGTCGCGGCGATCGGGGTTCTGGGCGCGGATCTCGAGCACGTGCGCCTCGACGGATTCGCCCAGCGCCGGTGCATCCGCTCGCGCGGACAGCGACACGACGAGCGCGGCGATGCTGGCGAAAACCACTCGGCTCATCGAAGAGCGCTCGCGGGAATGAAAAAGAGGCGGCTTGACTCGTCGGCCCTGCCTCGATAGCGGTTGTCGGTCAGCAACACGGCAGATCCGTCTGGCATCCAAGCCAGCCCCTCGAAGTTCGGTAGCGGGGAGATCAGCGCAGCCAGATCCGCGGCGACGACGGGCTCGATCCATTGTCCTTCGGGACCTCGGGGAATCGCGAATCGAAGCAGTCGGGATACTTCGAAGTGCCGCTCGACGGCCAGCGCTTCAATCGCGCCCGCGCGCTCGCGGCAGTCCAAGGCGGCGAGCTTTCCGGTCTCGGTGGTCAGGGCGACCCAGTGGGCGGACCAAGTCTGGGTAGCGGGCTCGAAAACCCCGAGTGGAGCCCAACGGCGCCCTTGGTGCTCGCGGACGAGCTCCGTCGCAAACACCAAATCGCTACCGACCCGGCACATCCCTTCGATGCCGTGGTTGTCCGACGCCGTGAGCTGCCAACGCGCATACTCGAGGTTGCCCACCGACTTGGTTGCAAAGCGCCCCCCGTCGAGCCGGCCGTCCAGGATCGCGTCTTGGAGACGACCTTTCTCCTGGGTCTCGGTGCCCAGCATGAATCGCACGCCATCCATCCACGTGATGGCCTCGAAATCGGTGCCGTCCGGAGCGCCCCTCACCTCGTACCGGGTCACCGCAAAGGTCTCGGGATCGATCCGGATGACCGCATCGCCGCGCTCGCCGGCAGCCCAAAAGGCTCCATGCTCGTCCCGAGTGAGCCCGGAAAGCCCCGACACCTCCGTGTCCAACGTCACGATGGAGCCCGGGGCCTTCGGCTCTTTCCTAGTGCACGCTGCGGAGGCGACCAGGAGCGCCACCACGAGGACCGCCCGCCCTGGCACGCTCAGCGGACCGCTTCGAGGACGGCTCCCGCGCCGAGACCACCAGCCGCGCAGATCCCGAGCAAGGCGGTCTCTTTGCCGGTGCGGGCGAGCTCGTTGGCCATGGTCGTGACCATGCGCGCCCCTGTCGCACCGAACGGATGGCCGATTGAAAGCGAGCCGCCGTGCACGTTGAATTTGTCCTCGTCGATTTCGCCGACGGCTCTGCTTCGTCCGAGCCTCACCTCGGCAAAGCCCTTGCTGGCGAGGGCCTTGGTCACCGACAACACCTGTGCCGCAAACGCTTCGTGCATGTCGACGAGGCTCGCGTCTTTCAGAGCCATGCCGGCGCGATCGAGCGCCTTGGGCATGGCGAGCGCGGGACCGATGAGAAGCTGATCGGTCGGATCGACGCCGACGTATGCCCAGCTTCGAAATGCAGCGAGCGGCTTGTAGCCGAGCGCGCGAGCTTTCTCCTCGCTCATGACCAGCACGGCCGCGGCGCCATCGGTGAGCGGAGAGGCATTGCCCGCGGTCACCGTGCCATCTTTGGCGAAGACGGGGCGCAGCTTCGAAAGCTTTTCGACGCTCGTGTCTCCGCGCACGATGTTGTCCGTGTGCACCCAGCCGTCCGGGGTCTCCACGGGCACCACCTCGTCGTCGAATCGGCCCGAGGCGATAGCCTCGGCCGCGCGGTGATGCGAACGCTCGGCGAATCGATCCTGTGCTTCGCGGCTGATCTCGTTGCGGCGCGCCATGGACTCGGCGGATTCGCCCATCACCTCGCCGGTGGTGCGCTCGGCGATCTTGGGCATCCTGGGGAGGATCTCGGTGATGGGCATCATCTGCGCCAGCACGCCGAGGTAATCCGCAGCGGTCGATGCCTTGCCAAATGCGAGAGGCGCCAAGGCATGAACGGCCTTTTGCGGAAGGTTGATGGGTGTGTTGCTGGTAGAGTCGGAGCCGCCCGCGATGACGACGTCCGCCTCCCCACGCTCGATCGCCGCAGCGGCGAGGGTCACGGCTTGAAGGCCCGTGGCGCACGCGCGCGTGCAGGTCATGCCCTCCACGCTCGGGGGAAGACGCAAATCGAGCGCGACCTCCCGGGCGATGTTCGGTGCGGCGGAGGGCAAGATCACCCCACCCCAGATGATGTTGTCGATTTCGTCGTGAGGAAGGTCGGTACGCTCGAGAAGAGCCCGCACCGCGATATCCGCCAGGTCGATGGTATCGAGATCGAGGAACCTGCCGAACGCTTTGACGAACGGGGTTCGAACGCCCGTCACGATGACCGCGCGATGCTTCTTACCCCAACCATTCTTCTTCTTCTTGCCCATGCTCATGCTCCTACGAGTGCGCCGCCACAGACACGGATCGTCTGGCCGGTCAGACCTGCGGCTCCTGGAGTCGCAAGAAAGGTGATCGCCTGGCCCACGTCTTCGGGCTTTCCGCCCTGCCCCACTGCGCTCATGCGCCGGGCGACCTCACGGATTGCCACCGGCATCGCATTCGTCAGACGGGTCTCGATGAAGCCCGGTGCGATCGCGTTCACGGTGATGCCCTTGTCGGCAACCTGCGGCGCGAGCGCTCGCACGAACCCAACCACGCCGGCCTTGCTCGCCGAGTAGTTGGTCTGCCCACGATTGCCGGCAATGCCCGAGACCGACGAGAGGCAGATGATGCGCCCGCCCGGGCGCAACAAGTCGTTCTGCAAGAGACGCTCGGTGATGCGGACCACGGCCCCGAGATTAATGTCGACGGCCATGTCCCATGCGTCGGGCTTCATTCGGCCGAGTGTCTTGTCACGAGTGACGCCCGCATTGTGTACGACCACGTCGACGCCCCCGAAGCGCTCTTTGAGGTCGTTGGCAATTCGTTCGGGCGCGTCCCGGTCGGTGATGTCGACGAGCAGCACCGAGCCGCCGATGCGCTGCGCGACTTGGCTGCAGGGCCCGTCGTCGGCAGGTCGATCCAAGCACACGACGTGGGCACCCTCGGCGGCGAGGATCTCCGCGGTGGCTTCGCCAATCCCTCGGGCAGCGCCCGTGACGAGCGCGACTTTTCCGCCCAAAACGTGGGTCTCCGGCGCTTCACCGACCTTCGCGGTCTTAGTGACGTGAAAAGGCTGGCAGCTGATGAACGCCGAGCGCGGGGACAAGAGAAAGCGGAGCACCGGGCCGAGGCGATCTTCGGCGCCTTCTTCAACGAACACGCTGTTGGCCACCGATCCGTTGGAGCCGATCTCCTTGCCGAGGCTCCGGGTGAAACCCTCGAGCCCGGCCCGCGTGGCGGCGATTGCAGCCCGCTTCACATCGCCAACCGGCCGGCCGATCACGACCACGCGGCCCGAGCGATTGAGCCGTCGAATCCACGGATGCATCACCTCGTAGAGCTGATGAAGGTCGTCGGGCGTTTCGAGCCCGGTGCCGTCGAAGACGATCGCGTCGACTCGCTCGCCCTCTGGGGCATCGCCTGGCTCGATCCGGCGTGTCGTCCTCGCCCAGGCCTCGCCCGGACCGCGGTACGGCTCGAGCACGCTGTCGGACTTGCCGACGACCCATGGAGTGGCGCCGGCCTTGGTCAGGACCTGTGCAAGCACGCCTTGAAGCGCGCCGTGGCCGCCAACCAGAATGGTCTTGTCGTCGAGCGGACGCTCTTCGTAGGGACCCTTGGCGCGCTCGAGCCTCTCGGGAACCGGGATGGGCAGACCGAGTGTTTTGATGAGCTTTCGGGCGCTTTCATTTTCTAGCAGGAGATCGGTCATGCTGGCTCAGCTCCTCACTGAATAGGTTCCAACCAGGTACGCGGGGCCGCCAGGAGCGTCGCCCACGAACACGCTGTCGTCTTCGATGTACAGGCCCACCTTGGCGGGCAGAACGAGAGGCCGCGTGAACTTCACGTCGATGGCCTCGAGGCGGCTCACGTCACCCGAGAAGAGGGAACGGTTCAATCCCTCGATGGCGCGAGCCATCGTGGAAAAGCCGTGATTGATCACGTTGCGGAAGCCGTTGGCACGAGCGGCCGGGGGGATCCAGTGAATCGGATTGAAGTCGCCGGTCAGCTTGGCGAAGTCCAGGCCGACGTGCGTACCGAGCTCCCAACGCGCGAGCTCCTTACAAACCACTGGGACACGCGGCCGATCGTCCTTGCGCTTTTCGGATTTGTCGCCGCCGCCGAGCGGCACGATGCCGTAGACGTCCGCCACGACCGCTTCGGGATGGCTCGCCGTGGATGTGATCGCGCGCTGGTGGATGACGGCGCGGCGCCCGTTGTCATCGATGTCGATGAGCTGCACTTTGAGCTCGAAGGGCTCTCCGAGGGGTAGAGGCGCGTTCATCTGAAGGCGGCTGCCACCGTTGAGGACGCGCTGAATGGGATACTGCAGCCCCTCGATGCCACGAGCCTGCAGCGGGAAGACCCACTGAGGGAACAGGTGGGCCGGAACCTGGCCCCGGTACCAGGCGGGATCTCCGCCAACGTGGATGATGTAGTCGCGAACCAGGTCCGCCGGGCGCGGCGAGATTTTGGCCGTGATGATGGGCCCGGGCACCTGGGCCGGTGCCTTGTTTGGCTTGCCCGAAGCGCTCTTCGCGGCAACGACGGCCGCGCGGGCAAGTGCGCCCAGCACCGGCCCCTGGTGCAAGATGTAACGCGTAGGTACCGCCATCAATATTCTCCGGCCTTGCCAGTGCGGCGGACACCCTACCGCCCGACCCGGCTGCGTACCACCTGCCGGCAAGCCGCGCAAACCCGGTGACGCTGCTAGGCTACCCCGATGCGTAACCCACTGATCCAACTTGGATTCGAGATCCCCTTCCACGAGATCGAGGCCGCGCACGTGGAGCCTGCGGTCGACGAGCTTCTCTCGACATCACGCGCGGCCGTAGAGGCCATTGTGACCCGCACGGGACCACGCACGTATGACAACACGCTCGCCGCGTTGGAAGACGCGACGGAGCAGCTGGAACGCGCGATGACGGTGGTCGACCATTTGGAAAGCGTCGCGACGAACGATGCTCTACGCGCCGCCTATAACGCCACCCGGCCGAAGGTCAGCGCGTTTTGGTCAGAGCTCGCGATGAACGAAGGACTCTACGCAGCCGTCCGGGAGTTTTCCGAGACACAGGAGGCCGCGACGCTTCCCCCAACGGAAAGACGGTTCCTGAAGAAGACGCTCGACGACTTCCGGCGAAACGGTGCAGAGCTCATGCCCGAGGACAAGGCGAAGCTGCAGTCCATCGAAGTGGAGCTGACCAAGCTCACGACCGCGTTTTCTCAGAACGTATTGGACGAGACCAACGCGTTCGAGCTCGTCATCACGGACGAAAGCAAGCTCGCCGGATTGCCCGAGAGCGCACGACAGGCAGCGGTCGAAAATGCAAAGGCCAAAGGCATCGAAGGATGGCGCTTCACGCTCCACGCGCCGAGCATGATCCCGGTGCTCACGTATCTCGACGATCGGAGCATTCGCGAGCACGTCTGGCGCGCTTACAACACACGCGCCGGCAGGGGCGAGCGGGACAACCGTCCGATCATCGCGCGCGTGCTCGAGCTGCGCCAAGAAAAGGCGCGACTCCTCGGATATCGGGATTTCTCGGATCTGGTGACGGAGGACCGCATGGCCGAAAATGGCGGCAAGGCCAGGACGTTCGTCGATGACCTTCGCGTCCGAACCCAAGCGGCCTTCGAGCGCGAGAACGAAGAGCTCGAGCGGTTCCGAAGCGAGCTCGAGGACCCGGGGGCATCACAGCTCGAGCCTTGGGATGTGGCGTACTACGCGGAGAAGCAGCGGAAGGCGAAGTACGACCTCGACGAGGAAGAGCTTCGCCCGTACTTCCCGCTCGGTCGCGTATTGAGGGGTCTCTTCGCCACTGCACGAGCGCTCTACCAGATAGAAATCGTCGAGCGCGACGCCAGCAGTTGGGACCCCGCCGTTCAGTCCTACGCGATTCTGGATCCCGGGGGGACGATGATTGCTGCGTTCTACGTGGACCTCTTCCCGCGAGAGAACAAGCGGGGCGGGGCATGGATGAACGCGTTGATCAGCGCCGCACACCGCGAGGAGGCGCCCGAAAGGCAGCTAGGCCTGTTTTGCGCGAACGTGAACCCACCGGTGGGCGGAAAGCCCGCGCTTCTCACTCATCGTGAGGTCGAGACGTTGTTTCACGAGTTCGGGCACCTGCTTCATCACTGTTTGAGCCGTGTCAGCGTTCGTAGCCTGGCTGGGACCAACGTCGCCTGGGACTTCGTCGAGCTTCCCTCTCAGATCATGGAAAACTGGTGCTGGGAGCGAGCCGGGCTCGACCTCTTCGCTGCACACCATGAAAGCGGGGAGCCGATCCCCACCGAGCTGTACGACAAGATGATCCGGGCGCGCACGTATCGCGCGGCCAATGATCAGATGCGACAGCTCGGCTTCGCAACCGTCGACTTGGCCCTGCACCAGGACTACGACCCGGCGCGGGATGGCGACGTGCTGAGCTACAGCCGGAGGATTCTGCAAGCGCATTCGGCGGCACCTCTGCCGGAGGACTACGCGATGCTCGCAGGATTCACGCACATCTTCGCTCACCCGGTCGGCTATGCGGCTGGGTACTACAGCTACAAGTGGGCCGAGGTGCTCGATGCAGACGCCTTCACGCGATTCGAGAAGGAAGGCATCACGAATCCACAGGTGGGTCTCGCGTTTCGCGAAACCATCTTGTCCAAGGGCAACAGCGAAGAACCCGCGAAGCTCTACCGCGATTTCATGGGTAGAGAGCCCGCCCTCGAGCCCTTGTTGAGGCGCGCCGGTCTAGTCTAGGCCGCTCACTGGGGAACTGCGGTCAGGTTGACCGAAACGTCCATCTCGTTCGCGACCTTCAACCGAACGATCGACGGCACCGAGATCTGGTGATCCTCGAGGTTGGCAACGAAGTTGGCCTTGACCCTGAGCGCATCGTCCGACCATTTCACGGTGCCCTTGGTGGTAACGAGCTTGGTGATCCCATGTGCGGTGAACTTTCCCTTCACTTGCACCTTGGTCTCCTTGTTCTTCTTGAGCCCCTTCGGGTCTTTCTTGCCCAGAACGACCTCGGTGATTTCGAACTCGATGTGCGGATACTTCTTGGCATGGAGCCAACCGTCGCCCTGCAGGTGCTCGTCACGAAGATCGTTGCCCGTCCGCAGCGATACCACCGGGACCTTGAACGCGCCCTTCGTCTGCGTGATGTCGGCTGGGTCGACCATCAGGCTACCGGTGACCTTCGAGGTCTTTCCCGTCATGGTCTCGAGGGGCGCATCAGATACGAACGTGGCGCTGCTCTTGCCGTCGTCGCGAATCACGTAGGTGATGGATTCGGCAAAGGACATTGCTGGCGCCGAAAGGCAGACGGCCAGGATCGTGCAGATTCTGATGGCGTTCTTCATCATTTGCTTGAGCCCCCTCTTGTTCATTATGACGGTTTTCGACGCTCAATTCACCCGCGTATTCAGGCTGCGGCGACTATTGGGGCCGTCTCGTGGAACGTCCAGCTTTCGTTGTCGCGCTGCGCGCGCCCTAGCTCCCATTCGTCCCGAAAGAGAGCCACCACACGATTGTCACGATCGAGGACGGCCATCGGAATTCGCCGAGCTCTGAGCTCCTCGCAGCTCGCCGCGCCGTCCACCCAACGCGCATGCTGGTATGGAAGCAGGTCGAAAGTGACTTTGGCGCCATACTCGTGCTCCAGGCGAAACGTCAGCACGTCGAACTGCAGCCGGCCTACCACTCCGCACACCGGGTCCTTCTCACGACCGGGCTCGGTGAACAGTTGTACGGTGCCTTCCTCGGAAAGCTCGAGGATGCCTTTCTGAAGCTGCTTGCGCTTGAGCGGATCGAGAAGCTGCAGGCGCCCGAAGTGCTCCGGGGAGAATCGCGGCACCGCATCGAAGCTCATGGGACCGTCGGTCGACAAGGTATCCCCGATGCGGAAGAGCCCAGGGTCGTAGAGGCCGACGATGTCGCCCGCATAGGCTTCCATCACGCTCTCCCTCTCCTGCGCGAAGAACTGCTCGGCCCGATTCAGCCTGACGGTCTTGCCGAGACGGTAGTGGTGCACGCGCATGCCGCCCTCGAATTTTCCCGAGCAGATGCGCGCGAAGGCGATCCGGTCTCGGTGGGCCGGGTCCATGTTCGCCTGCACTTTGAAGACGAATGCGCTGAAGCGATCGTCTCCGGGTCTAACGGTGATTGCACCTGAAGCGGTTCGCTCTCCCGGGGGCGGGCAAAGGTCCTTGAACGAGTGAAGGAACGGCTCGACGCCAAAGTTGGTGAGCGCGCTCCCGAAAAAGACGGGCGTTATTTCTCCGTCGAGGAAGCGGGCCGTGTCCCACTTCTCTCCGGCTCCATCGAGCAGCTCCACCTCATCGCGCAGGGTCTGGGCGGCCTCTTCACCGAGCAGCGTTTCGAGCTCCGCGTCGTCGATGCCCGCAACCCGGACCTGCGCGCGTTTCGCTTGGCCCTCGGCAGAACGCTCGAAGCGGTTCACCACCTCGTTCATGCGGTCGTAGACGCCCTGGAACAGGTCGCCGCTTCCAATCGGCCAGGTAAACGGCACCGTGCTGACACCCAGCACCTCCTCCACCTCGCTCATCAGCGCGAAGGCGTCGCGTGCCGGACGGTCCATCTTGTTGATGAAGGTGACGACGGGAGTGTTTCGCAGGCGGCAAACGTGAAAGAGCTTTCGGGTCTGCGGCTCCACGCCCCTGGCAGCGTCGAGGATCATGATCGCGCAGTCGGCGGCCATGAGGGTGCGATAGGTGTCCTCGCTGAAATCGTTGTGACCCGGAGTGTCCAGCAAGTTCCAGCGCACGTCGTCGTACTCGAACTGCAGCACCGAGGTGGTCACCGAGATGCCGCGCTGCTTCTCGAGCGCCATCCAATCGCTCACGGCAGACCGCTTCGCCTTGCGCGACTTCACGGCTCCGGCCGCATGAATGGCGCCCCCGTAAAGCAACAGCTTCTCGGTCAACGTGGTCTTACCGGCGTCTGGGTGCGAGATGATCGCGAACGTGCGCCGCCGCTGAAATTCCGTATGAGTCATCCCCGGGGCGGCAACATAGCCACTGTCGACGGTTGCGCCAGTCCGCGAACGTGCTGTGATGCGAGCCTTCGATGACGGGGTTGTTTCCAGAAATCGAGCCTTACGACTCGGGTCACCTTCGCGTCGATGAGCTCCATTCGGTCTACTATGAGCAGTGCGGCAATCCGCGGGGCAAACCAGCGGTATTCGTGCACGGAGGACCGGGCGGCGGCTCGAACCCGGTGCACCGACGTTTTTGGGATCCGCGTGTGTACCGCATCGTCTTGTTCGACCAGCGGGGGTGCGGGCGAAGCACGCCGCACGCGGAGCTCAGAAACAACACGACCTGGCACTTGGTCGACGACATGGAGCGAATGCGCGAGCACCTGGGGATCGAGCGGTGGCAGGTGTTCGGCGGGTCGTGGGGCAGCACACTCGCGCTGGCTTATGCACAGCAACACCCGGAACGCGTCACCGACATGGTGTTGCGGGGCATCTTTCTTCTCCGCCGTCACGAGATCGAGTGGTACTACCAGGAAGGGGCCAGCCGAATCTTTCCGGAGGCCTGGGAGAGTTACCTCGAGCCGATTCCGGAGGAGGAGCGCGGCGACATGGTTGGCGCCTATTACCGCCGGCTCACCAGCGACGACCGTGCGGAGCGCATCCAGGCAGCCCGCGCTTGGAGCATGTGGGAGGGAAGCACCAGCAGGCTCGTGCCCGACCCGGAGCTGATCGAACGGACGGGCGACGAGACGTTTGCCGAGGCTTTCGCGCGGATCGAGTGCCACTACTTCATCAACGGCGGCTTCTTCCGAGAGGACGACCAGCTTCTGCGCAACCTACATCGCATCGAGCACATCCCCGCGATCATCGTCCAGGGCCGTTACGACGTCGTCTGCCCCGCGCAAAGCGCCTACCAGCTCCACCGCCGCTGGCCGGGGAGCGTTCTGCGCATCGCCCCCCAATCGGGCCACTCCGCCCTCGAGCCCGAAATCACCTCCCTCCTAGTCGAAGCAACGGGGACACTCTCCACCCCTCCAACCCCCTGAAATCCTTGAATTCCCCCGACAAAGATCGCAGCGATCTGTCTCGGGCGTGAATGCACGCCCCAGGAAACCGGGAGTCTGCAATCGCTGCGATTTTTGTCGGAGAAGCGCAGTGATTTCGCCGTGGTGAGAGGGGGGAGAGTGACCCCTCTAGCGGGAGAACTTGCGGTACTTGATTCGGTGGGGGATGTCGGCCTCGGTGCCCAGGCGGGCTTTGCGGTCGGCGGCGTAGTCGGCGTAGGAGCCTTCGTGCCAGACGACGCGGCTGTCGCCCTCGAATGCAAGGATGTGGGTGCAGATGCGGTCGAGATACCAGCGATCGTGGCTGATGATGAGCGCGCAGCCCGGGAAGCCGAGGATCGCTTCCTCGAGCGAGCGCAAGGTCTCCACATCGATGTCGTTCGTCGGCTCGTCGAGCAGGAGCACGTTGCCTCCGCTCTTGAGCAGCTTGGCCAAGTGGACGCGATTTCGTTCGCCCCCGGATAGATTCTTCACCGGCTTTTGCTGATCACTTCCCCGGAAGTTGAACCAACCGACATAGGCGCGTGACTTGACCGTACCGCCACCGACGTCGATCTCGTCCGCACCCCCGGTGATTTCCTTGAAGACGGTATTGTCGGCCTCCAGCGCATCTCGGCTTTGATCCACGTAAGACAGCTTCACCGTATCGCCGATTGTGATGGCGCCAGCGTCCGGCTGCTCTTCGCCGACCAGCATTCGAAAGAGGGTCGTCTTGCCGGCGCCATTGGGTCCCACGATGCCGACGATCGCCCCCCGCGGCACACGAAAGCTCAAGTCCTCGAAGAGAAGCTTGTCGCCATATGCCTTGGTCAAACCCTCCACCTCGAATACTTGGGTGCCGAGACGCGGCCCGGGCGGGATGCGAATCTCGCTCGCATCTCGCCGTCCTTTGGACGCTTCGGCGACCAGGCTCTCAAAGGCCGTAATCCGGGCCTTGCTCTTGGCTTGCCTCGCTTTCGGCGAAGAACGAACCCATTCGAGCTCCCGGGCGATCTTTCGCTGACGCGCGCTGTCTTTCTTCTCGTCCTGGGCCAGCCGCGCCTCCTTGGCCTCGAGCCACTGGGAGTAATTTCCCTTGAACGGATGCGCCTCACCGCGGTCGAGCTCGAGAATCCACTCCACGATCTCGTCCAAGAAGTATCGGTCGTGGGTGACCAGAATCACGCAGCCCGGGTACTTCTGCAGATACCCCTGCAGCCACGCGACCGACTCGGCGTCGAGGTGGTTCGTCGGCTCGTCGAGCAGCAGCAGCTCCGGCTTCTCGAGCAGCAGCCGGCAGAGTGCAACGCGCCGCTTTTCACCTCCAGACAGCGAGCTCGGTTCCGCATCGGCCGGCGGCAACCGAAGCGCATCCATCGCGATCTCCAACGTGCTCTCGAGGTTCCATCCATCGACGGCGTCGATCCGGTCCTGAAGCAACCCCTGCTTGTCGAGCAACTTGGCCATCTCGTCGTCGCTCATCGGCTCTCCGAGCTTCATGCTGAGCTCGTTGAACTCGTCGAGGAGCGCTCTGACCGGCGCGACCCCCGCCTCGACCGCCTCTCGCACGGTCTTGGCATCGCCTAGGTCTGGCTCCTGCTCCAGATAACCCACCTTGGCGCCAGAACGAATCCATGCCTCGCCAGTGAAGCTGTCGTCCTTGCCGGCCATGATCCGGAGTAGCGACGACTTTCCGCTTCCATTCACGCCGATGATCCCTATCTTCGCGTCCGGAAAGAACGAGAGATAGAGGTCATCGATGATTTTCTTGTCCGGGGGATGAACCTTGGTGACCCCCTTCATCGTGAAGATGAACTCTGCCATACGCTATTGAGCCGTGCGTCTCCTGGCGAGCCACATAGCAACGATACCCACCGCAATCCAACCGAGCGACGCGCTCTCAGCAGCGCTTACGGCACACCCTTCCGCATCAGCACCGTCCGCATCGGAAGGAGCGCTCTGGTTCTCTGGCTCCAGGTCGACGGTGCCGACCTCGAGGTCGAGCTCGGGAATGTCGGTTCGGATGACTCCCGGGAGTTGACTCGTGAGCAATTTCGTCGCGGTCCCCTGGAACGCTGTGTTGCCCGCTGCGAACGGCCGTGGCGTCGGGCCTCCGGGCGGACCGCCCCACATTCCGCGCTGCGGATTCTCGCAGCTAGTCTCCCCCTCCCAGGGATGCAGAATCACGTAACGCCCCTGGAAGTTGTTGTAGCTCGACCCCTGTGCACGCCGCTCCCCGAGCTGACCTTCTCGGTCCGGCATTCCCCGTCCACCGACGATCGCACCCGCTGCGCGGAACACCAAGTCCTCGTCGAGCCCGTCTTTTTCATACCGATAGTGCAATCTGGTCAGCACGAATCCATCGGGTTGCCAACGCGGACGCGCTTTTCGCTGAGGAACCACTCCCGGAATGTCCGAATAGGGGTCCTCCTCGGCCGGGACGATCACGTCCGCACCTAGCAGCGCCAGCTCCTCGGGCCGAAGAGGCGGCTCGGGACACGGGTCGCAAGTGGTGGCGTCCCACGCATACTCGGTGACGACGGCGCCCGGGTTTTTCTCGATGGTCCGCTCGAACAACGCGTCATAGAACGCTCCAAAGCTCTGCCGAACGCTGTCATCCACGCGGATGTTCGTCGGAATCGTAGCGTTCCCGTAGTTGGCAACCTCGTAGCGCTGGCGCTTGCCGAGAATGTGCACGATCAGATCTTGCTGCCCTGCGCTGTTGAGGAGCCCCAGTCGCACGGGAAGCGCGAAAGCCGGCGAATCGTAGTGAAAGCGCAGTGGAGACAGGACCGCCCGTCCGTCTTCGAACACGACCTTCTTCGAATCGACTTTGGCCACGAAGAACTTCGTGTTCTGCTCGACGTAGGGCCGAAGCACCTCTTCGGCGCCTTTGGGGATGTTGTATTGGTTCTGCCGAAGCCACTTGTCGAGGCCGGATGAATCCTTCGCGCTCAAGATGACGATGTCGTACTCCGCCACTGTGAACTGCGCCTCGATGGTGACCCCATGATCCGCCGCCGCGGCTTCATCGAGAGAGGCCTTCGACCGAGCGCTGGCGGGCGCCGCCCCAGCGAGCATCTCGTACACGATGGACCGGCAAGGATCCTGCTCCCAATACTCCACGAGCCTTGGCGCGGCGAGCTTGTCCACACGAGCGAAGATTTCCTTCGGCAACGTCTTGACGTTCTCCTCTTGCAACACGACCGGAACTGGAACCACCATCGCGAAGTCTTCCGGCGGACCCTGGTAGTTGTTTTGCATGGACAGCACCGTGCGGGTTCCCTCTCGCATCAGCACGACCATGGTCGCGTTGTTGTAGAGCGATGCATCAGCGCCGCTCACGTAGAACCCACAGAACGCACGCGAAGTAGACGGCCAACCCAAGAACACGCAAAGACCCAAAATCACGATTGATTGCTTCATCGTTTGCTCCTCACTCGTCTTCCCATAGACGTGCGAGCACACGATTTGGATCTTCGCGTGATGCGAGAACGCTACGGCGTGGTGGCAACGGGCTGGGGAGCCCGGAAGCGCCTAGTTCTTGATCTCGAGAAGCTCGACATCGAAGACCAGCATGCCCTGCGGACGTCCAGGTCGGCCCTGATATGCAAGATTCTCAGGGATCCAAAGCCGGCGCTTCTCTCCCACGACCATGAGCTGAAGGCCCTCGGTCCATCCCGGAATCACCTGGTTTAGACCGAACGTCGCAGGTGATCCGCGCACGATGGAGCTGTCGAACATCTGGCCGTCGGTCGTCCAACCCGTGTAATGCACGGTGACCATGCTGCTCGCGGTGGGGTGCTCCTTGCCCGTGCCCTCCTGCAGGACTCGCGTGCCGATCCCCGACTTCGTCTTCTTCGCGTTCTTGGGAATGCCCCCCACGTCCTCGGGCGCCTCGGGTGGTGTCGGCGCTTCCTTGAAGCTCAATAGCTCGACGTCGAAGACCAGCGTTCCCCGAGGCGGGCCGAACGCGGCATGGGGATCGTTGGGATTGGGCTCCCCATACGCGAGCTCGCCGGGGATCCACAAACGGCGCTTTTCTCCGGGCACCATCAGCTGTACGCCTTCCTGCCAACCCTTGATCACGCGATTGAGCGGAAACTCGGCCGGCTTGCCGCGCTTGACAGAGCTATCGAACATGCGGCCGTCCGTCGTCCAGCCGGTGTACTCCACGGTAACCACGTCCCACGCGCTCGGATGCCCTTCACCGGTGCCTTCCTTCAACACCACCCATGCCAACCCCGACTCGCTTTTTTGCGCGTTCTCGGGTGGTGCGGCGACGTCTGGCGGCGCCGGAATCTGCGTCGGCGGAGCCTCAGCTTCGACTTTCTCCGCAGCAGCTTCCTCCGCCGAGCCTTCAGCTTCTCCCGTCACCGCTTCGGACTCCGCGGGGGCCTCGCCCTCGGCGGGCTCAGGCGCTTTGCTCTTACAGGCCATCAGCGCGGTGGCGATCACCACGCAACCAAAAAGATACCAGACGGTTTTCATGAGGGGCGTGTAGCCGACTGCACGCGCGCTGTCTACTTCTCAAACCGCCGGGATTCTTCGGAACGATTCGAACCCACAGACGCTGCGCCTCGCTCGACGACCTCGACTTCCTCGCCTTCCACCTCGATCACGCCCTGAGGCCCGCGCCGCCGCCCGTTGTAACCGGACGAATACACTTGTACGCGGCCCGCGGCGACTTGGCGCTCGAACCAGGCGCGAACGAAGCCCGCGATCACACGGCGCGTGGGACGCATGACCATCGAAAGCCCTGCGATATCGGTCAAGATCCCGGGTGTGATGAGCATGAGCCCGCCGACGAAGATCAGAAACCCATCGATGACCCCGTCCTTGGGCATCTGCTGGCGGGCCATCGCTTCCTGCCACCGCCGAACCACCCGCGCGCCTTCGAGCCGGGCGAACCAAGCACCGAGTGCTCCGGTGAGCAGCACCAATCCGATGGTGGGCGCCGGTCCGAGCATGCGCCCGATCGCGATCAAGAGATAGAGCTCGACCAGCGGTACGACGGTGAACAATAGAAAAAGGCGACCCACTATGAAGAACGTAGGTCCGATCCGCGGGGTACGCTACCCACGTCGGGTGAAAGCCGCAGTGAAGGCCGAAGCGCCGTGATGGGCATGGGTTGCGCGAATCGTTTGGCATTGCGGAGATATCTGCCGTAAACCCCGGCGCATGAACGCACGGGCGAGCGAGGCGATGAGCGCGAAATGGGGACTCCGGTGCCTCTTGGGCGGCAGCCTCATGGGGCTTGCAAACCTCGTTCCAGGCATAAGCGGCGGCACGATGCTCTTGGCGGCGGGCATCTATCCCAGATTCATCGAAGCGCTTGCGGACCTGAGCGCCCTGCGCTTTCGCAAAGCCTCATTCTTCGTGTTGGGATTGGTCGGCATCGCCGCCGCAGCAGCGATACTTTTGGGAGCCGGCGTCGTCAAGGACGCAGTGGTCCAGCACCGCTGGGCCATGTACAGCCTCTTCATCGGTCTGACGCTCGGTGGTGTTCCGGTTCTTTGGCAAATGGCCAGGCCGACAACCGGCGCATTTTGGATCGCGATGGGCGTGGGTCTTCTCGTGATGGCAGCGCTCGCTTGGATGCAGATCTACGGCGGGGGATCCAGCTCCCACCGCGAAGGAGCAGCGATGATGTTTTTCGCGGGCGTTGCTGGAGCGAGCGCGATGATCTTGCCTGGGGTGAGCGGCGGTTATCTCTTGTTGGTATTGGGAGTCTATGTCCCGGTCTTGGGCGCCATCGACGCACTCAAGGAGGCGCTCCGATTGAACGACCTGGCGAGCGCGTACGACCCGGCGCTCCAGGTCGTTTTGCCCGTCGGCATCGGCGTCGGCGTTGGAATCCTGATCGTGAGCAACCTGATCAAGATCGTGCTCGAACGATACGAGCAACCCACCTTGGGTGTTCTCATGGGCCTGCTCGTGGGCGCGGTCTTTGGGTTGTGGCCTTTCCAGGAAGGCGTGGCACCTGGCGTGGGCGAGGTGTTCAAGGGACAGGTCCTGACCGCCGAGGCGCTCGCAGAGATTACGCCCGACAAGTATCCTACGGAGCTCTACGCACCCACGTTTGCCGAGGCGATGATGGCAGTCGGGTTGATCGGCGTGGGCTACATGATCACGACGCTGGTCGCTCGCATCGGCGGCGCGGAACCGTCACACCGTCACGCGTAGAGCGACTCGAGGGCGTCGCCATAGCGTTCCTGCACGACACGGCGCTTGAGCTTCAGGGTCGGCGTAAGCATGCCGTTTTCGGTGGTGAAGTCCTCGTCGCCGACGTAGATCTTGCGAACCTTCTCGTAGCCCTTGAAGTCCGCCGATAGCCTATCGACTTCTTCCTCCATCAAGGCGCGTACCTGCTCGTTCTTGGCAAGCGACGCGGGATCGGGGTCGATTCCCTTCTCCTTGGCCCATCCTTTCAGCGCCTCGTAGTCCGGAATGACGACTGCCACGTTGTACTCGCGGTTCACGCCGTGCACCATGATGTTGGAGATGTAGGGGGAAAGCTTGATCTTCTCCTCGAGCGGCGTGGGCACCACGTACTTGCCGTTGAGCAGCTTGTACTGCTCCTTCACGCGGCCCGTGATGAACAAAAAGCCCTCCTCGTCGACGCGTCCCATGTCGCCGGATCGAAAGCCTCGCATCCCGTCTTTTTCGACGAGCACCTCGGCATTGGCTTCGTCCAGGTTGTGGTAGCCCTGCATGACGTTGTGCCCGTAGATGATGATCTCGCCCTGCGTAGGGTCCTCTGTGGCAGCGATGTCGATCTCGATCTTCACGCCGGGAATCGGTTTACCGACCGAGCCGATCTTACGTGCGCCCGGGTAATTTGCCGTCGCGATCGGTGACGTCTCGCTGAGGCCGTAGCCCTCGTACACCATGATGCCGAGGTCATCGACGAACTCGGCGACCTCCTTGGAGAGCGCTGCACCACCGCTGAACGCATACTTCAAGCGGCCGCCAAAGCGCTCCCGCACCTTGGCGAACACGAGCCCATCGAGAATCTTGAACTTGAAATCGAGCCACGGGTTGCTCTTGCCCTCGGCCGCGAGCCGCCGCCGCTGCTGCGCGGTGTCGACAGCCGCCTCGAAGAGCTTCTTCTTGAGCCCGCCCTCTTCTTTCATGCGCGCATGAAGACCGTCGTAAATCCGATTGAAAACGCGCGGAACGCTGACGAACAGCGTGGGGCGGACCTCTGCGAGGTTGGCGACGATCTTGTCCACCGCTTCGGCGAGACCGAGCGACGCGCCCATCGAAAGGAGGCCATGAAGCTCCACGGTCTGGCCGAACGAGTGGGCCCAGGGAAGGAAGCAGAGCGACCGGTCGTCGGGCTCCATGGGAAACACCTCGTGAATCGCGCTGACGTTGTAGGCGAGATTGCGGTGGGAGAGCTTCACGCCCTTCGGGGCGCCGGTCGTACCCGACGTATAGATGAAGTCCGCGATGGCATCGGGACCCGGGTCGATCAGCTCCGATGGCTCGTTCTGAAGCAAATCCGCGAACGGGTGTTCCCCTTTTGCCGGCGTGCCCGAAAACAGGACGATTTCCTTCAGCTCGGGCAGCTGATCACGAAACGCTCGAATCCGCGCGGCGATCTCGTCGTTTGAGAGGAGGAGCACCTTGGCGCCGCAGTCTGCGAGGATGTGCTTCCAGTCCTTGTCGAGCTGTGACTCGTACATGGCGACGTAGGCAGCGCCAAGCCCGTACGTGGCGTACGCAGCAACGGCCCACTCGGGGCTGTTGTTTGCGATCACGGCAACCCGGTCGCCCGCTTCGACGCCGAGCTTCTGCAACCCGGTCCACACGCGTCGCACCTGATCGCCCCACTGCCCATAAGTCATCCACTGCCACTCCCCTTCGTGTTTCACGCCGAAGAGCGCTCTATCGGCGAACTGACTGGTGGATGCGTTGAAGACCTGAACGAGACTTTCGAACTTGGGCGTGAATTCCGACATGGGGTTCGATGCTACCAATCCTGATACGGTCTGCAATGCGGTTCGGTGCCTCAGTTGCTGAGGAGGGCATCGCACTCTGCGCTGATGTATCCGAGCGCCACCAGTTGGCGGCAGAGCTCGGGGGTCATCTGCTGCTTTTCCTCGGTCAGGCGCGCCTTCTTGCCGCTCGAGGAGTCCCCGGCGGGGGCGAGCCAGCGCCCTCGATCCTCCGCGCCGAGGAACTGCCCATGGAGAGTGCGCAAGTACCGATGCGCGATGGGGTGGCCGGAGCCGTCTAGCTCGTTGCGCTCCCAGTAGTCGTTGCGAAGATCGAACAGAACCTGGGAGAGATTGCCTCTGATGACCATCTTCCAATCACCGCCCCGGATCACGCGCCGATGGTCGAGGAAATCGCTGAATGCGACGTAGGGGCCCACGGGCCAATCTCCACGCATGAAACCGAGGAGGCTACGGCCTTCGAACTCCTCCGGAATCGGAACGCCCGTCGCCTCGAGCACGGTGGGCCCGATGTCGATCGTGCTGACCACCGGCCCAATGCGCCGGTTGGCCGGGATGACTCCGGGCCAGCGGAACATCAACGGCACGCCGAGAAGCTCCTGATACACGGAGTGTCCGTGGCCCCAAGAGCCGTGCTCCTGAAACTCTTCGCCGTGGTCCGACGTCACCACGATGAGCGTATCCGCGTCGAGTCCGAGCTCACGAAGCTTCCCGAGGAACTTCCCGAAATGCTCGTCGTGGTAGCTGATCTCTCCGTCGTGCAGCGCCTCGATGCGCTCCTTGTCGCGCGGCGTGAACTTGTACTTGTTGGGATTCTTCTTGGCTTCGTCGAGCATCAGGTGCGTTTGGCGATTGCGCACCTGACCGCTGTACGGCTTCGGGTCGTACATCTTCAAGAACTGATCGGGAGGATCGTATGGCACGTGCGGATCGATGGTCTGGATGTACACGAAGAAGCGCTGATCCTTATTCTTCTCGATCCACGCTTGGGCCTCCCCGAAGACGTTCGAAGCGGTGGTGGTGCGCTGCTCGCGGATGTAGTTGGTGTAGTGGTCCCAGCCCTGGTCGAACCCGAATGCGTTCGATACGTAGCCGTTCGCGATGAAGCTCGCCGTCTTGAAGCCGGCCTTCTTGTAGGCCTCGCTCAGCATCAAAGCCGAGCCGGGAAGCTTCGACGCATCTTCTTTGGTCCGATGCGTCGCGGGGTGGAGCGAGGTCAATACGCTTGCAACCGATGGCTTGGTCCAATTCTCCGGCGATTGCGGTCGCTCGAACAGCGTACCCTCCGCAGCGAACGCATCGAGCACGGGTGTCTTCACACGGGTCTTCGGGTAGTACGCGTGCACCTTGCTGGCACGCAGCGTGTCGATGAGCAGCACGATCACGTTCCGGGCGGGTCTGTCGATCGAGACGAGCTCACCAAGCGGGCGCGTGATCCGCACGTCGCTCAACGCGAGCTCGGTCGCACCCTCGTTTCGGAAGCGGACCCGCACGATCTGTTCGCGGAAGGCATCGAGCTTCACCTGGTGATCGAGCCAGGCGCCGCCGAGGTCGATCCGCCTCGTCGAGCCGCGGGAGCCGTCGCTATGGAGCTCCAACTCG
>LJTN01000065.1 GCA_001303415.1 Myxococcales bacterium SG8_38
AGGCGCCGCCGAGGTCGATCCGCCTCGTCGAGCCGCGGGAGCCGTCGCTATGGAGCTCCAACACGAGGGTGCCGGCACCCTGCGCACGAAGACCGGAGCCGAAGACCAACGTGGCCCCCTCGGGCGCTTCGACGAACCAGTCGATCTGGGCTCCCGGGCCCAAGGCAATGGCGCGTCGCCCGACTCCGCCGACCGGTATTTGCTCCACCGTGACCGGGCGGGGCCCTGCGGCCTCGCCCGCAGACGCGGGCTCGAAGCGCACCCAGTCCACCGCAAAGGACCTTGGCTTCCCGCGAACCTGCGCGGTGCTCGTGGCGCGCAGCATGATGGAATTCTCCCCAGAACGAATGAGAGATCCGTCGATCGGGATCGCGATCTCGCTGAACCCATCGGCCTTCGAGACGCGTGCCTCGCCGGCGGTCTTTCCATTCACGTAGACGATGAGCGCCCCGGTCGCGTACGGCTTGGCGCGGAGTCGGAGCCGCATCGGACCGCTTGCCTGGGCGGGAAGATAGAGGCGAGCCGTCTTGCCGAACGTCGACACGCTCGCGCCCTGCTCGCGGCTCTCGCCCAGCCAACCGCTATTCCAGTTGCCCAGGGTGTACTTGAGGCGTGCGGAGGTCCCAAAGTCGATGACAAGACCCCTCGGCTCGTAGACATCCGCCAGATGCAACAAGGCCAGCAAGTCCTCGTAGAGGGCCGCGCGGTCGGGCGCGGGAGCAAGGGCCGGGGTGGGCGCCGGCGCCTCGGCCTGCTTGGCCTGCTCGGGCAGCTGTCCGGGGACGACTTGGTCAGATGGGGCGTCGGCGCCCGCCCCACTTTCGTCACACGCGAGCTGAACACATAGTAAGAGAACGAGCGCCAGGCGGTTCTTCATCGACCTCCCCCTTTTGGTGTTTCGGCTACCACGGGCTCCTAGCTCGGGCAATCACGCGTTAAGGACCACGAGCCGCGGCGATGTGCTAATTCACACTCCTCATGGACGGCAACGGCGAGCTCAACGGCTGGAGCATCAAAAAAAGCGCGGACCTCTATCAGATACAGGGCTGGGGGGAGCCCTACTTTCGGATCAACGAGCGCGGCCGCGTGGAGGTGCGACCGGACCCGACCCAGGATCGGGCGATCGACCTGTATGAGCTCACCATGCAGCTCGGTGAACGGGGCCTCGATTTGCCGCTGCTCATCCGTTTTCCAAACATTCTGCAGGACCGCATCCGTCTGCTCAACGAATCCTTCCAGAATGCGATCCGGGAGTACGGCTACGACGGAACCTATCGCGGCGTCTTCCCGGTCAAGGTCAATCAGCAACGGCATCTCGTCGAGGAGATCGTCGAATCTGGGAGGCCATGGCGCTTCGGGCTCGAAGCGGGCTCGAAACCCGAGCTCTTGATCACGCTCGCAGCAATGGAAGACGAAAACGGCTTCATCATCTGTAATGGGTACAAGGACCTCGCCTACATGGAGACGGCCCTGGTTGCGCAGCGGTTCGACAACATGGTCGTGGTGGTGCTCGAGCGCATCGAAGAGCTCGACCTCGCATTCCGCGCCTCGGAGAAGCTCGGGATCCGACCGTGTCTCGGCGTTCGCGCAAAGCTGAGCAGCAAGGGCATCGGCCAGTGGGCCGATTCGGCCGGAGACCGCGCCAAGTTCGGTCTGACCATGTCGGAAATCGTGCACGTGGTAGACGAGCTTCAGCAGCGGGACATGCTCGATTGCCTCAAGTTGCTTCACTTCCACCTGGGAAGCCAGGTTTCGAGCATCATTCCCGTCAAGAACGCAATGCGTGAGGCGGGCCAGATTTACATCGAGCTCGTCAAGATGGGTTGCGAGATGGGCTACCTCGACGTCGGCGGAGGCCTTGCGGTCGACTACGACGGATCGAAGACCGACTTCCGCGGGTCGATGAACTACGACCTACAGGAGTACGCCTACGACGTCGTGGCCGGCATTCAAGAGGCTTGCGAAAAGGCGCACGTCAAGTCTCCGACCATCGTCAGCGAGAGTGGACGCTCGATTGCTGCCTATCAATCGGTGCTCATCTTCGACGCGTTGGGCGTCGATCACGTGGATTTCGAAGATCCGCAGGAGCCCACCAAGAACGACCATCGCATCCTCGACGAGTTCTACGAAACTTGGAAAGGAATCCAGCCGAAGAACGTGCAGGAGTCTTGGCACGACGCGCAGCAGGCGCTCGAAGAGGCACGAAGCCTCTTCAAGTTCGGGTACCTGGGAATCCGGGAGCTGGCGCGCGCCGAGCACTTGTTCTGGAGCTGCTGCGAAAAGATTCGTCAGAGCATGCGACGCGTGAAGTACGTCCCGGAAGAGCTCAACGCCGTCGAAGACATGATGGGGGCCATCTACTACTGCAACTTCTCGTTGTTCCAGTCGGCGCCCGACATCTGGGCGATGGACCACTTGTTTCCCTTCATGCCGATTCACCGGCTCGACGAGGAACCGACCGTTCGGGCCCGGCTTGCCGATCTGACCTGTGATTCCGACGGCATGGTCGACCACTTCATCGACGTGGAAGAAGTGCAGCGCTCCCTGCATCTTCATCCAGTGACACCCGATCAGCCGTACTTGCTCGGCATGTTCTTGGGCGGTGCGTACCAGGAGATTTTGGGCGACCTCCACAATCTCTTCGGCGACACGAACGCGGTGCACGTCCGGCTGGAGGACTCCGGCTACAGCGTGTCCAACGTCATCAAGGGCGACGCAATCGACGAAGTGTTGCGCTATCTGCAATACGATCCCGAGGAGATGGTGGAGCGTGTTCGCAAGCAAGCCGAGCGAGCGCTCAACAAGGGACGCATGACCTTACCCCAGCTCCGCACCTTCATGGACCACTACGAGAACAGCCTCCGCGGCTACACGTATCTCAAGGGCGACGCCTGAATTCGCCGTTTTCCCGGGCGCTTTCGACACGGGGCGGGCCAGCCTCTACTCTGAAAGAGTGGACGTAACCGAGTTTCAAGAGGCGCTGCTCCAGCAAATGGAGAGGAAGACGCACTGGGCATGGCCGGCCTTTACCGGCGGTCTGGTGCGCGCGAACAAGCTGCACATCCATCTCGAGCAGGAATGGGAGGTCTACGTGCGCGACTTCCCGATCATGGTCGGACGTGCGTACATCCAATGTCCGATCGCGGAGGTGCGCCGAGAGCTGGCGGAAAACCTATATGAAGAGGAGACCGGCGGCCTGGCTGCAGGCAAACCGCACCCCGAGCTATTCTTGATGTATCCCCGCGGGCTCGGCATGGACCTGGAGCGGTTCGTTCGCGTGGAGCTGCTACACGCGGCGCGTGCGTATCGGGCGTACATCGACGATGCGACGATGAATCGAGGTTGGGCGGTGGCCGCGTCGATCGCCACGCTCTTCATCGAGGGCACGGCGTACGAGCGGCACGAGCTCGACGAGTTGGCGCCGGCCCGCCCGCAGCCGCCGCTCGAAGAGCACCCTCTGGTGAAGCACTACGGGCTGCCCGTGGAATGCCTCGCTCTCACCAAGGCGCATCGCTCGGTCGAGGGAGAGCACCGCAAGGCGGCTTGGCGGGTGATGCTCCATCACGTGCCGGCAAGCGACCGCGCCCAGGTGGTGCGCGCGATGAGCCAGGCAGTCGACGCCTGGCGCGCGTATCGCGACGACGTGGCGAAGGCCTGCGGCATCACGCGCGACGCTCTCGCACTAGCCGGTTAGTTTCTTCTTCTGAACCTTGCCCATCGCGTTGCGGGGCAGCTCGTGGCGGAAACGAACCTCGCGGGGACGCTTGTGCGGGCTGAGGCGCTCGGCGACGAACGCCGCCAATCCTGCCGGGTCTTCCGCCTCGCACTCGTTGAGCACGACGAAGGCGGCGATCCGTTGACCGAGATCGTCATCCGGAACGCCGACCACGGCCGCTTCGCGCACGGTGGGGTGCTCCAGCAGGCAGGCTTCGATTTCGCCGGCGCCAACCCGATACCCGCCGGTCTTGATCATGTCGGTGCTCCGGCGGCCGAGGATTCGAATCGCACCCGATGCCGTTCGGGTGGCGAGGTCCCCCGTATAGAACCAACCCTCGCCGTCGAGCAGCTCTCGAGTCGCCTCGTCACGATTCAGGTAGCCTGCAAAGACTGCATCGCTTCGCACCACGACCTCGCCTATCGTCTCGTCGTCGTGCGCATCGATTGCGCGGCGTTGCTCGTCGACCAGCTTGAGCTCGACCCCAGGCAGCGGCGGACCAACGTAGCCGGGCATCGGCGGGCTCGAAGCGGGCACCGCGCAGTTGATCAGCGTCTCGGTCAGTCCGTAGCGCTCATGAACGCCGCGACCGGTGAGCGCCTGGATTCGCTCGTGCTCACGAACCGGCAACCCAGCCGAGCCCGAGATCAAGAGGCGCGGCACGCGTAGGGCATCGCGCAGGTCGTCGTCCCGCTCGGCCGTTTCGGCAAGCCGGTGAATCATCGTGGGGACCGCGAACAACACGGTCTGGTCGTGTCGGTAATCGGTGAGAGCCCGGCCGATTCCGCCAAGCGAGAATCGGGGGACGTAGTGCAAGGCGCCGCCCACCCGCAGGCTACCAAAAAGCCCCAGTACCAGACCATGCGCATGGATCAAAGGCAGCGAATGCACGACGGTGTCGCGGGCAGTCCACTCCCATGCTTCCGCGAGGGAGTCGAGGTTTGCTGCGATGTTGCGCCGCGTGATGACCGCCCCTTTGGGCAGCCCCGTGGTGCCCGAGGTGTAGAGAATCAGCGCCGGAGAGTCGTCGACCTCGATCGACGGCAGGCGCGACGGGGGCGATGCATGCGCGGCTCGAAGCAGCGGAACGCCGCCGGCTTCGTGAATGGGCTCGAACCCCGCGGCACAAAAGGCGAGCTTGGGCGCCGAGTCGCTCAAGATGTGCTCGAGCTCTGCAGACCCGAGCTTTGGGTTGAGCGGGATGGTGGTCACGCAAGCGACTGCGTTTCCAATCATCGCGGCAGCGGTGCTCAAATGTGGCTCGGCCCAAAGGGCGACGCGATCCCCGGGCGCGACCTTGGAGCGCGCGAGCAGCGATACGTGCTCGAGCGCCGCCCCGGCAAGCTCGGCATAGGACCAGGCCTCGTCGCCGACGATCAAGGCGAGGCGGGAGTCGGCTTCGCGAAGGCGCGCAAAGAGCTCGGACACGGAGGATCGATACCAGGAGCGTCGAGCTTTGTCGCGCTGGCGCATGAACGGGCTCGGAAAAACACGACACGAGGTTCCACGGAACGGGGCGGTTTGCAAAGGTGGCCCGGTGCACTTGTGAGCTTGGGCCACGCAAACCGCCCCTCGGGCGGCGTGCCAATCGGAGGTGGTTGCATGCATGCCGATTGGCACTTCGCACGTCCGCTCCACCTCATGTCGCGTTTTTCCGAGCCCTGCATACGTCAACTGCAACCGCTGCCACTGCCGCTGTCACTGACCCTGCCGCTGCCACTGTCCCTGCCACTGCCCCTGACCTGGCTTCGAGGCACGTGTACTGACGTCTACGCAGGAGGTCGGGTCGGGATGGGCAGCACAGCGAGGGGGCGGGAGCCTAGTTGTGTGTTGACTTGGGGAGTCGGGCGAGCGGGTCCCGCTCGCGAGCACGCCCGTCGCGACCCGTCCTCCGGGGATCACGGTGCGCGGATCGAAGGCCGCGCCTCGAAACCCTATCCGAAATCGGCGAAATGCGGTACGAGGCCTTCTGCTGTGTTTGATCCGACCAAGACCATCGTGATTGCGAATCCCATGGCCAGGCACGGCTTCATTGGAGAGAACTGGCCGAAGCTCAGCGCTTGCGTGCGGGAGGCACTTGGCCCCGTCGAGATGCAGCTCACCGCATCGAGGGGAGATGGCTTGCGGATCGGCAAGGAGGCAATCGCCAACGGAGCCCGGACGATAGTGTCGTTCGGAGGCGACGGCACACACAGCGAGATCGTCGACGGCATCATGCAGTCCGGCCTCAATCACGAGGTCTCCCTGGGGATCCTGCATGCAGGAACGGGAGGTGATTTCCGTCGAATGATCCCGGGCGCCGAGGAGCTCGAAAGCGCCTGTGCCGTGATCCGGAGCAAGCCGGCCGTCCCGATCGACATCGGATGGGTCCGGTACGTAGACGACGACGGGCAGAGCGCAGGTCGCTTTTTTCTGAACATCGCATCGATGGGAATGGGGGGCCTCGTCGACCGGTTCGTGGCCGCATCCAAATCGAAGAGCAGTGGCAAAGCCAAGTACTTCAAGGCAGTCCTTCGCGCGCAAATGAGATACAAGCCGGCCCGCATCCACATGCGGATCGATGGTAAGGACGAGGGACAGCACGACATCAGCAGTTTGTGTGTCTGCAATGGTCGCTGGGCTGGAGGCAGCATGATGTTCGCGCCCGAAGCTCGTCTTGCCGATGGCATGTTCGACGTGATCCTGATCCGGGCGACCTCGACGCTGCGCGGGCTCCCCGTCATGGCGGCACTCTACAAGGGCACGCACATCCGCTCTCCCATCGTGGGCACCTACCGCGGGAGGCACGTCGAGGTCGAGGTGGCCGCCAACACCGCATGGATGGATGTCGATGGCGAAGCGCCCGGGGTCGGGCCGGCCGAATTCCGCATTCACGACCGCGCGCTGCGCGTCATCGGAATTGGCGACGAGTTTCTGTGAGCTCATTCTCGGTCGGAACGCATCCCCCGGAATTTCTGGATCGCGAGCCTGCCGAGACGAATCGATGCGTTGGGCGCCAAGCGGTGGATACGCCAAATCGCATGTGCGGTCGCCGTCACCACGATGAAGAAGTCGCCTCGGTCGACGCCCCGCAAGATGACCCGCGCCGCTCTCGCAGGATCCATGGGCTTTTCTGGGGTGACCGCGACGAGCGCATTGGGATCGAGGTTGACGTACTTGGTCGATCCCAAGATGGGCGTATCGATGAGCCCGGGACAAACGACGCTCACCTGAACACCGAACGCTTCGGCTTCGATGCGCAAGGCGGAGGACAGACCGACCACCGCATGCTTGGTTGCGCTGTATGCGCCTTCGGCGGCAGCAGGCACCAGGCCGGCTGCAGACGCGGTGTTCACGATGTGACCGAAGCCCTGCTCGCGCATGATGGGATAGGCTGCATGAACCCCGTGAACCACGCCGCGGATGTTCACGTCGATCAACTGATTCCAGTCTTCGAGCGTGGTGTCTCGAAGCTCCGCACAGAGGTTGATCCCCGCGTTGTTGAAGAGGTAGTCGATGCGGCGCCGGTCGCGGTACGTGCTCTCGACCAAGAAACCGACCTGAGCGGCATCGCGCACGTCCACCGTGCTAGCCTCGACAAGGCCTCCAGCCGACCGGATCTCGGACGCGGTCTCGTCGAGAAGCCTCGCATTGATGTCCGCGAGCACCACATGACAGCCTCGCGCTGCCATTTCCTCGGCAAGCGCCTTGCCGAGACCACCGGCTCCACCCGTGATGATCGCGACTTTGCCGGTGTAGTCTTTCGCCATGGCGAGGCTCCCTTCGAGGCGGGAGGTTGAGCACAAAAACAGCCGTAGACAAGTGTTGCGCGCCTGTCGCCGCGAACGGCGCTATGCTGCGTCCTCGATGCCTCGCGCGTACTTCGGCCCGGCCGTGCCCATTCCGTTCGCCCACCGTGGCGGCGCGAAGCGATGGCCCGAGAACACCTTGCTCGCATTCGGGAACGCGGCCGACCTGGGGTATCGCCACATCGAGACCGACATTCAAGTGACCTCCGACGGTCACTTCGTTTGCTTTCACGACCTCACGCTCGAGCGAACGACCAACGGACACGGCAACTTGCAAGATCATACGCTGAGCGACCTGAAGCGTCTCGATGCAGGCCACAACTTCATCGAGAACGGCAGCTACACCTTTCGCGGAGCCGGCGCATGCATCCCGACGCTGGAAGAAGCCCTCGCCCTCGATTCGTCGCTGCACTACAATCTCGAGCTCAAACCCGAGGATCCCGCGCTCGCGCGCGGGCTTTGGGACTTCATCGATCACCACGGCATCCATGATCGTGTGCTGGTCGCCTCGGAGCACGACCTAGTAACCGAGGCGTTTCGAACTTACAGCCGCGGGCGGGTCGCGACCTCCGCGGGTCGCAGCGGGGCCAAGCGCTTCTGGGCAGGGGTGCTCACGGGCACCTGGAAGAACGCGATGTTCCCCTTCGACGCGCTTCAGATTCCACCTGTCTACCGGGGGATCGACGTCATCACGCCGAGATTCATGGAGGCGGCGCACCACCATGGAATCCAGGTCCACATCTGGACCGTGGACGACCCCGCCCAAATGTACGGGCTGCTCGCGGTGGGCGTCGACGGCCTCATGACGGACGTGCCCGAGGTTCTCTTGGACGTTTTGGCGAGAAGCTAGCCCTCGAAACCATCCTGTGCTGTGATCGAGCCAGGACGATGAGACAGCCTCTGCTCCTGTTTGCGACCGAACGTTACCAAGAGCTTGGGGAAGACGTGGCCGGTGCAGGCGACTTCGATCTGGGCGTCGTCGAGCGAAAAATCTTCCCGGACGGAGAACGATACCGCCGCATCGACACCGATTGTTCCCGGCGCGACGTGGTCCTGGTCGGGGGAACCATCGAGGACTTCGACACGCTGGAGATCTACGATCTCGCATGCGGGCTGGTCCATCTGGGAGCACACACCTTGACCCTGGTGTTGCCGTGGTTCGGGTATCAGACGATGGAGCGCGCGTCGAAGCAGGGCGAGATCGTGGCGGCCAAGAACCGGGCGCGTCTGCTTTCTTCGATTCCGACGGCAGGCTCCGGCAATCGCGCGGTGCTCGTCGACCTTCACTCCGAAGGCATCCCTTACTACTTCTCCGGCGACATCCGACCCGTGCACCTTCAGGCTCGATCCGTGGTCTTGCAAGCGATTCGTGATTTCGGCGGCGAAGACTTCGTGCTCGGCGCCACGGACGCGGGCAGAGCCAAGTGGGTCGAAAGCCTAGCCAACGATCTGCAGGTAGATGCGGCTTTCGTGTTCAAGCGGCGTCTCTCGGAAACCGAAACCGAGGTGACTGCGCTCGCGGCGGACGTGGAAGGACGGTCGGTCGTCATCTACGACGACATGGTTCGCACAGGCGGCTCGCTGGTCTCTGCTGCTCGTTCCTATCGTGACGCCGGCGCAAGCGAGGTGTTCGCGGTTTGCACGCACGGTGTGTTTGCCAAGGAGTCTCTCGAGACTTTGCGCGATAGTGGCGCGCTCGGAGGGATCGCATGCACCAATACCCGGCCCCACGTGCAAGCTTTGGCCGATGGTGACTTTCTCCGGGTCTATTCGGTCGCCGACTTGATCGCCCAGTTCCTCGCGCAAAGCGTCTAGAGCTCCATGCGCCGGACAAGCAGAATTTCACTCGCCCCTACTCTCGCGACGTGGGCCGCCGTGCTCTGGCATCCGGCGTCGCAGGCGCAAGACTCCAAGCCCGAGCGCGAGATCACCGAGGCTTTGGAGAACACGGGCGAGCGGATCGACTTGGTCGGCGCCAAGCTGGGAGAGCTAGGTGATCGGGCGCTCGAGCTCTTGCCGTTGCTCGGCGTGGCGTTGGCCGTCGTGCTGGTCTCTTGGTTGCTAGCTCGTTTGCTGACTGGCGGCGACTGGCTCTTCCGATGGATTCAGAACCGCTTTCTTCGAGACTTGGCGCGGCACTTCACGCGCATCACGATCATCGGCACCGGTGTGCTGGTCGCGTTGGAGCTTCTCGACGCCACGGCCCTCGTCGGGGCGGCCCTCGGCGCTGCAGGAGTCATCGGCATCGCGGTTGGCTTCGCGTTTCGCGACATCATCGAGAACTACCTCGCCGGGCTTCTCCTCAGCATGCGGCGTCCGTTCTCCCCAAACGACTTCGTGTCGATCGACGGCGAGGAGGGAAAGGTGGTCCGACTAACGTCCCGCGCCACCGTGCTGCTCACGCTCGAGGGGAATCATTTGCGCATTCCAAATGCAAAGGTCTTCAAGGCCGTCGTGCTCAACTACACTCGCAATCCTCTGAGGCAGCTTCACTTTGAGGTCGGCGTCGGGGTGAAGCAGGACCTCGTCGAGGCGCAGAAGCTCGGGCTGGAAACACTCGCTGGGATGGATGCGGTGCTCGATCAGCCGCCGCCTTTTGCTTTGATTCAGCAACTGGGCGACTCGAACGTGCCGATTCGGTTCCACGCATGGGTGGACCAATCGAGCACCGACTTCTTCAAAGCGCGCAGCGAAGCGATTCGATTGATCAAGACCGCATTCGATGACGCCAACATCGAGATGCCCGAGCCGATTTATAGGCTCTACGTGCAGCAGGCCGTGGAAAGCCCTGCGCAGGAATCCGTTCACCCGGCCGCAGGCGCCCTCGAGGCAGGCGACACCGCAGCGGACAAACGGCTCGACATCCAAGTCGAAGCCGAACGAGCCGCAGAGGGTCCGGACCTGCTAGACGAAGAGGCGCCACAGGAGTGATTCGCGAAAAGGTTGACGTAAGGACCGGGCTCGGAAAAACACGACACGAGTCGATCAGCACCGATCGTAGATTGAGCGCCCGGAGGACGGGTCGCGACGGGCGTGCTCGCGAGCGGGACCCGCTCGCCCGGCTCCTCAAGTCACCACACCACTAGGCTCCCGCCCCCTCGCTGTGCTGCCCATCCCGACCCGTCCTCCTCCGTACAAGTCTACGTACGGAGGGCTCGGAAAAACGCGACATGGGGTGGAGCGGACGTGCGAAGTGCCAATCGGCATGGAAGCACCCACCTCCGATTGGCACGCCGCCCGAGCGGCGGCTTGCGTGGGCAAAGCCCACAAGTGCATCGGCCCACCGATGCAAGCCGCCGCGTTCCGTGGAACCCCGTGTCGTGTTTTTCCGAGCCCGGTCCTTACGCCCGTCGCCTAGTTTGGCCCCGGGCTCATGGTGCGGATGTGGGTGACTAGCGCGGTGATTTGCTTGGGCGACAGGAGCTCGGCGAAGGCGGGCATGCCGGGCGGCTTGCCGCCGGCGATCGTTCGAGCGATCGCTGCATCGTCGATCTGGCTTTGCCACTCTGAGCTCGCAAAGCTGATCTGCGCCTCGCGCCCGCCGCCCCCGTCGGTGCCGTGACATCGGGCGCAGTTTCGCTGCCACAAAAGCTCGCCCACCGTCAGCTGGGGCACCTCTTGCTGCGGGACCCGATTGGGATCGATCTGCGTATCTGGAAGATGCGCATGGTCCTCCGGGGTCCACGTTCGAAGATTGCGAGGTTCGTTCGAGCATCCTGCCAACAACAGGCAGGCCATTGCGATTCTAGCCAACACGTCCGCCCCTGTAGCCTATCCGCCGATGAGGCTCATCCCGACGCGCTCATGCTCGTGCTCGTGCGGCTCGAGGAAATGGTGTCCTCGATCCTTGCCGGAGAGCGACCACACCATGGCCCAGGCCAGATCGAGGTCGCTGCCCCCCGCACGCATGATGTTGCGGAGACTGATCGCGCGCCGCGAGGCCAAACAGGCCCGGATGTCACCCTTGGCCGTCACCCGCACGCGATTGCAGGTGTCGCAGAATTCGTTGCTAATCGGGGTGATGAAGCCCACGCGGTGCGCCGAGCCGTTGCTAGCGGGCATGTACCGCGCCGGGCCCTGCCCCTCCACCGCGGTGGGCGGCTCCGAATGAACCCGATCGCCCAAGAACCGGAGCACATCGTCTGCGTTCATGCGCATGCTCGAGGGGAGCTTGGCGCCCTCCCCCAGTGGCATGAGCTCGATGAAGCGGGGGGTTGCGCCGAGGGACCACGCGAAATCGACGATGCGGCCGAGCTCGTCGTCGTTGCGCCCGCGAAGCGGCACCGTGTTGAGCTTGACCTCGAGGCCTACGTGAAGGGCAGCGTGAATTCCGGCTAAGACCCGTCCCAAATCGCCTCCTCGCGTGATGGAAGCGAACCGGTCCGCGTCCAGCGTGTCGATCGAGATGTTGACGCCGTGGAGCCCAGCATCGCGGAGCGGCCTTGCCAGCTCTGCCAGCCGCGTGGCGTTCGTCGTCATCACGAGCTGCTCGACCGCGGTGCGGCGGTGCACGATCTCCACGAGCCGAACGATGTCCTTGCGCACCAGCGGCTCGCCTCCGGTGAATCGAACCCGGCGAATGCCAGCCATCGCGAACACCGAGATGAGGCGCGCGGCCTCTTCGAAGGTCAGAAGGTCGTCGCGCACGGCATGCTCGTCCTCGCCCCCGGGTGGCATGCAGTAGACGCATGCAAGATCGCAGCGGTCCGTCACGCTCAGACGAAGATAGGTGTAGCGGCGGCCCCGCGAGTCGTGCAAGAGCGGGATCGTGTTGAAATCGTCGGGCCTCGCGGGCCAGTCCTCGTAGACCGCGGAACGGCTCTCCACCAGGGGCAAGCGTCGCACCGGCAAAGTCTAAGGGCCGCCGGCAGCCGGTCAACGGCCCTGTGCTCGCTTGACATGTCCGGTCGGGGATCTCAGGCTCTCCCTTCCACTGAATCACGGTTCATTTTCAGGAGCTCAGCGCATGGAATCGAATGGAAAGCGCGTGGCGGTCGTGGCCGGGTTGCGGACGCCCTTCGCGAAGCAATGGTCAGCATATCGGGAGCTCAGCGCGCTCGACTTGGCGAACATCGTCGTCACCGAGCTGCTGCAACGGGTCGAGCTCGACCCGAAGGAGATCCAGCAGGTGGTGTACGGCCAGGTCGTTCCATCGGTGGAGGCGCCCAACATCGCCCGAGAGATCGTTCTCGCCACCGGTATGCCGAAGAGCATCGAGGCCTACAGCGTCTCGAGGGCCTGCGCGACGAGCTATCAGTCGACAGTAAACATCGCCGAGGCGATCATGGCAGGGGCGATCGACACCGGCCTCGCCGGAGGCGCCGACAGTGCGAGCAACGTGCCGATCACCGTCTCGAAGCAGCTCGCCGACGCGTTGGTGGACGCGATGAAGGCCCGCAGCCTCGGAGAGCGCGTGCAAGCCTTCGCGGGTCTTCGGCCGCGCGACCTGGCGCCACAGCCTCCGGCCATCAAGGAGTTCTCCACTGGGCTGTCCATGGGCGAGAGCGCCGAGAAAATGGCCAAGGAGAACCACATCAGCCGCGAAGCACAAGACGAGCTCGCGCACCGCAGCCACTCGCGTGCTGCAGCAGCGTGGGCGGAGGGCAAGTTCGACGACGAGGTCATGCAGGTCTTCGTCCCCGATCGTTTCAAAGAAGCCATTCGCGAGGACAACCTCGTTCGCAAGGACAGCGCGCTCGACAAGTACGCGAAGCTCAAGCCCGCCTTCGACCGAAAGCACGGCACGGTCACCGCTGGCAACAGCTCACCGCTCACCGACGGCGCCAGCGCCTTGCTTCTCATGCGCGAGGACAAGGCCAAGGCCATGGGCTTTGACGTGCTCGGGTTCATCCGCAGCTACGCGTTCGCGGCGCTCGACCCCTCGGGACAGCTCCTCATGGGTCCTTCCTACGCGACGCCGATCGCGTTGGATCGGGCGGGAATCAAGCTTTCGGACCTCGATCTAGTCGACATGCACGAGGCATTCGCCGCCCAGATTCTCTCGAATACGCAGGCTTTCGAGTCTGCACAATGGGCGCAGAAGCATTTGGGCCGCTCCGAGAGGATCGGGGACATCGATTGGGACAAGTTCAACGTGAATGGCGGATCGATTTCGATCGGGCATCCCTTTGCGGCAACCGGAGGTCGCCAGATCATTCAGACGCTGCGAGAGCTGAAGCGGCGAGGCGGCAACTTGGCGCTTTGCACGGCCTGCGCAGCGGGAGGCATCGGCGCCGCGATGGTATTGGAGGCACAGTAATGGCGCACGAAGGACTCACGATTGAGAAGCGGGGTGACGGCGTAGCCATCGTCCGCATGGACATTCCGGGCGAGCCGATGAACACGCTGAAGAGCGATTTCGTCGACACTTTCATGCGGGTGTTCGACTCCGTGGAGAACGATCCCGAGATCAAGGCCATCGTCTTCACCTCCGGCAAGAAAGACAGCTTCATCGCAGGCGCCGACATCTCGATGCTGGAGACCGTGAACAGCGCCGAGGAAGGCGAACGCATCTCCCGCGAGGGCCACAAGGCCATGAACCGAATCGAAAGCTGCCCCAAGCCGGTGGTCGCGGCCATTCACGGCGTCGCCCTCGGTGGCGGTCTAGAGGTGGCTCTCGCCTGTCACGCGCGCGTAGCGAGCAACAGCAACAAGACCAAGCTGGGCCTTCCCGAGTCGCAGCTCGGGCTGCTTCCGGGCGCAGGGGGCACGCAGCGCCTACCGCGGCTCATCGGCGTGCAACCGGCGCTCGACATGATGCTCACGGGCAAGCAAATCGAGGCCAAAAAAGCGCTCAAAATGGGTCTCGTCGATGATGTCGTCCCGCCTTCGATTCTCCTCGAGACCGCGGCAGAGGTCGCGCTGTCGCGAATCGGCCGCCAGCCAAAGAAGGACAGCTTCATCGACCAGTTGCTCGACAAGGAAGCGGTGACCGAGTTTGCGCTCGCGAAGAATCCGGTGGGGCGCAAGATCCTCTTCGATCAGGCACGCAAGCAACTTCACAAGCAAACGCGCGGCAACTACCCGGCGCAAGATTTGATCATCGACGTGGTCAAGACGGGGCTCGAGGACGGTTTCCAGGCTGGGCTCGACGCTGAAGCTCGCGGGTTCGGCCGGCTGCTCACCACGCCCGAAGCTGCAAACCTGATGAGCATCTTCTTCGCGACGACTGCGCTGAAGAAAGACACGGGTGTGGACGACACGAATGTGAAGCCGCGGGAGATCCACAAGGTGGGCATGCTGGGCGCCGGGCTGATGGGCGCTGGCATTGCTTATGTCACGACCGCGGTCGCGAAAATCCCGGTGCGGCTCAAAGACCGCGATGCGGACGGCGTGTTGTCGGGCCTCCGTTACGTACGCGGCATCATCGACGGCCGGATGAAGCGCAAGAAACTCAGCGAACAGCAAGCCAACACGCTGATGCTTCAGACGACGGGCACCACCACGTATGCGGGCTTTCACGATGCCGACGTGGTCGTCGAGGCGGTCTTCGAGGACCTCGGGCTCAAGCAGCAAATGGTCCGCGACATCGAGGAAGTGGGCCGAGACGACGTGATTTTCGCGTCGAACACGTCATCGCTGCCGATCACCAAGATCGCCGAAGCCAGCAAGCACCCGGAAACCGTCATCGGGATGCACTACTTCTCCCCGGTTCACAAGATGCCCCTGCTCGAGATCATCGTGACCGACAAGACCGCGGACTGGGTCACCGCAACGTGCGTCGACCTCGGCAAACGCCAGGGAAAGCACGTGATCGTCGTCAAAGACGGCGTGGGTTTCTACACCAGCCGTGTCCTCGCACCGATGATGAACGAGGCGGCGCACCTGGTCGCCGAAGGGGTGCCGATCGAAAAAATCGACTCGGCCATGCTCAACTGGGGATTCCCGGTGGGTCCGATCAAGCTGACCGACGAGGTCGGTATCGACGTGGGCGCCAAGGTCGGCAAGATCATGCAGGGCGCCTTCGGTGAGCGCATGCAGCCACCCGAAGGGATGCAGAAGCTGATCGATGACGAGCGCTACGGACGCAAGAACGGCCGCGGCTTCTACCTGTACGGCGACAAGAAGAAGGGTGTCGACGAATCGGTGTACGAGGTCTTGGGAGTGACGGCGGCCAACAAGAGCGTCTCGAACGAGGAAATCGCGTGGCGCTGCGCGCTCCAGTTCGTCAACGAGGCGTGTCGCTGCTTCGGCGAGGGCATTCTCCGCAGTGCGCGCGACGGAGACGTCGGCGCGGTCTTCGGCCTCGGCTTCCCCCCGTTCCGGGGTGGCCCGTTCCGCTTCGTGGACCAGGTGGGCGCCAAAGAGGTGCTCGGCCGGCTCCGGGAACTCGAAAAGCGACTCGGCTCCCGCTTTTCGCCAGCTCCGGTGCTCGAAGAGATCGCCCGCACCGGTCAGACCTTCCACGGAAACAATGCGGTGCAGCCGGGCCAGTCGCGAGGCAACAGCGCCCACAGCGCCCCCGAGGCATCCGTTTAAGCGAGCGATTTCACGAGAATCCCTGATTTTCCAGGTGGGCCCTAGGGTCATTGCAACCCGGTCGGGACATCTCTAAGATGTCCGACGACCGGGAGGTGGGAACAACGCAGCGGTGCTGCACGTTGAGCAGTTGTCGCGCGTCGACCCAGCCGGACATGGCAATAGAGGCAAGCACACTAAAGTGGGAGAGGGCAGCCAGGGCGATTGCAGAGCGTCGTCCGCGGCATCGGAGCGTGCTGCTCGTCGAAGACGACCCGGATCTCCAGTTTAGCCTGGCCCGCATGCTGACCGTCGATGGAAACCGAGTCCTTGGAACCGGCTCGGGCGAAAGCGCGCTCACGGTCATCGAGCACTGGACGCCAGACCTGGCCCTCGTCGCGTCGAGCTTGCCTGGAATGAGCGGCGTCGAGGTCGCGCGGCGGCTTCGCGAGTCGAAACCCGACTTGTTGGTCATTCTGATGGGTGAGCCGAGCCCCGAGCCCGTGCCCAAGGAGCGCCGGAGCGACGTGAGCGCGTATCTTCCGAAGCCGTTTCGGTTCGAGTCGCTGCGCGCCCTCATCGACTCGCTCCAACTAACACCGGCTCCTGCGGAATAGCCCTGCTAGGCTTTTTTAGAGTGAAGCGGCTGGCGTCCGGATTGTGGTTCGTACTGAGCGTGTCGCTCCTCGGGGCTGCCGTCGCTCAATCGACACCGGGCTTCATTCACGTCGACGAAATCCGGCCTGGCATGAAGGGCTACGGCCTATCGGTCTTTCGGGGCACCGAGCCGGAGCGTTTCGACGTCGAGGTCATCGATGTGCTCGACAATTTCCGGCCGGATCAAGACTTGATCCTGATTCGCACTCCGCACCCACTGCTCGATCGCGCGCGGGGCGTCGCCGGCATGAGCGGAAGCCCCATCTATCTAGACGGCCGGCTGGCTGGCGCGTATGCGTATGGCTGGAGCTACGGCACCGACCCCGTGGTCGGCGTGACCCCCATCGCCAGCATGTTGGCGGAGTTGACACGACCCGTCCGTCTGGAGATGTTTCCTGGGGCCAAGCCGCTTCCTGGCTTGCCACGCGCGCAGTCCGAGGTTGCGCGTCCGTCGCGCGAACGCTTTGCGGGCTTGCCACCGTTTCGCGGCGAGCAGCCGGTGACCGCGCTGTCCACGATCCGCGCGCTCCAGGAAAAGAGCAGCCGCACGGAGGGTCCGGTCGGTCTGCACCGGGTCAGCACTCCGATCATGTTGGGCGGGTTCACGGATTCGGTTGCCCACATGCTGGCTGAGGAGCTCGAGCCGCTCGGGTTCGTGGCGACGCAGTCGAGCACGGGCGGAAGCGCCCGCGGAGGTCCAACCCGCTTCGAGCCAGGGGGCGCGATCGCCGTCGAGCTGGCGCGGGGGGACATCGCCATCACCGGGGTGGGAACCGTGACGCACATCGCTCGAGGCGGCAGGACGCTTGCCTTTGGCCATCCCATGATGGAAGCGGGCGCGACTGGGCTTCCGACGGCGACCGCGCGGGTCCTGCACGTTCTCGTCAGCGAGCTCCGGTCCTTCAAGATCGCCGAAACCGCCCATCCTCTGGGTACCCTGGTCCAGGATCGGCAACCTGCGATCGTGGTCGAGCCGGACATCTCGGCAGCGCGTATCCCCGTGCGGGTCCGGATCAACGGGGTGGAGGGCGCTCCCAAGACCGAATGGCACGTGGAGGTGGCAAGCCACCGCATCTTGACGCCTTCGATCGTGTTTGCCGTCATTGTAAACGCGGTCAAGTCCACGGCGGGCGACGTGCAGGACGTCGTCTTTCGGGCCCGAAGCAAAATCGGGATCGAGGGGCAGGATATCGTGTCGCTCGACGAGCAAGGCTACTCGCCGATCGGCGCGGCCAGCCCCGCGGCGTTTTCTCAGCTTCGGATGTTCGGGCTGATGGAAGCCGCGTTTGCCAACCCTTTCGAGACATCCCGCGTGACCTCGGTCGATTTGGAGATGGACGTCGAATTCAATCGCGAGGTCTACCAAGTAGCCGCAGCCTCGATCGCGTACGACGAGGTGGATCCGGGAGAAGAAGCCACCATCTACGTTCGGCTCCGTCGCGTCGATCATGAAGACACGATCCGGGCGGTCAAAGTGCGGATCCCCCACGCGGCCGCCGGCCAGGCGGTTCGGGTCGTGGTGGCCGGGGGCAACCAGATGGCGATCGAGCAACCTCGGCCGGGCTCCTTGGCCGACCTCATCGAACAGACTCAGCGGCGCTATCCTGCGACGTCCCTCGTGGTCGCTCTGCAGCTTCCGACGCGAGGGCTCACGTTCGAAGGCCATGTGGTCAATTCGCTGCCCGCCTCTGCCCTCAACTCGCTACAGCTAGTCAGCACGTCCGAAGACAGCCGCCCCTTCGTGACGCAGTCCCGCACCGAAATCGACATGTCCAAGGTAGTAGTGGGCGGAGCCAATCTGACGCTCCAAGTCCGGGAGGTCGCGCGGCGGCAGCTCCTCGGCGAGTGATGAAGACGATGAGAACCTCAAAAGCGATACGAATCGTGCTTGCAAGCTTCGTGCTTGCTGCGAGCTCCACCGCGGTCGCCGTCACTACCGAGAGCTTCGTGCTGGATGGCGCGGACGCTTTTTTCGAAGGCGAGCTCGAAGGCACCGCGGTGTATTCGGATGGCTCCGTGCGGCCCGGCGCTGCCACCGAGCGCATCGCCATCGACAACGTTCCGGTCGCCTTCAGTATGACACGACGCGGTGACACGGTATTCATCGGCACGGGGACCGACGGCGTGGTTTATCGGATCGACCGCAAGGAAGTGAAAGCCTTTGCGAAAACCGGTGAGCTTCTCGTCTCGTCCCTCGCGTTCGGCGGAGATGGCGCTCTCTATGCGGGCACCCTACCCCATGGAAGGATCTACCGGATCGATCCCGAGTCGGGCGCGATGAAGCGCTTCTCGACCCCCGCGGGCGCAGAGCACGTGTGGGCGCTCTTCTACGACGCGAAGCGAGGCCGTTTGATCGCGGGCACGGGACCCGAAGGCAAGGTGTTCTCCATCGATCCCATCGGGCGCGCCAAAGAGCTCTACAAGGCGGAGGCCGCGCACGTCATGACGCTCACCGGCGATGAGCGAGGCACGCTCTACGCGGGCACCAGTGACAATGCCGTGGTCCTCCGGATCGCGCCGAACGATTCCGTATCGGTGGTGCATGACTTCCCCGGCAACGAGATCACGGCCATCGACTATCACGACGGCAGCCTCGCGGTGGCGGCCAATCAATTCAAGACACTCCCCGGCGCGCAGTTCGCGCCGAGCCCTGCGCCCCAGCAGAGCGCAGGCAAGGGCCTACGGACCCCGCGCCCCCGCGCCGGAAGCGGGCAGCTCTGGCGCGTGGACCTGGACGGCCGAACCGAGGCGTTGATGGGCCGCCAGGACACCCATTTCACGGCCGTTCAGTGGGGTCGGGATGGCGCGGTCTATGCGGGCGGCGGGGACGACGGACGCATCTTTCGCGTAGAGCCCGACGGGAGCTATTCGATTTGGGCAGACGTCGAGGAGCGACAGGTGCTGGCGCTCGATCTACGCGCAAGCAGCCCATCGTTCACCACCGGAGATGGCGCCGCGATCTATCGCGTGCAGTCAGGGCCGCCACGGGACGCTGTCTGGACGAGCAAGGCGCTCGATGCGCGCTTCGCGTCGCAGTGGGGCAGGCTCGAGTGGCGCGCCCGCGGCGGGCTGGCGTTCGAAACGCGCTCGGGGAACACGCAAGAGCCCGGCGTCACTTGGAGCGCTTGGTCCAAGGGGCTCAAGAAGCCGGGGCCGGTAACGAGCCCGCCGGGTCGTTTCATTCAGTTGCGCGCCAGGTTTCCAAAGGACCCTGCCGCGGTGCTTTACGCGGTGGAGCTCTTTTACCTGCCGCAGAATCAGCGTGCGAGAGTGTCGGACGTGCAGGGGAGCAGACCTCCCCCCAAACGAGGAGAGGAGCCCCGGCAGCAGCCGGCGCCGCCCACGACGATGCTCAACCTTAGCTGGAAGGTCGACAACCCGGACGGCGACCCGTTGCGCTACCGGATCGCCTATCGACAGGAGTCACAGCCGATGTGGCGCGAGATGTTCGGCGACGACACGGTGCTTACCGAGACGAAGTACGCCTGGGATACGGGCAGCATTCCCGATGGCCACTACATCGTTCGCGTCGAAGCTTCGGACGAGCCGAGCAACCCTGCGAGCTGGGCGCTTCGCTCGAGCGCAACCTCGGAAGCCATCCGCGTGGACAATCACGCACCGCGTATCGAAAAGCTCGGCGTGCGCAAGGGACGGGTCCGTGCCCGCATCGTCGATGCGCTCGGCCCGATCGCGCGCATCCAGATGTCGATCGACGCGGGCGC
>LJTN01000012.1 GCA_001303415.1 Myxococcales bacterium SG8_38
GACCTCAAAGGTCAACCCGTTGCCAAGCTGCAGTCTACCATTCCCGGCGGGCTGGTCCTCGAGCCGCTGTACATGGCCGAGGATGTCCAGGATCTTCGACCGGTGGGGCTGCCCGGCGTCTATCCTTATGTCCGCGGGACGTCGCCCGTGGGCAGTTGGGTGCTGCAACAGGAGTACGAAGATCCTCGTCCGAGCGTCTGCCGGGAGCTGATTCGTCGCGATCTGGAACGCGGCGCCGAAGGCGTGTGGCTTCGGCTGGGCCCGCGCCGCGGTTGCCGAGTCCTCACCGTCGCGGAGTTGGATGATCTGCTCGGGGCGGTCGATCTGTCCCGTGTTTCCGTGTCAGTCGATGGCGGCGCGGACGCGCTCGCGGTGGCGTCCGGTTTTCTCGTGCTGGCAAAGCGGCGAGGCGTCGCGCACGAAACGCTCGAAGGGAGCTTCTGCTTCGATCCGGTCGGGCTCCTCGCCGGTGAAGGGCGCATCGAGGGCGGACCGAGGGCGCGCTTCGGCGAGCTTTGCGACCTCGCGAGCTGGTGTGCGGTCCACGCTCCCGGCCTTCGGGCGGTGCACGTGTCGAGCGACCCCTACGATGGAGGCGGTGCGAGCGCAGCACAAGAGATCGCATACACGCTCGCGACCGGGATCGAATACCTGCGTCAGCTCACCAACGCTGGAATGAGCGTCGAGGCGGCCGCGCGGCAAATCGGATTCAGCTATGCGGTTTCAGGCGATTTCTTCACGCAGATAGCGAAGCTCCGTGCGGCGCGCGGGTTGTGGGCAAAGGTCGTGACGACCGCCGGCGGCGAGCCCGCGGCCGCGGCCATGCAGGTGCACGCTCGGACCTCGCGCTTCACCAAGACACAGCGCGATCCGTGGGTGAACATGCTTCGAGCGACCGCCGAATGCACGGCGGCGGCTCTTGGAGGTGCCCAAAGCATCGCCACTTTGCCGTTCGATTGCGCGATTGGGCCCGCGAGCGAGCTCGCCCAGCGTGTCGCCCGCAACACCCAGATCGTATTGCGAGAGGAGTCGCATCTCGACGCCGTGGCCGACCCAGCCGGTGGTAGCTGGTTCGTGGAGCGCCTCACCACCGAGCTGGCCCGCGCCGCCTGGGCCGAGGTCCGATCGATCGAAGAGGTGGGAGGAATCGTGAAGGCGCTCGGATCGGGCCGAATCGTCGATGCAATCCGTGACGTCGCAGAAGCCCGGCGCCTTGATCTGGCCACACGGAAGACTCCGATCGTCGGTGTGAGCGAGTTTCCTAGCTTGCGGGAAGCTCCCGTGGAGCGCGAGCCCGTCAGGAACGAGGAAATCAGCCGCTTGGTCCAATCATCTCTCGATTCACTCGACCCGACTGCGCATCGGGACAATTTCATCGAGCTCGCGCGCACCGTGAACGATTCGGAGCGTGGTCAGGGTGCGCTCACGCGAGCATCTCTTGCGGCCGTGACGGCCGGTGCCGACTTGTACAGCGTGGCAACCGTCCTTCGGCATGGACAGCCCGATTTTCACGCCGAGCCCATCGAGCAATGGAGAGCGGCCGAGCTCTGGGAGCATCTCCGCGATCGCACGAGCAGCAGCCCCGAACGGCCGAAGGCCTTTGTGGCGAACCTCGGCCCGATTCCATCGCACAGAGCCCGTTCGACTTGGGCTCAGAACTTGCTCGCCGCGGCGGGGCTCGACGCGATCACCAACGATGGATTCGCAGACGCGGAAGCGCTCGCTGCCGCATGGAAGGAGTCGTCCGCGGCGCTTGCGGTGATCTGCGGAAGCGACCGGGATTACGAAACCATGCTCGACCCGGCGGTTGCGGCGCTCAAGACGGCTGGTTGCCCACTGCTGTTGCTGGCGGGGCGGCGTGCCGAGCGAGAGGCGGCGCTCCGGGAGAGCGGAGTGAGCGACTTCGTTTTCGTGGGCGCCGATGTCTTCGGCGTCATGACTCGTGTCCTCGATTCCATTGGGGTGCCGCGATGACTCGCTTGCCCGATTTCAGCCGGATCGATTTCGAGGCGCTGGACAGCGCCGCCCGTGGGTCGATCGACGATTGGAAGGCGCGTGCGGGCGAACGTGCAGCGCAGTCGTGGGAGACGCCCGAGGGCATCGAAGTGAAGCCCGTGTACCTCGAGCAAGACCTCGAGCCGGTGAGTCACCTCGACACGGTGCCGGGCTTGCCTCCTTACGTTCGAGGCCCGTACCCGACGATGTACGTGCAGCGGCCTTGGACCATCCGGCAATACTCGGGGTTTTCGACAGCAGAGGAGAGCAATGCGTTTTATCGCCGCAACCTCGCTGCCGGCCAAAAAGGTCTATCCATCGCGTTCGATTTGGCGACCCACCGCGGATACGATTCAGATCATCCCCGCGTCGCCGGCGACGTCGGCATGGCGGGCGTCGCAATCGACTCGATCAAAGACATGCGAATCCTGTTCGATGGCATTCCACTCGACGAGATGAGCGTGTCCATGACCATGAACGGCGCGGTGTTGCCCGTTCTTGCGCTCTACGTGGTTGCCGCGGAAGAACAGGGGGTCGAGCCCAAACAGCTCACGGGCACCATTCAGAACGACATCCTCAAAGAGTTCATGGTTCGCAACACGTACATCTATCCGCCATCGCCTTCGATGCGGATCGTGGCGGACATCTTCAAGTACACGGCGGCCCACATGCCGCGGTTCAACAGCATCAGCGTCAGCGGCTATCACATGCAGGAGGCCGGAGCTACGCAGGATCTCGAGCTCGGATACACGCTCGCGGACGGCCTGGAATACGTGCGTACCGGGCTCGGAGCCGGCCTCGGGATCGACGAGTTTGCGCCACGGATCAGCTTCTTCTGGGCCGTCGGCACCAACTTCTTCATGGAGGTCGCGAAGCTCCGCGCCGCGCGGCTGCTCTGGGCCAAGCTCATCGAGCAGTTCAATCCCCAGAACCCGAAGAGCCTCGCGCTTCGCACCCATTGCCAGACCTCGGGATGGAGCCTCACCGCGCAGGACGTCTACAACAACGTCGTTCGCACCTGCATCGAGGCAATGGCCGCGACGCAAGGCCACACCCAAAGCCTTCACACGAACTCGCTCGACGAGGCGATCGCTCTGCCCACCGACTTCAGCGCACGAATCGCGCGCAACACGCAACTCTATTTGCAGCTCGAGAGCGGAACCACCAAGGTCATCGACCCCTGGGGCGGCAGCTACTACGTCGAGCGCCTCACCCACGAGCTTGCGCTCGCCGCCTGGGCCCACATCCAGGAAGTCGAGGAGCTCGGAGGCATGACCAAAGCCATCGAGGCGGGGCTTCCCAAGCTTCGCATCGAGGAGGCGGCCGCGCGGACGCAAGCCCGGATCGATTCCGGGCACCAGACGATCGTCGGGGTCAACAAGTACCGCCTCGACCAAGAAGACCCCATCGAGGTGCTGAAAGTCGACAACACCGCCGTCCGGGAGGCCCAAATCGCCCGGTTGAAGGAGCTTCGCCGGGAACGCGACGAGTCGGCGCTCAGGCCGAAACTTGAGGCGCTGACCAAGTGCGCCGACACTGGGGAGGGAAATCTGCTCGAGCTGGCCATCGATGCGGCCAGGCATCGAGCCACGGTGGGAGAGATCAGCGACGCGCTCGAGCGCGTGTGGGGCCGTTATCAGGCGACGATTCGGAGTATCGAAGGCGTGTATCGAAACGAAGTGGGCAAGGACTCGGAAGCCATCGATCGGGTGAGATCCCGGAGCGATCAGTTCATGAAGAAGCATGGCCGCCGGCCGCGAATCTTGGTCGCGAAGATGGGCCAGGACGGCCACGATCGAGGGCAGAAGGTCATCGCGACGGCATTCGCGGACCTCGGATTCGACGTCGATATCGGGCCGTTGTTCCAGACCCCCGAGGAAAGCGCAAAACAGGCCGTCGAGAACGACGTGCACATCGTGGGCGCGAGCTCGCTGGCAGCAGGTCATCTCACCTTGGTCCCACAGCTCAAGCGCGCGCTTCGAGATCTCGGCCGCGATGACATCCTGGTCGTAGTGGGGGGCGTGATTCCGCCCGAAGACTACGACGCGCTACGTAAGGCAGGCGCGGTTGCGATCTTCGGTCCGGGAACGGTCATCGCCGATGCAGCCATCGAGCTACTCGACCGCCTGGAAGCCCAATTCGGGGAGCCGTGAAGCTTCTCAGCGCGCAGGCGTACGTGGACGGCGTGCGCGCGGGCGACCGGGCGATTCTGGCACGCGCCATCACCTTGGTCGAGAGCGAGCAACCGGCGCATGCGGCGCTGGCCCAGGGGGTGCTCGAGGCGCTGCTCCCGGAAACCGGGGGGGCCTGCCGCGTTGGGATCAGCGGCGTACCGGGGGCCGGCAAGAGTACGTTCATCGATGCGCTCGGGACGATGCTTACGGGTCAGGGAAGGCGGGTCGCAGTGCTCGCCGTCGATCCCACGAGCAGCGTCAGCGGGGGGAGCATCCTCGGCGACAAGACCAGGATGGGCACGTTGAGCAACGACCCCAACGCGTACATTCGTCCTTCGCCGACGAGCGGGACGTTGGGCGGCGTGGCGCGAAAGACGCGCGAGACGATCCTTCTATGCGAGGCGGCCGGCTTTGATGTCGTCCTCGTCGAGACCGTGGGGGTCGGGCAGTCCGAGACGCTCGTGGCGGGCATGGTCGATTACTTCCTGGTCCTCTTGATTGCCGGTGCGGGGGACGAGCTTCAGGGCATCAAGCGCGGCATTCTGGAAGTCGCCGACATGCTCGCGATCAACAAGGCCGACGGGGACAATCGCGAACGCGCGATTCGTGCGCAGGCCTCGTATCAGAACGCCCTGCGTTTGATGCGGGCGGGCCGAGTGCCCCCCGTGGTCACCTGCAGCGCCCTCGAAAAGCGCGGGCTCAAAGAGCTATGGGCTCTCATCGTCGAGAGCTGGCGGGGCCAGCAGGCCTCGGGCGAGCTGCAGCGCAAGCGCCAGGCGCAGCAGGTGCGATGGATGTGGGACATGGTCGAAAATGGTCTCCGGCGCGCCCTGCGGGGGGATCCGGAGCTGTCCGCGCGCATCGCAGAGCTCGAAGATGCGGTGGCGCACGAGAAGACCACACCGAGCGCGGCCGCGCTCGAGGTCTTGAGGCGGTTCGCAGAGCGCGCGGACGAGGCGCTCAAGCGCGGCTGAGCTCGTCTACCGAGTCGGCACTGCCGGGCGAACGGTTGGCCGGCTTCGGAGTCGGACCGAGAAGCTCCGCCATCCATCGCAGGTCTTCGCTGTACGCGAGCGCGTGCTTGATCACCATGGTGAGCGGCGCGGAGACCAGGGCGCCCACCGGCCCCAGCAGCCACCCCCAAACCACCATGGAGACCAGTACCACCAAAGCGGAAAGGCCGAGCGCGTCACCCATGACCCGTGGCTCGATTGCGCCAATGGCCAAGTTGATGCCACCGTAGCCGGCAGCGACCACGACCGCGTGTCCCGGACCGAACTGTATCAGAGCGAGCATGATGGCCGGTATAGAGGCGATGATCTGTCCGACGTTGGGTATGTAGTTCAAGAGATACGCGAGCAGTCCCCACAAGAGGGGCACGTCCACGTCGCACCACCAACACCAGACGAACACGAGGACGCCCGTGAGAAGGCTCAGAATCGTCTTGGCCACCAAGTACGTATTCACCTCGCGGGCAGCGCCCGACAGCTCTTTGATCTGGGCGGGTGTTGCAATCTTCGCGAGCTTTTCTCGAATGCCCGTCGATTCGAACAGCATGAACGCCACGATCAACAAGACGAGGACCATCTGCGATACGAAGGACGCCGCATACTGAGCCGTGCCGGTGGCCAGATCCAGCATCCACGCGGGCTGAGAGAAGTCGTAAACCGATTGCAGATGAACGCCGTATCCCGCGAGCCACACCTCGAGCTGGGCGAGCTGCCGCGTCAACACGGCAGTGTAAAGCGGAACCCGTTCGGTGAAGGTCGTCAGTGCGGCCGCGAGCGGGAAGCCGAGGGCAGCGCCGGCCGCCACGTCCAGTAGGAGCCCCGAGAGCACAGCCACGAGACGGGTGACTCCCTTGTCGCAAAGCCACATGACCATCGGGGCCGTGACGATGGCGATGAACGCGGCGACGAGCAGGGGCACCAGCAGAGGGGCCGCGAGCTTGACGCCGGCCCCGATCACGACGATCGAGGCGACGATGAGCACGATTCGTCCGCCCTTGGAAATGACCATCCCATCAATGTAGCGCGGATGGCTAAGGCAAGCGATCGAGAAGCTCGAGCTCGGTTCCATCCACCCGCAACGCAGCTTTTCCCTCGATGATGGCGCGTAGCTCGCGGCCCACCAGCACTTCGCGCCAACCGCTGGAAAGGCGCGAAGCTAGACCGAGGACGAGCGAGGTCACGTCGTCACGCGTGGCGAGCGCGGTCGGGTCGAGGTCTTCCCTCGCAGCGCGCTGACTCAGCCATGCCAGGCACAGGGCAATCACGCCGTCCACGTTTGCATTGGTCTCGGAAGCCTTCGGGGGCAGTCGGATCGCGTTTCGGGGAAGCCGGACTCCTCGTTCTACGGCCGCCAACAGCTCCTCGGTATGCTTGAGGTTGCGGGGATCGAGCCCGCGCACGCCACGGAGCTGCTCCGCGCGCCGGGCCGGGCGTTGGGCGAGCGCCATGAGCGCCATGTCGGAGAGCACGGCGCGCGGCGGCCGATTCTGTCTCCTAGCGACGTGGTCCCGCCAGATGGCGAGCTCCTGGGCGACCCCACGCGCCCGTCCCCCGAGCTTGGTCTTACCGCGCAGTCGCCACCATAGGGTTTCGGGTTCGGGAGGGGCGCGATCTTTCGTGCGCAGCCGTTCGATTTCCTCCTCGGCCCAAGCGAGGCGGCCGCGCTCCTCGAGCCCTCGGATGAGCGCGTCTCGAAGATCGAGCAGGTGTGCCACGTCCGAGGCCGCATAGCGCAGATCAGCCTCGGGCAGCGGACGGCGGACCCAGTCGGTCAGCTGAGCGCTCTTGTCCAGTCGAATCCCGAGAAACCCCTCGACGAGCTTGCCGAGCGAGCTGGTCCGGTAACCGCAAAAGAGGGCGGCGATCTGTGTGTCGAAGATCCGCCCAGGCACCGAATCACAAGCAAGCTCCAAAATCTCCAAATCTTGAGAGCCGGCGTGCATGACGCAGACGGCGTCCCGCCGAAAGATCCGACTGAGGGAGCGGATGTCGACGGCGAGCGCATCGACCAATGCGATCCGGTGCCGCGTCGCGATCTGAACGACCGCCAGCTGTGGCACGTAGGTTCGCTCGCGGTGAAACTCGGTGTCGAGCGCGTACGCGCTCGCCTCCTGCAGCTCCCCCAAGAGTTGCTCGAAGTCACGCTGGCTGGCGATCCAATCGAAATCATTCATGGGCAATACGGCCGGCCCGGATGTGGTTTTTCGATCCACTGCGCTCGGCGATCCAGCCAGCGCTCCACCTCGGCATCCATGGGGCCTGCTGTGCTGCGGGCCTCCTCGTGGGTGACGATCTTCGCGCGGGCTTCGGGTCGGGCTCGGGTGAGCGGCCGCGGCTCCACGCCTGCTTCCAGCAGTCTTTTCAGGTGCCAGGGGTACATGGGAGCCGAGTCGCGGCAGCCTTCTTCGATGTCGTCCGGCGTGCAGAAGAATCGAAAGTGGAAGTGGTCGTCGTGAGGGTATGCCGGTTGGCAAGTCATGTCCTCGAATCGAGCGCGGGTGGCGGCGGGGACGTCCTGGACCTCGGCGTATTCGAGCAGAAGGGCTCTCAGGTGCTCGGCCACGTAAATATGCTGAAGCAGCGCTCGCTCGTCCTCGATGAGAGCTTGCAGAAAAAGCCAGGTGCGAGGGATGTCGATGGTCAACGGGACGTCGTCCGAAGGATCCGCTAGGTCACGAAAATCCACACCGGCGCCTTCGGGGTCGAAGAAGGCACCGACGCTTTCGATGGGCTTCCCATCGGGCCCGAGTTGATAGAAGAAGACGTCGACGTCGCGTCCGTTTTGATGCGAACGGTGACGGGGAAGCGGGCCTCCTTGCTCGTAGCTGAGGTCGTTGACCGTGACCGGAAGACCGCCGAGTTCTCGATCCACCCGCGCCCCGGCCTGCACGAGCGCCCGTACGACCTCGACCGTGCCGTAGCGCGCTCTGGGATCGCGCGCCGGATTGAACCGAATACCGGGGGCGCGGAGGGGTAGAGGAACGCCGGCCCGGAGCGCGCCATCGTTCGGATTGCGGAGCGAGGTCGAATCGTAGGCCTCCCAGTCGATTTGGGGTTCCAGGGCCGCGACATCGGAGTCCGTAGGCCTTTCGTTGCTGGTCGAGCTTGGCGAGGCCGGCGGGGGGACCGGAGCGTTGGCGGCGCTGCACCCTCCGCCAGCGGCCCACAGCAATACGAGCAACTTCAGCTTCGATCCGGCCATTTTGCGGGCCGAAGTATAGCCTAGCTTCGCGCGTGCGCCGTTCCCCCCGAACGTTTGCGTGCAGAGTCGCAATTCCGCATGCTCTCGCCGTGCGCGAGGCGGTGCAGCGAGTCATCGACGACGTTCTCAATCCCCTGCTCGGAAAGGACGCGAGCAGCATCGAGCTGATCGAAGTGACCGAAGACGAGGTGGTCGTGCGGGTGACCGGCCGCGCCGCGTTCGGAGTCGGCGCAGAGTACGTGCGCACCGGCGTGATAGAGCCTGCCTTGCGAAAAGTCTTGGGGGATCAGTGCGCGATTCACATCGAGAAGGCGGTGCCGACCGCCAAGCGTCGAGAGTCATGAGCTTCGATTTGGACGAGGCGATCCTGGGGCGGCGTTCGGTCCGAGGTTTTCTTCGGCGGCCGGTTCCCCGCGCGGTACTTGAAGAAGTCCTGTCGCTTGCACAGCACGCCCCGAGCAACTGCAACGTGCAACCGTGGCGGGTCTATATCGCGTCCGGACAGACGGCCGATGGGCTGCGTGCAGCGCTAGTCGATGCAGTGAAGGCTGGGGAGCCTGCACGGATGGAGACCCCCATCGACGACTTCTTTGGCACGTACCGACAGAAGCAGATCGCCTGTGCGGTCGAGCTTTACGGCAACATGGGAGTCGAACGAGGAGATCGGGCAGGGCGGTTCGATGCGAATCTCCGGAACTTCGAGTTCTTCGACGCGCCGCACGTCGCATATGTCTGCATGTCGAAGCGCTTCGGGATCGGGGTCGCCCTCGACGTGGGCATGTACGTGCAAACGCTCATGTTGGCGATGCATTCGCGCGGCATTGGCTCCTGCGCCCAGGCTTCCCTCCGTGCTTATCCTGCTCTAGTCGCCGAGCACCTGGACATTCCGGAGGATGAGCAGATTCTATGCGGCTTGTCGTTCGGGTATGAAGACCCCGATGTCCCCGCCAACCAGACGCGGCAGCCGCGCGACCCGATCTCGCGCAACGTGTTCTTTCGGGGAGATCTGGACTAGACCGAGCACACCCTGAACACTCGGTCTAGCGTCCCTTGAACTCACCTTCGCGGCGTTCGACGAACGACCGAGCCCCCTCGGCCGCATCCTCGGTGTCCATGAGCTCCCTCGCGATGACGAGCAACTCTGCAATCGCAGCATCCGGCCCCTGGTGCTGTGCCGTCCGCGCGGAGCGGATGGTGGCCCGTACGCCGAGCGGCGCCCGCTTTGCCACCGTGTGTGCAATCTCGATCGCCATTTCGTGGAGCTGCTCGACGGCCACGACTTGCTGGATGAGACCGATTCGCAGGGCTTCGGCTGCATCGAATCGGTCGCCCGTCAGAAGCCAGCGCATGGCGTTGCCCCAACCCGCGATTTCCGGGAGACGGATCGTCGCGCCTCCGAAGGGAAAGATGCCGCGATTGATCTCGATCTGGCCGAAGCGGGTTCCTTCGGCTGCCAGGCGTATGTCCGCGGCGAGCAGAAGCTCGATGCCAATCGTGAGACACCATCCCTGGACGGCCATGACCAGTGGCTTGGTACGCCTCGGCTCGCGTAGGTTGAGAGGATCGACGGTTCCCTCGGGGAACAAGGTGGCGCCGGCCTTGATTGCAGGGCCGACCTCGGCGAGATCGAGCCCGGCTGTGAAATTGTCGCCGTTGGCATACAGGACAGCGCACCACGACGACGCGTCCGACTCGTACTCGGTGACTGCCTCGCCGAGCTCGCGGAGCATGCGAAGGTCGAAGGCATTCATCTTGTCGGCCCGATCGAGGACGATTTGAAAGACGCGTCCCTCTCGCTGGGTCGTCACGCGGGGCTGTTCATTGGTCATGGGAGCGAGCGTAGTGGACCGCCGTTCCATAGGCCAGCACTTCGACGATGCCCATGCCTCCTTCGCCCGACGCGCTCGAGATGTTCGACGTTTCGAGGCGTGTGTTGATGTAGAGATCGGCGTCCGGCTGCGATTCTTTCATGCGCAAAATGGCTTCGCGCCGCGCTCGCTCGATCAGCTTCGTATAGGGGCGCACCTCCCCGCCGATGAGCATTCGGAACCTGCTGAGGAAGCGTTTGAATTGATCGATTGAAACCACCACCGATCCGCTGGCAAGGCTCGTCGATTGAATGGGGGCGGGCGCATCGACGTGCTTGGTGGAGAGCGCCGGCTGACGGCTGAACCGAGCTTCACGCTCGGCGATGCTCGCGTAGTGAGCACGTTCCAGGTGGGCTCCTACAATTCTTCCGATGACCAGGAGAACGAGCGGAACGAAGAGTAAGATCAGAAGCTCGATGGACATGATCGGTCGTTACTCGACCCGCACTGCGGTCCCGTAGGCGAGAATCTCCGAAGCGCCTTGCGCCACGGAAGAAGTAGTGAATCGCACGTTGATGATGGCGTTGGCGCCGAGCTCGCGCGCCTGCGCAATCATGCGGTTGGTCGCTTCAGTCCGGCTCTCTTGAAGCAGCTCCGTGTAGCCCTTGAGCTCGCCGCCTACGATGTTCTTCAGCCCCGCGGCGAAGTCGCGGCCGAAGTGCTTCGCACGAATCGTGCTGCCCTGGACGAGACCAAAGTGCTGGACGATTTGCTTCCCGGGCACGCTATCGATGTTGGTCAGAATCAAAACGAACCCCCCCTGCCGACTTTCTACCAGATCACAGGGCGCTGCCTCTAGATCCGGATGCGTCCGGCCTTGACTCGTCGGCCGAGCAACGTCGCCCAGATCTCCTCACGCCGGTTCCAAAGGAAGCGTCGGCCCTCCTGCTCGGCCAAGTACTGCACGCAGCTCCGGGGATCGAGGTGACTCGCCTCCAACAGGGTGATGAGCGCCCAACGCTCGATGGCGGTCGTGTCCGGATCGACGATCCGGAAGTGGGCGCCTGCGAGGAACGTATCGTCACCAAAGCGCTTGGCCAGCCAAATGTGCATCGCTCGAGAGTGGGCCTCGATGTGCGGGGTTTCGGATGGGTCCGCCTCCCGGGCGGGCCGGCCTACCGACAGGCGGAGATTTCGTCCGTAGTCCCGCAGCCGGACGACGAGGTCGGGGACCGCGAGCCGGCCGAGGTGCAGGAACTGCGATTCCAGGGCGACACACCGCGCTGAGATCTCGCCGAGGAGATCTTCCCAAGGCAAGGAGGGGCCGTAGTCATGCGTTTCGAGCGCCCGCTCGGGAAGTGGGGGCTTGCGGCGATGAACCGTCGCTTGGGTTGGAGACTCGAAGGTTGCATCGTCCCCGACTCGAAGCACCACGAAGCGTTCGTCCTGCTCCGCAAGCGCTTCGAGGTCATCGAACGAAAGCATCGACCCGTTCTGATCCGCGCTTTCTTCGGTCCGGTAGTAATGGCTCGACGCGAAGGGAACGACGCGGGCCGGATCCATCACATCCACCGTGAGCGCGAGCGTTTCCTCGAGCTGCCGTTTACGAACCTCGTCGTCGACCACGTCGAAGAGCTTGCCCGCATGATTGTAGTTGGTGAAAAGCAAGTCGATCGGTCCGATGCGTTTGAGGAGCAATCGAATCGCCCCAGCAGGCAGATTACAGTCGTTGTAGTTCAGGATGGACCAGGAGCCCGATTGAATATGCAGCATGTTGTCGATCCCGGCGGTCGGGTACCGGCAGCATGTCGTATGGTCGTCCAGCTCGAGGATCTCGCGCTCCCCGATGGGGCGTACATCGCGGAAACCGAAGCTCTCCATGCGCTCGACCATGGAAAAGTTCGCAGAAACGTTTGCGAGAACGACCATGCGCGGGTTCGATTCTGCCAGCTTGGCGAGCGACGGGGCGTGCAGATGGTCACTGTGCCAGTGGGAGATCCAAAGATGCGTGGCGGTCGCGGCGATGTTCGGGGCGTCGGGATTGTAGTACCGGAGACCCCATCCTCCCGAAAAGGCCGTTCCTTCGAGCCACGGATCGAACAGGATTCGGATGCCGCCGACCTCCACCAGAAGGGCGGCGTGGTTGAGATAGTAAATGCGCACAGACATCGTGATTTGCTTTCAACCTCGTGATGGTGGGGCGACGAGGGCCGCGGAGGAATCGGGCAGCTGGAATCGGATTCCCTGACCATGCGCTTCGATGACGCCGTCTGGGAAGCACCGCTGCGCGGGTAGCACGCGAACCTGGCTCTCACCCTCGATTTCGTCGACGGCACAGATCGTGTGCTTGCGTAGCTCCTTGCGCAGGTCGTCGGATGCGATCAGGCCCACCACGATGAAGTCGTAGGAAAAAGGCAGCTCTGCGATGGTGGGAGGGCCGGGCTGGAGCAGGATCGGACCGGGGATGGGGATCCAATCATCTTGGGTCGCCAGGCCGATCGTGGTGTGCTCAAAGATCGGCCAATGCTCCGACTGAATGATCATTGCGTGGAGGCTCGGATGATGCACTGGGAGCTGGCGGCTGAACGTGACGTCGACGTGGTCGGTGACGTACAGAACGCGTGCATTCGGCGGCACTTGCGCTGCGATGCGCGTCAGCGCCTCTCGGTAGATCGCTTCCCTGCCCACGATCTCTGCGATGGAGGGAACCTTGCTGATGGGGAAGCGGGGTGGGGCGCTCGGTAGCATGAGGACGCCGATCTGCATGAGCGCTCCGAGGCCGTAGCACACGCGGCGGCGTGCGATGCTTCGGGCCTCGCTAGCCGCCACGGCCGTGAGCACCACGACCGGCGGCATCGCTCCCAAGAGATACCCCGGCTCGGAGCAGAACATGGATAGATAAAACGCCGCGCTGGGAACGACGCTCCACGCCGCGATCCACCGGGCGTCGTCGTAGGCGGGAGCTGGCCTCTCTGCTCGTCCGCACGCGACCATCACCACCGCAGCAGGCGCGATGAGCAATGCGAGCCAAAGGGAGGTGCTGGCGACGTTGTAGTGCACGAAGCCATCGATCGAGTCTGCGCTCAGCGGGCTGTTGACGCGGACGAACACCTGCTGGACGAGCGCGTCATTGGCAGCCTTCCATTGCGCATACCCGCCGCTCGCCCGCAACGTCGGCCACAGCCACGTTGCCGCGCCCGCGAGGCTCGTGGCGCCAGCCGCAGCCCAATGGGAAGCATGCCGCCATCCGATGGCCCACAAGACGGGTCCGAGGCCTGCCACGACGAAGCTCGGCCGGAGTGCGCTTCCAAAGGCCAAAAGGGCGCCTAGAGCGACGGCCCATCCGAGGCTCGGTTCTCGGCGATAGCGGAGCACGGCCAGGAGCAGGAGCCCCGCTGCGAATGCCTCGGCGGTATGAGTCTGCGCATCGACGGCGTGAAAGACCAAGAAGGGATGGAAAGCGCCGAGGATTGCCGCGTACCCCCAGGTCATGGGGCTTTGGGGCCGGAGGATCTTCGCCGCCAGATAGAGGAGCGGAAGGGTCGCTGCGGACAGCAGGCGCGCGGCGAGCTGGACCGTGGCGAGCGGCTCTCCTCCCACGATCGCGTGCAGCCCGCGGAGCATCCAGACGTAGACGAGATACCCCGGCGGATGTGGCGCGTGGTGGGCGAAGTTGAGCTCACGCATCCCATACACGAGGTTGATCGGATCGACGTCGAGCGCGATCTCGGAGGTCAGCATGCGGCAGACCGCGTAGTGGGCGATACACGCGACCACCAACACGACGAGCGAGGCGTGTTGGGGTGTGAGCTCGGCGCCCAGCCTGCGGTCGCGCTCCGCGTTCAAGTAATCCCCCTGCGCGGAGGATACCGACTCCGCGCAGGGGTGCCACCTTTCAGGGCCCTGGAAACGTGCTATTCCAGCGCCGTGAAACTGTGCGTGATCGGTACAGGGTACGTCGGCCTCGTCACGGGCGCCTGCTTCGCGGCGACCGGCCAGCGTGTGGTTTGCGTCGACAAGGACGCATCTAAGATCGTGCGGCTACAGCGATACGAGATCCCGATCTACGAGCCCGGTCTCGAAGAGATGGTCAAAGAAAACGCGGGGGCCGGACGCCTCATGTTCACGACGGACCTCGCTGCTGCGGTCCGGGACGTCGACCTTGCGTTCATCGCCGTGGGGACGCCCCCGACGCTCGATGGCGAGGCCGATCTGAGCGCCGTGTTCGACGTCGCCCAGGAGCTGGCCAAGCATGCGACGCACGACCTGGTAATCGTCATGAAGAGCACGGTGCCCGTTGGCACGAATGCCAAGGTTCAACGGCTCGTGGACGACGCGAAGCACGACATCCAAGTGGCATCCAACCCGGAGTTCCTCAAGGAGGGCGGCGCCATAAACGATTTCATGTATCCGGATCGGATCGTCGTCGGTGTTCGACCGGGACACGACCGTGCGCGGCGTCTCCTCGATCGCGTTTATCACCCGCTCAATCTCTCGAACACCAAGATCGTTTGGATGAATCCGGAGAGCGCAGAGCTGACGAAGTACGCCGCCAACACCATGCTCGCGATGCGGATCTCGTTCATGAATGAGCTAGCGGTGCTCTGCGAGGAGGTCGGAGCCGACGTGCAGAGCGTCCGCATGGGTGTCGGAAGCGATCCGCGAATCGGCCCGCAGTTCCTGCACGCAGGGCCCGGCTACGGGGGCTCGTGCTTTCCCAAGGACGTGAAGGCTTTGGTGGCCACTGCGCGACGGCATGGCATCGAGCTCGAGCTCGCGGATGCGACGAACCGGGTCAACACCCGCCACCGCAGCTTCGTCGTTCGCAAGCTGAAGAAGCATTTCGGCAATGATTTGAAGGGGAAACGCGTCGCGATTTGGGGATTGGCATTCAAGCCGGGCACCGACGACGTCCGGGAATCTCCGTCGCTCACCACCATCGAGTTTCTGCTCCACGAGGGGTGCGAGGTCGTGGCGCACGATCCCGAGGCCATGAAAAACATCCAAGAAGCCTTTGGCGACAGCATCATGCTGGTAGATGACGCGTACGACGCCGTGAAGGACGCCGATGCGCTTCTGTTGCTGACCGAGTGGCGTGAATATCAATACCCGGAGTTCGACAGGATTCGGGACCTCATGCGCACGCCGGTCGTTCTGGACGGCCGCAACATCTGGGTGACATACAATCTGGCAGAGCAGGGCTTCGAGTACGCGGGCGTCGGCATTCAGCCCAAGCCGGCCTGACGGGCCATGTGTGGGCGATATACGCTGACCTGCCCCGACCAAGAAGCGCTGATCCGAAGCTTGCCCTTCGATGAATTCAGCGAGACGCGCATTCGCTTTCGGCCTCGCTACAACATCGCACCGGGGCAATCGAGCCCCGTGGTGTACCTAATCCGTGGCAAGCCCGTCCTGGCCGACGCGCAGTGGGGCTTCAAGGGCAGCGGGGGCGCAATGGTGATCAACGCGCGTTCGGAGACAGCCGCGCGGACGGCCTTGTTTCGCGACGCCTTTCGGGATGGACGATGCCTGGTTCCCGCGGATGGATTTCTCGAATGGCGCAAAGAGGGACGCACCAATCAGCCTTACTTGTTCCGGCGTCCCGGAGGGGGGGTTTTCGTCATGGCTGGCTTGTGGCGAGACGGCCGCTATGTCGTCCTGACCTGCAACGCACGCGAAGAGGTAGCGGACATTCACGATCGAATGCCCTTCGTGCTGGAAGGGGACACCGGCCGCGACTGGCTGAACGAGGGAAAGCTCGGCGTACCTCCCGATCTGACCCGAGAGCCGGTATCGCCGCGCGTGAACCGCATCGACAACGACGACCCGGCCTGCATCGCCCCGCTCACTCAATCCACCTTTGATTTCGACTAGAGCGGCACCCTCGGGAGGTCAGGACCGCTGATCCCGCCGCGCGCCGGCCCGAGCTTCACCTTCGGTGTCTTGCTCCGCCTCGGGACGCGATTCGATCGGCTCGACGCGCACCCGGTGCCTCACCGGCGCCGGTCGTGGCTGCCCTGCGGCGAGCTTACGGGAGGCAGCCTCGATGACGGCGTCCACGCCCACCTGAATGGCACGGTCGACTTCTCTACGCACTTGCTTTTCCCAACTACCCCGCCTTCGCTTCGCGATCCGGCGCCGCGCGCGCTCGCGAAGTCGCTCCCGGTCGGGCATCAGGGCACGCCGCGCGCTCAACGCCAGGAAGATGCCCCAGCCCGCAAGCACCCATTGAACCCACCATCCGGGTCCGGCCATGATGTCGAGCACGAACAGGCCTCCGTTGACCACCACGTACGTGTAGATGTTCTGTAGGAAGCTGCGCTTTCGCCTGTTGACGATCCGCTCTTCTTCGGCGCGGACCTCGCGTTCTTCTTCGATCTGCTTGGCTGCCGCTTCGACGTCCGTCGCGTCGATCCCTGCCTCCACTGCCGCATCTACCAGATCCTGGTGGGAGAGGGTTTCGAGTGGCTGCGTTTGGAGCGCCCTCCGCAGGATTTCCTCGACCTCGTCTTGCGAATACTGCTTCACGATCAGAGCGTATCCCAGCGGTACCTTTCGGCTTCGAACGCATCCTCTGCGAGACGCTTCATGATCTCGTCGTCGTTCGTATCGATGCGTCGGAAATTGTGCTTGATCCGCACCTTGGCCGCGCGGGTAAATGTCCGAAGGATGTCGATCTCGAGGGAAGCCCCATCGACTCCTTTGGCGGTGATGGCTGATTGCACGCGACTGATCGTCGACGCCATGACGAACAAATCGATCATGATCTCTGCCAACCGATCACTCGCGAACTGCTTGCCGATGATGGCCTTGCCATGCTTGCGGAGGATCTTGTCGGTCGCCTGCGCCAGGTAGCGCGTTTCTTCCTCAAAAATCTGCCCTTGGTCCTGAATCGCCTCGTGGATGCCTTCGAGCTTGCCCTGTCCTCCGATGCCGGTTCGAAGCGCCGCGTGCTTGCGTGCGTAGTCGGAAAGGACCCCGAATCCCTTGATGGGCTCGTTGAAGATTCCTTTCATCGTCGAGGTGAGCTCCCGAAGCTGGCTCGCCACGTCATTCATGGCAGTGAGCGCGATCAGCAGACGCAAGATCTCGTTGGTGCCTTCGAAGATGCGGTTGATCCGGCAATCGCGGACGATGCGCTCGTATGGATACTCCCGCATGTAACCATTGCCGCCTGCGATCTGCAGGGCCTGGTCGGCCGTGCGCCAGAGGCATTCCGTGCCATAGACCTTCGAGATGGCAGCCTCGACCTGGTACTCCTTGTAGCCCGCGTCGATCAGGCCACCGACCATCGTGACCACGGCCTCGGCCGTGTAGCAATCGATGATCATTTGGGCGACCTTCTTCTTGATCAAGCCCCGGCTCGCGATGGGCTCGCCGAAGGTCGTTCGCTCGTTGGCCTGCTTGGTCGACATTGCGATGAGATGCTTCATCGCCCCGATCGAGCCGCCGCCGAGGCCCGTGCGGCCGCTGTTCAATATCATCATCGCGACCTTGAAGCCCTGACCTACCTCGCCGAGCACGTTGTCGTTGGGCACCTTGACGTTGTCGAAGTGCACGGTGGTAGTCGAGCTCGCGCGCAAGCCCATCTTGTCCTCGTGCGGACCGACGCTGACCCCTTCCATGTCTTTGGTGACGATGAACGCCGTCATCTTGCCGCGGCCGCCTTCCTCGGGCGTCTTCGCAAAAACCGTGTAGTAGTCGGCAATGCCGCCGTTGGTGACCCAGAGCTTGTTTCCGTTGAGGATCCAGTGATCGCCTTCCCTGATCGCCGTGGTCTTGATGGCCGCGGCGTCAGAGCCCGCGCCGGGCTCGGTGAGACAATACGCCGCGATCAGCTCCCCCGAAGCAAGCCTTGGCATGTAGCGCTGCTTCTGCTCGTCGGTGCCGAGCAGCAATAGGCCCCGCATTCCGATCGAGCTGTGCGCCCCGATGGTGACTGCAACGGACGCATCGTACTTGGCGACCTCTTGTAACGTTCGCGAGTACGCCATGTTCCCGAGGCCCATCCCACCGTGCTCTTCGGGGATCACCAGCCCGAACATGCCGAACTCTTTCAGCTCGTCGATGAACTCCGCGGGCATTTCGCCAGCCACGTCCCAGCGGCGAAAGTCCTCTGCGCGCGGACCCAGCAGCCCTTCGAGCGCGCCCGCGATGTCCGTCAAGGTCTCCTTTTCGGCTTCCGAAAGCGTGGGAAACGGACAGATGACGTCTTGTTCGATGCGCCCCATGCAAAGGGAGCGCATGAAGCTGGTGGTTTCTTTGTCGGCCACGGGTCGCTCCTTTTTTTAGGCGCCTATCATGCATGGCTCACCGCCATGCGTCCATCGCCTCTTCCCGACACGCTAGGGCCAGGGGTCGTGGGGCGCAACCTTGCCTCGGGCCGGTAGCCCCTGCAGGAATGGGCATGAAAAAAGGGACCGTCTGCGCACGCAGCACGGTCCCTTCGATCGCTCGACGAGGGAGCGTTTGGTTATTCGGCCATCGGCTCGGCTCCTGCCGAGTCCGACTTGTTCTTGTTCTTGCCGAGCACACCCCAGAAGGCGGTGCCGGCGCCGATGCGCCAGGAGAAGTGCGCGTCGGATGAGCCCCCGCCGAACGAGATGCCCGGTCCAAGATCGAAGAAGAACCATGGCGCGACGTTGTCGTTCGCATCGATTTCCACGCCCATGCGAATGAGAATCGGTATCTCGCCGAAGTTCTGGATGTTTTCCGCGAAGTAGGCCCCGATCGGGAGGAAGCCGCCGGTGACCACCGTCACTCGCTCATGCACGTCGATGGTGAACGGCAAACCGAGCTCGGTCTTGAAGGCAAACATGAACTGGTCGCCAAGGTTGCCTGAGATGAGAATCCCGGGCTTGACGAGGACGGCAAAATCATTCTGGACTTTGGGCTTCTCGTTGCTGAGGAGGTTCCAGCGAAGCATGCCGTCGATCCCAAGGCCAATCTTGACGAAGCGACCCCCTGTGCTGGCAGCAAGCCACGGCCCGTAGACGAGCTCGCCTGAGAGGCCCCAGTCCATCTTGCCCTTACCCTTGTTCCACCATTCGTACATGATGCTCGGGTAACCGACGCCACCGCTGTGGACCATGTCCTCTTCGAGCTTCTTTGCGCCGATCACCGAATTGGCCGGCCCGGCCATGGCGGGGCTCGCCATCGCGAGCACCAAAGCGAATACACCAATTGCTCTTGCTGTCATTTCCAGCTGCTCCTTCCCCGAAAGCTGGCCGAAGCCTAGGGTACAACGGCCCACGTTGCCAGCGATTATCGAAGCGTTTCAGCCGCGGGCCAACTTTCATGATTGTTCTGGAATTTTCGCTGGTTAGGCCGCTTGTAGACGAGTTGTAACCCAAGCGATCCGCCAATTGACCTCGCGCCGCGTGTCCCCATAACGAAGCCGCAAGGAGGTTCCATGCGTACAGCTTTCGTTTTCGCTCTCTTCATCTTTGCTGCCGCGGGGTGCAAAGACCCAGGCGCCGAAGTCACCCCTGCGACGGTCGAAACAGGCACCGACACCAAAGCGGAGCGGGCGCCTCGCACTGTCGAGGACAGCCCAACGTCGACCGTGCTGGCGATCAATCCTTCCAACAGCAAGATCCAGTTCGTCGGTGCCAAGGTGACCAGGAGCCATGACGGCGGCTTCACGGACTTCGCCGGGAAGGTCGCGTTGGCCGAGCCGGTCGAGAGCAGCGAGATCGACATCACGATTCAAACGGCGTCACTCTACGCCGACGAGGAGAAGCTCACCAAACATCTGAAGTCGCCCGACTTCTTCGACGTGGAGAAGTTCCCGACGGCGACGTTTCGGTCGACCGAGATCAAGAAGGAAGGCGACGGACATAAGATCACCGGGGACCTCACCCTGCACGGCGTGACAAAGCGCGTCAGCTTTCCAGCGACCATCAAGGTCGCCGATGGTGCGGTGAATGCCAACGCGGAGTTCTCGATCAACCGCCAGGACTTCGGGATCAGCTACCCGGGCATGCCGGACGATCTCATCCGTGACCTGGTCGTCATCAAGCTCGCGCTCGACCTGCTGCGGCAGGGTTAGCCGACCACTGGGCCGGCGGCCATGGCTGGAGCTCGAGGAGGTCTTGCACTTCGATTTGCCCGGTCTCCATGACCCCCGTGGCCGCATCGGCGATGGTCCACGCATGATGGGGTCGCCCCATCGGCTGTGACTCGACGAAGATGCACCGAAGCTCGCCCTCGTCGAAGTGACACTGCTCCTGAACGGAGCGAAGAAGCTGCAAGTCGTGCAGGTGCCCTTCGCCGAAGTTCCAGCCGATGACCACTCCGGCGACGAGCTCGCCGTCGAGGTATTCGTACTGATCGATATCGTCCACGGCCTTGGGAAGCAGAATTTGAAGGCACCGGCCGTGTAGATGCATCGCCCGAAAGGCCATCACCTTGGAAATGGTCGCAGTGATGGTGTCCTCGTCGTAGAATTTGCGAAGCTGATCCTGCACGCGGGGCGCTGCCTTGGTGAGATGGGTGTCGAGCTTCCTCGAGCAGTCACCCTTGAAGAGCCAGACGCTGTATGCCCAGTTGCCCGCGTAGTATCGCATCGAGCACAAGAACGACGCGCGGGAAGGCACGAGATTGCCGAACAGCGGGACGCCCACCAAGGCGAATGCCAGGAAGGCGATGAGCCATGGCGAGCCGATGCCGAAGGCGTTGACGTCCGCGTAGTGTCCGAAGAGGACGAAGCCGCCATAGACCATGATCACGTTCCACTCGATCGGAACGCCCATGGGAATGCTGCTCGTGATGAAGATGTGGAAGACCAGCATCACCGTGAGCGCGACGGTCGTCACGGTCCCTCCGTCTCCGAGCAAGAGCGCGACCGGAAACGCGTACTCCACGACGGTCCCTGTATGGGCCATGAGTTGCGCCAGGCGCGAAGGACGTAAGTCGTCCGGGTAGCTTCGGTAGAGAAGCTTGCGCAGCGACCCGATGCGAGTCAGCGGGCTGTTGCTCTGCATGACGGCGATGACCGAGGGGAAATGATGATTCAGCTTCGAAGTCGCCGCCCACATCCAAATCGCGACCCACACGAGCTTCGAGCCGGCCAGCCAATCGCTCGCGAACGAGAAACAGACCAACGCCGTGTAGTAGTGCTCCGCACGCGAGGCGAGGAAGATGGTCTTGTCGGCGACTCCGAGCAGGGGCAGCAGGATGATCGTCGGCAGCAAGTGCTCGAGCGACAGCTCCGGCGCGATCAACGCGCGGAACAAGAAGAGCATGTGCGCCACGTACAAGGCGACGTCGAGCCAGGTTCGGGTCGGCCCCCCCAAGACCGGCAACCCCGGGAACAGGGGGACCTTCGTGGTACCAGGCCGGCAGAAGTAGAGGGCCCCACCAAACGGCGGGTTGTATCGGCCGGTGAGCGGACCGCTCCCACATCCGAGCCCCAGCCCCTCGAAGGCCATGCTCCAAAGGACCGCTTTCTGAAATGCAATCGGCTCGAAATACCACGAGCCGAAGCTGCCCAGGTTCCCGAGCCCCGGCGTGAACGAGCAAAAGAAGCTCCACACCCATACGTAGAAGACGATCTTGAGGATGTAGACGAGGTAGATCGGCCAAGGCGTCCCGTAGCCTTGAAGCGCCCAAGACAGGCACACCATCCGCATCCGTTCCGGGAACGGTTTTTTGCGCCATTCCTCGATGTCATAGGGCGGCAAAATGGGCTTTGGAACCAGCATGAGGCGGCATGCTAGCGATCTGCGCCCCGGCTGTCACCGTCGAGCGTGCTATGCCAAGCTGCACCAGACCGGAGCGAGAACGAATGGCGAGAAAGGAAAAGGACCAGTTTGGCGCGGAGGTGGCGTTGCAAACGATTGAAAGCGACGCCATCGCCCCCAAGAAGCCGAAGCTGAAGAAGGCCCACTACGAAAAGGCCATGGCGGACTTGCAGGTCGAGCTCGTCAAGCTTCAGAAGTGGATCCAGACCGAGGGCCTCAAGGTCGTGGTGATCTTCGAGGGCCGCGATGCGGCAGGCAAGGGTGGCGCCATCAAGAGAATCACCCAAAGCCTCAATCCACGAATCTGCCGCGTGGTGGCGCTCGCCAAGCCCACCGAGCGTGAGCGCACCCAATGGTACTTTCAGCGTTATGCCGAGCATCTGCCGGCTGCCGGCGAGATGGTTTGCTTCGATCGGAGTTGGTACAACCGCGCGGGCGTCGAACGGGTCATGGGTTACTGCACGGAGCACGAATACCGGGAGTTCCTGCGCTCGTGCCCTCAATTCGAGCGAATGCTCGTCCGCTCCGGAATCATCTTGATCAAGTACTGGTTCTCCGTCGGTGACGACGAGCAGGAGCGGCGCTTCAAAAAGCGAATCGCCGATCCCATCCGCCGCTGGAAGATCAGCGAGGTCGACTTGATGGCGCGGAAGCACTGGGTCGACTATTCGATCGCCAAAGACGAGATGTTTGCGCACACCGACATCAAGCAAGCGCCGTGGCATGTGGTGCGCGGCGACGACAAGCGGCGTGCGCGGCTGAACGTGATCGCGCACCTGCTGAGCCTGATTCCCTACACCGAGGTACCCGAGCCGCGCCTGAAGCTCCCCGAGCGTCAGAACAACATGAAGTACGTTCGCCCGCCGCTCGAAGATCAGACCTTCGTTCCGGAGGTCTTCTGAGCCTCGGCTCTTCCGCTTGCTCCATGCCCTTCATGCGTTCCCTTCGGCTTCGAATTCCCGTTCTCATTGCGCTGAGCGTCTTCGTGCTCTTGGTCGCCGGCTGCACCGGGCTGCTGCAAAACCTAGGCGCCCGCTGGGTGACGCGACAGATCGCAGCCGAGTTTGATCTCGACGACGCACAGACGGCCGCAACGCGTGCGTCCGTGGAACGGCTGATCGCGGCTGCGCCGGAGGCGCTCGGCAGCAAGGTGGACATGCTGGTGGCCACGGTCGACGTGGCAATTGCCAAGGGGCTGACGGAAAAGAAGCTTCTCGGGATGGAACGCCAAGTGGACGACATTCTCGACATCGCGGCGGCGGCGATTATCGACGAGGCCTCCCCCATTCTGGCCACCCTCCGGGAGGACCAAATCGACTTCGTCGAGGCGCGCATCCAAAAGAGGCTCGACGAGGCCAGGAAGGAAATCGAAAAGCCCGCGGCGGTGCGCCTCGAGAAGCGCCAGGACGAATTCGTGGATGCGGTGGAAGACTGGGTGGGCAGTCTCGGCGACCGGCAGGCGCGGGCGCTGCGCGAATACGTGGCCGGCCTTCCGGACGAGTCCGCGGCGCGTCTTGAGGCCGACGAGCGGCGGGTGGATCGGGTGGCCGCCGTGTTTCGAAAGCACCCTGGGCCCGAGGTCATCCGGGAGACTCTCTGGAACGAATGGAAGAACCGCGAGGACTGGGGGCCGAAAGGCCGTCCGCCTCGTGCGAGAAGAGCCGAAGGCCGCGACACGCTTCTATTCGTCTACGGGCTCCTCGACGCCCGGCAAAAGGACCACGCGAGCAAGCACCTCCACGAGCTCCACCAGAAGATCGAGAGCTTCTTCACCGCCGCTGGCTCGTAGTCAATCGCCTAGAAGAGCCAACCGAGATTGAACTGGAAGACGTGGCTGTTCGTGCGGAACTCCGTCTTCGTGATGCTGTTCATCCCGATCGTGTAGTTGAAGTCGAAGTTGAAGGGGCCGAGGTCGAACGCCACGCCTAGGCGGGCGCCCGCCTGGTAGATGACCAGTGGAAAACCGGGAATGTCCTTGGGCCGGAACTTGAGGGCTCGGCGGCCGCCCAGATCGACGAAGCCTTTGAGGTTGAACTTGTTGACCAATCCGCCGTAGAGGAAGAGCTTGAAATAAGGGTTGGCATAGGGGATGTAGCCCGCCGTAATCGGGAAATCCAAGGAGTTCATCCTGGCCGTTTGACCGAGGAGTCGCTCGTCGATCGGCTCCCCTTGCGCCTCGGCGATCAGCGCGAGCTGGTCGCCGATCCGAAATCGAAACTGGCTGAACACGATGCCGATTTCCCCGAATAGCTTTCGTTGTCGAACACGCGCGGCGAGCCCGACATCCCAGTTCACGAACGTGCTCGGGTTGCGACCGCCGACGGTTCCCTGGTACGCGATAGGGTCGCCAAAATAGAGGTCGATCTCCGGAACCCTAGGCACGAAGGTCGTACTCCCGACGCCTAGGAAAACCTTCACGTCCATCTTGGGCACCGCAAGAGCCGAGCTCGGTGCGAGCCAGACGGCCGCGCAAATCACGAGCAATGAGAAGGCTGAAAGTCGGTTCTTCATCGTGCGCAGTCAGTTCATCCGCTTGGACACGCAGCATCAAGCAGGGAAGTAGTACTCCTTGCCATCGATCACGAACTTCTTATCCATGATCCGCGGCCACATGGGCTTGGTCTTGATCTTTTCCTTTTGCCATTGCTCGTGCTCTTGTCGCAGCTTCTCGTAGAGCTCGGGCATCTGCTCTCGAAGGTCGATCTCCTCCGACTGATCGGTAGCCAAGTTGTAGAGCTCGGCCCACCCGTCACGGGTGCTCAAGATCAGCTTGTAGTCGCCATCGCGGATCGCCCAGATGTGATCCGCTCGCCAGAAGAGCGCCTGATGGGGCCTTTCCTCGTTTTCGCCCGTGACGTAAGGCACGAGGTTCACGCCGTCGTACTCGCGATCGTCGGGTAGCGCGCCACCCGCTGCCTCGACGGACGTCGCGTAGATATCGGTCGCAGAGACCGGGTATTCGTAGCGCACGCCTGCTGGAACCGTGCCCTTCCACTTCATCATGAAGGGCACGCGGATTCCGCCTTCGAACTGTGTGAGCTTGCCTGCTTTGAGCGGGCCGTTGTCCGTCGCGTGGGTGTAGGAGGCTCCGCCGTTGTCGCTCAAGAAGAAGATCAACGTGTCTTCCTCGATGCCCAAATCCTTGATCTTCTGGTGAATCGCACCGATGGAATCATCCAGCGCCGAAATCATCGCGTAGTACACACGTTTGTTCTCGTCTTCCACGTGAGGGTACTTGCAGTAGTGCTCGACGGGCGCCTGGAAGGGCACGTGGGGGGCATTGAACGCGGCATAGATGAAGAAGGGCTCGTCTTTGTGCGCCTCCATGTAGTCGATGATCTCGTCACGAAAAGCGTACGTCAGGTACCTATCTTCCGTGATGACTTTTTGATTGCGCAGGATCGCGGCTTGGTCTCCGCGCCCCGTCTTCCATTGGTGCTGCGCGCTGAACGACGTGTGCTCGTGATTGATGATGCCGGACCAGTTCTTCTTCGGCGTGTAGAGCGAAGAGGCGCCATAGAAGCCGTACTGATAGTCGAAGCCGCGCGCGAACGGCACTTGGTCGCGGTGCACGCCGAGGTGCCACTTGCCGATCAACGCAGTGTCGTAGTCGTACTTCTTGAGTATCTCCGAGAGCATCATCTCGGACGGGGGCACCCCCTGCTTGTGCACCTGCCACGCGGCAGGGAACGATGGCTTGGCCTTGACCTTGAATTCCCCCGTATCGACCAGCCAGCGTCCCGAGATGTATTCGACGTAGTTGGTCGGGTAGAACTCCATCACCTGGGTTTCGAACCCATATCGGTTTTGGACGCGGCCGGTCATGAGGCCCGCGCGGGCCGGGGCGCAGGTGGGCGCGGTGGCGTATCCCTCCTCGAAAACCACCCCTTCTTGGCCGATCTGATCGATGTGGGGCGTCGAGATGTGCTCCACGCCGTACGCGCTGACTTCGTAGGGCCCTAGATCGTCGGCGAGCAAGATGATGATGTTGGGCTGGCGCGCTTTGGTGGCGGCAATTGGGGCTTGGAGGAACGCCTCCTTGCGGTCTTCCATCGCCTTGTTCCATTTGACGCGCCACTTGATGCGCGTGATGGAGCAGCTGACCAGAACGAGCGCGAGGCAGAGCAAGGCAAACGCACGCAAGTATCGGTGTGTCATGACCCGGGGCGATCCATACCGTCCGCCGAACGGAGTTGACAAGCGCGAACTGGAGAATCGCAAAAGCCGATTCATTCCGACTGGTTCCACCCGTGCGACATCGCCTGTGCCGGGGCTGGATCGTCGCTCTCCCCCTCTAGGCCAGCTCTCTCGACGTTCTCAGCGCGTCCGGTGGAGCCCGCTTGGAGACCGTTCAACCCCGATTCTCGACCTCTCGCAACGCAGCCGGGAACCGGCTTTGACAGTGCTTTGGGCCGAGGCTCTACTAGCGCGGTGTCGCAAACGCCCGAGGAGCTCAAGCCCGGCTTTCCGTTCTCGTTGGTCAACAGGCTCGACCGCCTCAGCCAGCGGATGATCCCGATCGACGCCAAGCGCGTCATGAAGCTCGCCGAGCGGACCACGGGGCTCAGCGATTGGGGCGGGGGAGGGTTTCAGCAGCGTTTGGATGCAACCATCGAAGGCCTCAACGTTCTCGACTTGAACACCACGGGCCTTCTCGGCGCGCGCTACGTGCTCAACTGGCACCTGACCAACCGTCTTCGCGTCATCGACTTCGCCAAGCGGCACCCGGAGCTCGAGAACGTCGAAATCGAGCGGCCGCTCGTCATCACGGGCTTCTTTCGCACGGGAACCACCTTCCTTCACAACGTGCTGGCGGCCGATCCCAACAACCGCGTCGCGCAGGCTTGGGAGCTCGCGTATCCGGTGGGCCGGTTAGGTGACCCGCTCGGGGACGTGGCGTGGCGGCGTGCGCAGGCGAAGTTCACCTTCGGCTTCAACCAGGCTGCCATCCCCGACCAGGGCGTGGCGCACCACGTCACTGCCGATTCGTACGAGGAGTGCTTCTTTCTGCTCGAGAACGATATGGCCGTGCTGACGTTTTGGATAGGCTTTGCAGCATACGACTACGCGCGAGCCATGCTCGACTGGGACATGTTGGAGCCCTATCAGTTCCACAAAGAGCAGCTCAAAATCCTGAACGCGCAGCGCTCGGCAAAGCGGTGGGTGTTGAAGTGTCCCTGGCACATCTGGAACCTCGACGCGCTCATGGCGGTGTATCCCGATGCGCAGGTCATCTTCACGCACCGAGACATCGCCAAGGCCCTTGCGTCCCACTGCAGCCTGGCAGCGCGGCTGTCGTCGAAAGTACAACGAAGCATCGACGTCCACGAGCTAGGCCGTTTCTGGCTCGACTACACTCGAATCGGGCTCGAGCGGGCCATGGCGTCGCGTGGGAAGATCCCCGAGTCGCAGATCTACGACGTGCGCCTCCGCGACATGATGGCGTCGCCGATGACCGTGCTGCGGGACATCTACTCGTACTTCGACTTGGAGATGACCGAAGAAGTCGCCGGGCACTTCGAGTCGCGGATTGCGGAGAAGCCGACCTCGCAGGAGGGCGAGCACGACTATCACATCGAAGATTTCGGCCTCACGAACGAAGAGGTACAAGAGACCTTGAAGGCCTACAACGAGCGTTTCGGCGTATAGCGTGTTCACAGGGGAGCTGAAATCGCACACCAAGGCAAGCAGCTCTGGGTCAGGCGATGGCGGTAAACGATCGGGACGAATCCTATGATGCGGTGGTGATCGGTTCCGGTCCGAACGGCCTCAGCGCCGCCGTCGCATTGGCGCAGGCGGGCGCCTCGGTGTTGGTGCTCGAGGCGGCCGATGAGATCGGAGGCGGCACAAGGACCACGGAGCTCACCTTGCCGGGCTTTCGCCACGACGTCTGCTCCGCAGTGCACACCACGGGCATTCTCTCGCCGTTCTTCCGGTCTCTTCCGCTCGAAGAGCACGGTCTGCGATGGATCATGCCGAAAGCCTCGGTCGCGCATCCGCTCGACGATCAACCGGCGGTTATGCTCTGGCACTCGGTGGAGGAGACCTGCGCCGGCCTCGGCGCCGATGCGACCAGCTACCGAAACCTGGTGACGCCGTTTATCGACGATCCGCACGGCTTCTTTCAGGACGTGCTTGCGCCGCTCGGCATGCCGAAGCACCCGGCGATGTTCCTTCGCTTCGGGTTGAGGGCGATGTGGCCCGCGACCGCATATGCCAAATGGCGCTTTCAACAAACGCGGGCAAGGGCCCTCTTTGCAGGTTGCGCGGGCCACAGCATTTTGCCCTTTCACCGGCTGTTCACTGCGGCCCTCGGGCTGATCTTCTCCATCGCCGGCCATGCGGAGCCGTGGCCGGTGGCAGCCGGGGGCTCGGAAGCCATTCCGCGTGCGCTCGGGAGCCTGCTGAAGAAGCTCGGGGGCGAGATCCACACAGGCGTCCGCGTGGCATCGCTACGCGACTTGCCCGCCGCGCGCGTGTACCTCTTCGACACCAGCCCCGACCAGCTCGCATCCATCGCCGGTCCGGTGTTGCCGCGTGGCTACGTCCGGCGCCTCGGCCGCTATCGCTATGGTCCGGGGGCGTTCAAGCTCGACTGGGCGCTCGATGGGGCCATCCCTTGGCGCGATTCGAATTGCCTCGAAGCGTCCACGGTGCATTTGGGCGGCACGCTCGAAGAGATTGCGGCGGGTGAAGCGGCGGTTGCTCGAGGGAAGCATCCGGAGCGACCCTACGTCTTGCTATGCCAGCAGAGCCAGCTCGATCCGAGCCGGGCGCCGGCGGGCAAGCACACCGGGTACGCGTATTGTCACGTGCCGGCCGGCTCGACGGCCGACATGACCGATGCGATCGAGAGCCAGGTCGAGCGATTCGCGCCTGGGTTCAAGGACCGGATCTTGTCGCGTCACGTGATGAACGCTCAGGACTTTCAACGCTACAACCCGAACTACGTGGGAGGCGCGATCACCGGCGGGATGGCCGATGTGTTTCAGCTCTTCACCCGACCGGTTGCGCGCCTCGACCCGTACACCACGCCCAATCCTCGCGTGCTCATCTGCTCGGCGTCGACGCCTCCCGGCGGTGGTGTGCACGGCATGTGCGGTTACTACGCCGCCCATAGCGCGCTGAAAAAAATGGATCGCCTCGCGCCGAAGCCGCTCGTCAGCGCGTGAGCCAGAGGGCGCCTATGACGCCGCGGACCTTCCGGTCACTTTGTCCTTTGCCCTCCGGAATATGCGGCGAACCTTCACCCCGGCCCACAGGAACGCGATCAGCAAGAGCACCAGGATGATCATGTTCACCCAAGGCACGTACACGTAGTCCGGCTCCACCTCCTTCAAAGCCAAGACGTTCGGGTAGGAGTCGAAGACCGGGATGCGAAGGCCGTAGTACCTGATCAGCGCCGTCTCTTGGACGTCGTTCTTGGCCAGCTTGGCGGCTTCGGCCGCGATGTCACCCGAGTTGAACTTGAAGTACCAACCGTTGTCTTCGTTGCGAAAGACCCGCGCTTCGTTGCTTTCCACCTCCGTGGCGTAGAGGAAGCGCACGTCGCGGGTCTTCTCTTGTCCGGTCGCGTCCGTCTGGTCCATCCGCTTCACATCGGTCCCCGTGACGTGGACCATGACCGCCCGCGGCATGAAGTAGTAAAGCGTCCCTCCGATGAACAGGGCGACGATTGCTGCGATCGCGATGCCGATCTTTCGAGTCGTGGTCATATGCGCGAGTCATACGGCGTTTTCTGGCCTGAGCGCAACCTGCTTCGTGCCCGTGACCATCGCTGAGTCAGGAGCTCACGAGCCGCCGCTGCGGCCATGGGAACGGCGAGCTTGGGCTTGAGGAAGTCGCTCCAGGGCGCTTCGCCCATCATGATGTCGGCCCAGGCGAAAAAGAAATCATCGCCGCGCTCATTGGCGACCTTGGCCATCGTGTCGACGAGCTCCGGGTAGCGCGCCATCAGGCGAGAGGCCGTTTTGGCGAACCCAAACTTGTGACCGAACTCTCCGTGCCACTTGTCCTGATAGACGGAAAGGAAGTCCGCATCGAAGCGGCCGGCTCGAAAGGCTTCCGCCAACGTGTCCGCAGCCTTCTCGGCGCCTTCCATCGCGAACTGAATTCCTTCGCCGGTCAGCGGGTCGATGTGTCCCGCAGCATCCCCGATGACGAGAAGATTGTCCGCGTAGCTCCTTGGGATGCCACCGAGCCGCAGCCAGGCGCCCCTCATGGGCTCGATCTCGTAGCCCGAACCCAGATGGCGCCGGATGATCGGATTGTGTTCGAGTAGCCTGTGGTGAAGAGCCTTCAGGTCGGACGGCACCGCCTTGCCACCCGGAATGATGTACGTGCAGAAATTCAGCTCGTCATTTGGGTGACGAAAGATCGCCGCGTATCCGGGAAGCAGCTCGCGCTCCATGTAGCAGATGCCATCGGTCTCGAAGTGGTGCGTACCCCCTTCGATGAAGGCGCGGCTGCAAATCGCTTCCGGGCCGCCTTCGACGATGCCGAGGGAGCGGGCGAGCTTGGACTGCGCGCCGTCGGCCAACACCAGCGTGCGCGCCTCGATCCGCTTGTTTCCCGAATGCGCCGTCCAAGTGCCGGCTCGATCGTCGAACGTGACCTTGTCGATCCGCATCTCCTCCAAGAGCTCGGCGCCTGCCGACTGGGCGGCTCGGACGATCCGCTCGTCGAGGATGATTCGCTTGACCGACATCGGCGTGCCGCTCGGGTTTTGCTCCGAGTCGCTCAGGCATTCGATGCCCGAGGGGCTCACGAAGCCGCCGGAGGTGGTGAACAGGCACTCCCCCGCGTCGATCAGCTGATCGAGAACCCCCATCCGCCGCAAGTGACGTTGTGCGCGCGGAATCACCGCATCCCCGCAAAACTTGTCACGCGGGAATCTAGCCTTGTCGAGGAGCGCCACCCGTATGCCACGTTTGGCGAGGTACCAGGCACAAGTCGCCCCGGCGGGGCCTGCGCCGACGACGGCAACATCGAACGAAGGTTTCGTCATGAGAGAGCTTCTCCCCTAGCCTTGGACCTCGAAGGTCATGCCCGCGGCGCGCAGGCGCTCGATGAGCGGCATGCCCATCGCAGAAGCCGGCGTCAGGATACCGCCTTCGGTCTTGAGCTCGGCGCCCTGCAAGGCGAGGCAAAGCGCCGACTCGGAGAGCATGACGGCCGTCGAGCCGTAGCCCGGGTCGCGTTGGTCTGCGACGAGCCCGCGCACGGCGTGGCCGCTCCCTAGCGCGACGAGGCGCGTCTTGAAATAGCCTTTGGCACGAGCCTCTTTGCTCGGCCCCTCGCCGGGGGAGGGAAGGCGCTTCTCCACCAACGGCCTGGTGAACGGAAACGCCAAGGCGCCCATGAACGCAACCATGCCTGCGGTGAAGGTGACCGCTCTCGACAATCCTTTCGCGCCCTTGCCCGTGCTCAGCACCTCCGAGTAGCGAAAGTCCTTTCCCCAAGGCCGCCCCAGAAGGGCGTGGCTTCGCCGCACGATGCGCGTGTTGATCGCCGCCATGATGAAGGGCGCGGTCCACATGCCGAGGTCTTTGTCGAAGCGCACCCCGGTTTGATCGCCTTTGTCCGGACCCCGCATCTCCTCGGGGTTGAGCGCATAGGGGTCGCCGAGCACCCTTCGCAGGCCGGGGTCTTCTTTGAGCTCGTCCAGGATGTTCATCATGCTGGAAAAGGTCCCGCCGCTGAACGAGCCGCTCATCTCGCCGGCCGCCATCTTGACCTCGGTCGCATACTGTCCGTACCGCTGCTTGAAGGCTTCCTGCACCATCAGCGTGCCGAGGTCGGACGGAATCGAGTCGTAGCCGCAACAGTGAACGATCCGCGCGCCGGTCTTTCTTGCCTCTTCGTGGTGCGCGTCGATCATCCTTCGCACGAACTGCGTCTCGCCGGTGAGGTCGCAGTAGTCGGTTCCGTTCCGCGCGCACGCGGCCACGAGCTCCGCGCCGTATTTCGCGTAGGGGCCCACCGTGCTGATCACCACCTCGGCGCGGGAAGCGATCGCGTCGAGCGATTCGGGATCGAAGCTGTCGCCAATGAGAATGGGAAGCGGCGGCGCCCCGATCTCCTTGGCGACCCCTTCCAGCTTCTCCTTGTTGCGTCCGGCTAGAGCCAGCCGTAGCCCCGTATCGCCGCGGAGGTAGTTGCGCGCCAGGTACTCTGCAACGAGGCGTCCGGTGAAGCCGGTCGCACCCCACAGAACGATGTCGAATTCGCGAGAACGGTCGCGAGGCCGGGGGTCGTTCGTCATGGCCCTGTCTTACGGCAGGGGTAGCCTCCGCGCCAGGGAGGCGGTGGATGGCGCGGGCAGCGCGATGTAGAGCGCTCTATTGAACGACGACCTCGCAGGTCGCGCTGCACCCAGAGCCGGGCGCTCCATTGTCGGGGCCGGCATCGCAGTCTTCGCCCAGCTCGGGCTGCCGTATCCCGTCGCCACAGCTCGGACCGAGCGTGCAATCCGGGTTGCAGCCATTCTGGCCGCCGAGATTGTCGCCGTCGTCGCACTCCTCGAAGCCTTCATCGACGGTACCATCGCCGCAGTGCGGTCCGAGCGCCGAGCAGTCGGGCATGCAGTGCCCGTACTCACCGGTGTTCTGGTCGGTGCCTTCGTCGCAAAACTCGAAGCGTGTCACGATGCCGTCGCCGCACTCGTAGTCACAGGTGGAGCGTTCGGTGACGAAGCCGTCGAGCGTGAGTTGGAAGTTCGATGCGCTGGTGTGGCGCTCTGCGTGGAAGATCGCCAGTTCGTAGACCTTGTCCTCGGTGAGCCGGTCCTTGCACGCGGCCACGATGCCATCCTGCTTGCTGCTGTTGGCGGCGTTGGGATTGGAGAAGCTCATCACGTCGGTCTGGCTCGGATGAAGCCCGCCCACGTCCAAGCACAAAAAGCCGTCGACGAAGACCCACAGGTCGTCGTCGCCGCTGAAGGTGAGCACTTCGTCGCCTCGATAGACGAAGAAGTAGCGCACCTCGGTGGCGAAGCCGAAGTTGCGCGACGCGCCTCCCACGTTCGGGACGAACCGAGTCTCGCCGTACGTGGGCTCACTCGGCCACGTGAACGGAGAAAGCGCGGGATCATCCAGCGGAAAGAAGGCATTGCTCGAGAACTGATACCTGTTTTCGCCCACCGATCCGAGCGTGAGCTCGCCCACGATTTCCAGGTTCCCGGCCGGATCGAGCGTAGGGCTCGTCCGATACCATTGTGCAAACGACTCGGCGGTGTGCGGCGGGCCTTCATTCGAGCCCGGCACGTAGAGGTTCTCGCCGGAGAGCACGGGCTTTCCGTCCACGTCGAGGGAGTCTTCGGTGATGTCGAACGCGATGTTGCTGTTCGAGTCGTTTGGGTTGTTGAAGTCGGGATGATAGGGTCCCGGCAGCGAGCCGCTGTAGCTCCGGAAATCACGGTAGATGACCGGGATGGTGAGCTCGCCCGGGAGCTCCACCGGCGAGAGCACGCATTCGAAGCCGTCCTCGACTTGGCAGGTGCTCGAGCAGCCATCCCCGTCCTTGATGTTTCCGTCATCGCAGGCTTCGTTCGTGCCCGGAAGGATCACCGCGTCCCCACAAACCGCCTGGCAAACGCCGCCGCTGCAGTTGGGCTCGTTCTTGCAATCCACACCGCAGCCGTCGAAGGGGGTCAGATTCCCGTCGTCGCACTGTTCGGTTCCTTCGCGTATGCCGTCACCGCACGAGGTTGCCTCGCACGCCTCGCCTGGGGTGTCGCACTTGAAGCCGTCCTCGAGCTGGCATTCTTCCGAGCACCCGGGTGTGCTTGCGTTGCCATCGTCGCACTGCTCGAAGCCGGCGATGATTCCGTCGCCGCACTGGGTGGCCATGCAGGCCACGCCAGGCAGAGGGCAGCTCCATCCGTCCTGCCGCTGGCAGCTCGAGCTGCAGCCGTCGTCTCCGCTCACGTTGCCGTCATCACAAGTCTCCGGCGGGTCGATCCGAGAATCACCGCAGACGATCGGAACGCACAGCACGCCAACCGTCGGACACCGATAGCCTTCTTCGATCGTCATGCAGTCGGCAGAGCACCCGTCGGCCCCCACCGCGTTTCCATCATCACAGGCCTCGATAGCTTCACGGGTGCCATCGCCGCAGCCCTCGAAGAAGCCGCCGCCTTGGCCTCCGCTACCACCGGTGCCGCCGAAGCCCGTACCGCCGCTTCCAGCGATCCCGCCCGAGCCGGCGGTGCCGCCATTGCCCCCGGCGCCACCATCGCCCCCGGTGCCGCCGTTCCGAGCCGAACCGGACGGATCTCCGCAACCGACTAGCCAAGCCACGGCAAGGCACAACCCTACCGCCCCCCAACGACCCCCCGCGCGCTTCATTCCCTCATCTTAGAGGTTCGGAACCACCCCTGACAAACGCGTCGTTGTCAGGGCGTGGCCGGGCTTCTGACCACGGCGCTCGAATCTGCGGTTGCACCGCAGGAAGATACATGATGTCCGGGAAGAAGCCCCTGTATCATCGCGCAAGCAACAGGAAGTGATGTGATCATGATGAATCTCCTCGGGCCCTTGGATGACTATCCCATTCATCAAGAAGCAAAAGTGCTGAGGCAGCCGGCGACGTCTCATCCTGACTTCGATGACGCCACCTATTTTTTCATCACGGACCGCCGAGGAGTGCTTTCGATCTTTTCGACGCTCGAGGTGTTTCCGAACCGCAACCTTCTTCGGTCGGCGGTGTTTGGACGCATGGGGACCCGGCATATCCGCAGCATTTGGGTGCAGAAGCTGGAGGCTTCGACAGGAAGCATCATTCAGGTGGGCGACAACCGGTTCGAGATCATCCGTCCGAACGAGCAATGGAACCTTCACTTCGAGGACTCGGATGTCGACCTGCTAGCCGATCTCGTTTGGCGGCCCCGCTGCCCCAGCTATCACTTCAAACATGTCTTCCTTTCGGGTGATCCCGAACCGATCATCGACATGCAGCACTACACGACAAGCTCGACGTTCGAAGGCACCGTGCGGATAGGGGACGCGAAGTTCGCCGACCTCATCGGGCACAAGAATCGGAGCTGGGGCATCCGCCGTTGGACGGCCCTGCCGTTTTACACTTGGCTCAACGCGCAGTTCGACGATGCCTGCGTCAATCTCTGGCTCCAAGAGGATCAAGACGGAGCGCCCTTGTACGTCGACGGGGCGATCACCACGCCGGACGGTGAGGTGATGCCGGTTCAGCGCTTCGAGCACGATATTCTCGAGCTGCATCCCCCGTTCAACAAGCGCGCCAAACGCCGACGCCTTCGCTTCGAGACAGTCGATGGAGCTCAGCACGTGATCGACGTCGAAGAAATCGGAAGCGTCGTCCTCGCTCCGCTACCCGAGGACTGGGACGAGACTGACGAGGAAGCGATGAATCAAGCGCAAGAGCTAGCGATGTGGTACGAGCAGCACAGCCGCTTTCACTGGGGAGAGCGTGAAGGAATTGGCTTCGTCGAGAACCTGGTCGCTCCGGGCAGTCGCTATCGAGGAATCCCACCCACGGAAATGGCCGATGTCGATCCCGGAGAGTTCGACGAAAGCGATTGAGCACGCCATGTCCTCGATCCGAAGGTGTTCGAGCAAGCGACGGCCAAGCAGGAGCAGGAGCACGTGGACTACGACGTCATCATTATCGGCAGCGGGTTCGGCGGCAGCGTGCCCGCGCTTCGGCTGACCGAGAAGGGGTACCGAGTTGCGGTGGTGGAGCAGGGCCGGCGAGTCACGCCTGCCGACATGCGCGCCGCAGATCAGCGCCTCCGCGACCTGGTCTGGCTTCCGCGGATCGGATTCCGGGGCTTTTTCGTCCAGCATACGTTCAGGCACGTGGGAATCGTCGGCGGCGTTGGAGTCGGTGGGGGAAGCCTGGTGTACGCGGCGGTCCTCTTGCGACCTGGCGATGGGTTCTTTCGCGACCCTGCATGGGCCCACCTGGGCGTGGATTGGAAGGACGAGCTGGCGGCCGGGTACGACACCGCGTCGACGATGCTCGGGGTCGTCACCAATCCCGACCACGGCAAGATGGACGATTGGCTCCAGGCGACGGCCGACGCGATGGGCGCCGGAGACACCTTCGGTCCAGTCCCGCAGGGAATCTTCTTTGGAGAGCCGGGCGAGACGCGCGCCGACCTTTTCTTGGGAGGCGCGGGTCCCGGTCGCACCGCGTGCACCCGTTGCGGCGCCTGTCTCACGGGTTGCGCGAACGGCGCGAAGAACAGCCTCGACAAGAACTACCTCTACCTGGCCGAGTCCCTAGGCGCCGAGATCTTGACCGAGCGCAAGGTGACGTCGATCCACCCCCTCCGGGGTGGAGGCTACGAGGTGCGAGCCGTCGATCCATTTGCGTTACGCGGAGGGCACACCTCGCTCACCGCGAGGCGAGTCATCGTCGCGGCAGGCGTCGTCGAAACGCTCCGGCTCCTGTTTCGATGCCGCGACGAGCTCGGAGCGCTGCCGAACCTCTCGAGGCGGCTGGGCGAGTCCGTGCGGACGAACAGCGAAGCCATCGTTGCGGCGCTTTCGCCCGACCTCCACGAAGACCTGACACACGGAGCCGCCATCTCATCGCACTTCTACCTCGGCGACCACACGCACATCACCCAAAACCGCTTTCCCCCCGGGTACCGCTTCATGCGCTGGTACCAGGGCCCGTTGGTCGATGGCGCCGCGCCACTCTGGCGCGCCCTGCGCGTGCTCTTGGAGACGATCGCACATCCGTTTCGCTCGCTGCGCTGTTGGTTTGCGAGAAACTGGCACAAGCGTGTCGTCGTGCTCACCGTGATGCAGAGCCTCGACAACCAAATCCGGTTTCGCTTCGAGCGAAGCCGCCTTTGGCCATTCAAGCGCCGTTTGGCGTCCGACGTGGCGCCGGGTCAAGAGGTTCCCGCGTACATCCCCGAAGCCAACGCCGCAGCCCGAAAGCTCGCCGCGCACATCGGCGGGACGGCGCACAACAACCTGCTCGAGAGCCTCGGAAATACCTCGGTGACGGCACACATCCTCGGCGGATGCATCATCGGATCGGGGCCGGACGATGGTGTGATCGATGTCGACCACGAGGTATTCGGCCACCCTGGGCTCTTCGTCACCGACGCCTCCGCAATCCCCGCCAACGTGGGTGTGAACCCGGCGTTGACGATTGCGGCGTTGGCAGAGCGTTTCAGCGCGCGCTTTCCGCCGCCTTCTGAAGCATGAACCTGACGCACCGTATGTCGCCGTCGACGAACCCCGCTCCGAGGCATCTCGACATCGAGATATCGAAGAGCTGCGTGTCGCCTTCGGCGGGCTCGATTTCGATCTGGTCTTCTACGACGTTCCAGTGGCTCACGCTGCCCCATTCCTTGCTCCACATGGTGCCTTTGCGTGGCTGGTGGAACAGGGCTCGGCGGTCTGTGACCACCAACAGGCCGAGGCCTTTGTTTTCGACGATGACGTCGGTCACACGGTGCACATCGAGGTCTCCCGCCCCACAACGGAGGACGTTCCTCGTCACCGTCTTCGGTACGCAGCGCTCGCAGACGAAGATGCCGTATACCGCTTCCCCTTCCTCGATGGCAACGCCAGCTGCCGCTGCGTCGGTGGCGCGAAGAAAGCGGCCTCTGCGCAACTCGGCCAGCCGGGTCCGGACGGCACATTCCCATGCTCGCGCGCGCGCTTCCTTGTCGCGCCGCCACCGCTTGCGTTTGAGGATCCAGGCCCCCATGCCATCTAGGACCAGACCCGCCATGAGCTCGGGTATGTTGACCACGCCCCCTCAACGATATCACCTTCGAGGCGCGCACCGTCTAGGCGGACACGAGGAGCCTCGTCAAGCTCGAACGACGCGTACGGCATCCGCTACGTCAGGCGTAAGCTCCTGATGACCGAAAGCGGCCCCTGTCACAAATGCGTCGTTTCAACCTTGCACCTTGGCTCACGTAAACCGGTTCGCTTCGCGCCCCGGCCCGTGGCATCGCCAGGGGCGAAGCCACGTGACAAGAAAGGGGAGGACAAACGTCCTCCCCTTTCTTGTTTTACGTGGCGTCCCCAGCGGGATTTGAACCCGCGTTACTGGCGTGAAAGGCCAGGGTCCTTGGCCACTAGACGATGGGGACGATATGTCGTGTCAGAGGAGGCTTTGGCCTCCTCGGTGGGCCGTCAGGGATTCGAACCCTGGACCGTTGGATTAAAAGTCCACTGCTCTACCAACTGAGCTAACAGCCCAACGTGCGGCCCGGAGCTGTTTAACATGCCGATCTCCGGGGTCAAGCCTAGGTCCCGGTGAGAGGCTCCGGTGGGCCAAACGGCTTCGCGGCATGGCGGGTGATCATGGACGCGATCGGCGCGAGCAATGATGGCGGAAGATCGTGGCCCATGCCGTCGATGAGCTCGAGCCTTGCACCGCGGATGTGGAGCGCGGTGCGAAAACCGCCATCCACGGGAATGAGCGGATCCTCCTTTCCATGGATGACGAGCGTGGGCGCTTCGACGGCTGACAGGCGCTCGGCCCGGCTGCCATCGGCCACGATCGCAGCCAACTGACGTTTGAAGCCCTCCGGGTAGTGGCTCCGCTCCAAGCTCTCGTCGATGAGCGGCCTCAGCTCCTCGTCCGTGCGCGGATATTCGGGACTCATCAACAGCCGGAACGACTCCAGCACGTAGGCGATCAGGTCTTCCCTGCCGTTCGATTTCGGGCGGGCCGAAAAAAGATGTTTCCTGATTTCGGGTCGGGCTCCGGGCAAATCGGGATCCCCGCTCGAAGCCATGATCGAGGTGAGGGTCTTCACGCGAACGGGATGCGAAGCCGCCATGATCTGCGCGATCATCCCGCCCATCGAAGCGCCGACCACGTGCGCTGCTCCGATGTCGAGCGCATCCAATACGCCGACGGCGTCCGCTGCCATGTCTTCGAGGGTGTAAGGCGCGCGAAGTGGCAAGCCGAACATCCGGTGCAATAGAAACCGAAGCGCCCCCGGTGCTTTGACCCCGTCGAGCTTCGTCGAAAGACCGACGTCTCGATTGTCGAATCGCACGACGAAGTGCCCTGCCTCGGCGAGCGCATCGCAGAAGGCCGGGGGCCACGCGACCATCTGCGTACCGAGCCCCATGATCAGGAGCATGGGATCGCCACGCGGATCACCGAACGTGTCGTACTCGATGTCCAAACCGTTCGCTTTGAGTTGAGCCATGAAAGGACCCTGTCACTCTTGCTGACGCAGTCTCGTCAACACTGCCGCGGTAAACCCCGGCCGCAAGTAGAAACCTCGCGGCACGGTCCATTGCACGGCGCCCTCGTCATCGGGGGCGCGACGGCGGCTCCGCCCGCTTGCCGCCTTGGGCCGCACCTGAAGAACCCGGCCGAGGTGCCCCGTGATGTGCTCCACATCGCCCCGTGCGATCATCTCCGATAGGCGCTCCCAGTCGGCGCGCAGCATCCGTTGCTCTTCATGGCTGGGCGTCCACAGGGCAGGGCGCCCCACACGACGGTGGGGTAGCGGCTTGTCGGATGCCGCCTCGATCGGGACGAACAACACCTTGGCGAGCTTCCGAAACACCGTGCTTTGCTCCCAATCGGTGTCCGCCATGGACGACAGGGAAATGGAGCACACGAAGGTCGACTCCCGCGGCTTACCACTCGGGTCTAGGGGAATGGTCTTGAGCTCGATGCCGAGTGATACGAAATCCGGCTCGGCGCGCGACGCGGCCGTGGCGCCAAGCGCCTTTTCGAGGATCTGCCCCGCCACGCCTTTGCCTCGAACCGGCTCGAACGGCACTTCGACACTGACTCTTGCTCCGAGCTCGCCGAGCGTGAGCCCAGCCAACGCCCAAGCTCGCGCCAAGAGCTCAGCCTCGGTCCTCGGTTCCGAAGCACACACCCAGCGGCCTCTCAGTGCAGCTCGCAGACCTTCGCGCCGAAAAGCCGTTCGAGGCTCGTGAGCAGCGCGTCGCTCGGGTCTACGAAGAGGCCGGTTTCGGCGATGTTCACCCGCCAGCTTCCCGGATGGTCGAGCTCGAGCGAGACGGGGCAGGGTCCCGGGAACTGCTCGAGCATCGCCCGCAGCGAGTCCAGCTTGGCGCGATCGATGGCTTCGACGGTGAGCCGAACCGTGATGGAGGTCGTGCGCTCGTGCAGCGCCTCGCTCAGGAGCGTGGCCTCCTCGAGCAGAATCTTGTGTTGGGTCTGCGCGCTCTCGGCCTCGCGGTCTTGCTCGTGCTTCACACGGCCGGTGAGCAGAATCGGCTGCCCCGCTTGAAGCGCTTCGCGCAGCCCGGCATTTTCGAGCGGTTTGGGCCGGACTATCACCTCGACGCGGCCGTAGGCGTCCTCGATGTGAAAGAACGCCATCGTGTGCCCCATCTTGGTGCGTCGCTCCCGATAGCCCTCCACGGTACCGCCCACGGTGACTTGCCGGTGATTGTCGAGCTGGGCGATGCTCTCGGTGGTCGCATTGCAAAACCGCAAGAGCTCGCTTCGGTAGCGATCGAGCGGATGGCCCGACACGTAGAAGCCGAGGGTGGCCTTTTCGCGCGAGAGCTGATCGCGCGAATCCCAAGGGTCGAGCACCGGAAAGCTGCCGCCCGGGTGTTGATAGGTCTGCGTCTCTTCTTCGTGCCCCATCAATCCAAATAGGCTCTCCTGCCCGCTCGAACGCTCGCTTTGAATGCGCTTTCCCCTCTCGATGGCTTGCTCGATCGCCACGAATGCCTGCGCGCGATGCACCCCGATGGCGTCGTGCACCGTGTCGAAGGCCCCGCACTGTACCAAAGCCTCGATGACCGACTTGTTGACGCGGCGAAGGTCGACCCGAGCGCAGAAATCGAACAAGTCGACGAACGGCCGCTCGGTCGTGTGGCCGTCGGGGTGGGGCTCGCCTTTGCGCGCCTCCAAGATCGCCTCGACGGCGGCGGTGCCCACGCCTTTGATCGCCCCGAGCCCAAATCGAACCTTCGGCCCCATCGGATCGTGCACCTGCCCGTTGTAGCAAACCGGTTTGTGCCGGAGGCGGGCCACGTCCTGCGCGTCGTCCGGATTGTAGACGACGCTGAAGTCGATCTGGGACTCGTTGACGTCCGGCGGCAACACGGTGATGCCCATCGACCGCGCTTCGGCGACCGTGCGAACGACTTTGTCGATCTTCTCCTTGTCCGCGGTGAGCGTCGCGCAGGTGAACTCGACCGGGTAGTGGGTCTTCAGATAGGCCGTCTGGTAGGTGATCAGCGCATACGCCGCCGAATGGCTCTTGTTGAACCCGTAGCCCGCGAAATAGGCCATCAAGTCGAATACCTCTTCGGCTTTTTCGCGCGTGTGTCCTCGCGCGACTGCGCCTTCGATGAAGACGGCCTTTTGCTTCTCCATCTCCGAGGCCTTCTTCTTGCCCATCGCGCGCCGCAGAAGATCTGCGCCACCGAGCGAGTAGCCGGCCATCTCCTGCGCGATCTGCATGACCTGCTCCTGGTAGACGATCACGCCGCGCGTTTCTTGCAGGATGCTCTCGAGCGATGCATGCGGATACTCCACTCGTTGCCGTCCGTGCTTGCGGTGCACGAAGTCTTTGTCCATCTGCGCGCCCATCGGCCCCGGCCGGTAGAGCGCCACGGCGGCCACGATGTCGTCGAAGCGGTCGGGCCGGAGCTGCTTGAACAAGCTCTGCATGCCGCTCGATTCGAGCTGAAACACGTTCGTCGTCTCGCCCGACTGCAGCAAAGCATACGTGGCGGGGTCGTCCGTGGGAATCGCATCGATTCGAAGCGGGTTATCGAGGCGATCCGGACGGCGGTCGATGAGTTTCGTGGCGATGTCGATCACCGTCAACGTGCGGAGCCCGAGGAAGTCGAACTTCACCAGGCCTGCCGCTTCGACGTCGTCTTTGTGGTACTGCGTGACGTACACGTCTTTTTCGGGACAAAAGACCGGCACGTGATCCCAGATCGGCCCCTCGCTGATCACCACCCCCGCCGCATGCATGCCCGCATGGCGCGTGAGGTTCTCGAGCGCTTGCGCCGTGTCGAGCAGCTCTCGTGCCTTGGGGTCTTGCTCGTATGCGGTCTTGAGGCGCGGCTCCTGCTTCAGCGCGTCGCTGATCGGCACGCTCTTGCCTTGCACCGGCTCGGGGATCATCGTCGCGATGAGACCGGCCTCGCCGGGCGTCATGCCCATGACGCGCCCGACGTCGCGCACCACGCTTCGGCTCTTGAGCTGATGAAAGGTTGCGATTTGTCCGACGCTCTGATGGCCGTACTTCTCGCGTACGTATTGAATGACGCGGTCGCGCTGATCCATGCAGAAGTCGATGTCGAAGTCCGGCATGGAAACGCGCTCCGGGTTGAGGAAGCGTTCGAACAGAAGCCCGTGGACGATTGGGTTGAGGTCGGTGATGCGCAACGCCCACGCGACGAGCGAGCCCGCCCCCGATCCGCGCCCGGGACCTACCGGCACCCCATTGTCCTTCGCCCAGTTGATGAAGTCCTGCACGATCAGGAAGTATCCGGCGAAGCCCATCTTCAAGATCACGTCGAGCTCGAGCTCGAGCCGGCTGTGGTAGCGCTTCTCGTCGAAGGTCTCGCCGCGGCCGCGCATCTCGACCATGCGGCGACCAAGCCCCGCCACCGCCAGAGCCCGCAAGTAGTCTTCCTCGCTCGCGCCGCCTGGAACCGCGAACCGGGGCAGATTCGGTTCGGCGAGCGGCGTCGCCCGGCCGGCGCACATTTCAGCCACCAATAGCGTGTTCTTCGCGGCTTCCGGGACGTGCGCGAACAAGCTCGCCATCTGCTCGGGCGTCTTGAGGTAGAGCTCCGAGGAGTGGTGGTGCATGGCCTCCATCTCGCGCACGCTTCGTCCCGCGCCGATGCACTGCAATACGAGCTGGGCGTGCGCGGAGCGGCGCTCCAGGTAGTGGCAGTCGTTGGTGCCGACCAGGGGCAGCTCGAGCTCCTCGGCGAGCTTGCCGAGCACCTGGTTGAGAGGACGGTTTTCCGGAAAGCCGTGGTCCTGGAGCTCGACGAAGAAGTGACCAGGCTCGAACGAGTCGCGCAACTTGGCGAGGGCTTCCCGTCCGACCGCCGGCCCCTTGTTGAGGATCTCCTGCGCGACGTACCCACCCATGCACGCGCTCAACCCGACCACGCCCTTGCTGTGCTTTTGGAGAACCTCGAAGTCGATGCGCGGCTGATCGTAGGCCGCCATGCCGTCCACCCAGCCCGAGCTCACCAGATGGACCAGGTTGTGGTAGCCCTCTTGCGAGCTGGCGAGCAACAGCAGATGGCTGAGCTCGCGGTTTTGTGGATCCCGCCGGTCGCCGGCCGTGAAGTTCACCTCGCAGCCGAGGATCGGCTTCACCCCGGTCCCCTTGCAAGCGTGCACGAGCTGAACCGCGCCGAACATGTTGCCGTTGTCGGTGAGCGCGACGGCCGGCATGCCCATCTCGTCGGCGTGCGCGACGAGCTCGGGGATACGGATGGCGCCGTCCAGCATCGAGAACTCGCTGTGGACGTGAAGGTGAACGAACTCGGCCGCCATGGACGCGATGAATCTACAGTGCTCGCCCCACCGAATCCACCGGACTTTGTCTCAGAGCAACGAGTCGAGCAGGGCGCTCAAATGCGCGCGTCGCCGCTCGCGATCCGCCTCGGTAAAACGGTCCTCTCCAAAGAGCTGTTTGATGATGGGATCGCGAAAAAAGTAAACCACCAGCGCTCCGAGTATCGTCACGTATACATCGCGAGGATCGCCCCCGGCCTTGCTGGTCGCCGGCGGTTTTGCTCCGAGGCCGGTCAGCGCGCGGGCCATTTCGTCGTAAAAAGCGGTCATCGACCGCTCGACCCGATCCGATGCCGAGGCCATTTCCCAGAGCATGATGCGCACTTGATTGGGGTGGTCCCAGAATAGATCGAAGCTTCTCAGGACCGCTTCGCGCGCGGTGAGCCCTGGCTCCTCGCAGCCGAGCTGCTTGAAGAGCTCGAGATGGCGGTCGAATAGGCGACCTACCACCTGCTCGTACAGTCGATCCTTCGAGTCGAAGTAGTAGTGGAGCAAACCATGGGTGACGCCCGCGCGCTTGGCGATCGCGACCATCCGGGTGCCATGAAACCCGTGCTCGGCAAACTCCTGCTCCGCGGCGTCGAGGATCGTGACCCGCATTTGCTCCGGATCGGCGTCCTTGGGTCTTGCCACGATTACCTCGAGCCGTCCGAAAAGTACGAAGCAGCCGCCTCGTAGGCCCGGGCGAAGTCATTGTCGAACGGATCGTGGATCTCGTAGAGCGCTCCACCGAAGCCCAAGAGCGCGGTCACGACGATCGCCGCCCCGAGTCCCACCGGAACCCAGAAGCCCGTGCCGCGCCGAATCACCTGGGGCGCCCGCACCCCGAGCACCCCCAGAGCCACCGGAATCCCGTAGAACGCATGATAGAGGCCCGCGATGCCGAGCAGCGCGTAGTACGGGTAGAAGAACCACGGCAGGAAGTGCAGCGAAAACGACACGCCACCAAAGAACGGCGGCGCATCCGCGAGCACGGCGGGGAGCCGCGTGGCCGCGATGTGCCCGAACACGAAGACAGCCAGATAGTAGGCCGCGTAGCGATGGAGCCGCAGGCGGAGCGGCGGCTTGGTCCTGGCCCCGCGACGGGCGCGCATCCGCAAGATGCCCGTCACGACATGCACGACCAGGGCGGCGAGGAGACCCACTTCGAGCAGCAGCCATTGGTAGACGCCACGGGCCGCTGCTTGGAACCGGTCGTAGAGGTGGGGGCCGATGACCGCGATGGCCGTATTGGTCAGGTGGACCAGCAGGAAGAGCGAGAAGAGCAGACCGGAGACGGCCTGGGTTTGGGGGAGAGCTCGATTATTCACAAGTGTGTTAATAACAACTCTGTCAATAACTGTCAACGGGCGAGTGAGCGTCGCGTTTCGGCCGTAGCCCGACTTGCACGGCGTGTCCTCCGTGCTACTTCCGCCGCTCCCCAACGCACGAAACGCGGCGTTTGGGGCGTGGTGCAGACGATGACCAAGTCCCCTTTGTCCATTGTGAAAGAGCGCTTCGGGGATGACCCGAAGAAAGCGAAACAGAAGCTGGTCGAGGCCGTGAAAAAGGCGGCTGGAAAGGACCTGTGGCTCGAACGCGTGAGCGAGGAGAAGGGGCTCGAGCACGTTTCCAACAAGAAGCTGCTCCACCTCGAGCAGGTCTTCGAAGCGGTCAGCAAGGAGGTCGGTTCCCGCGACCAGCTGATCGGTCAGATCGCCGGTCTTCAGGGTCGGTCGAAGGACGAGGACTACAAGGCTCGCTTGGCCGAGGAATCGACACCGAGCTTGTGGGATCGGTACCGTGCCGTACAATCGCAGGCGGCCGGGAAACCGGCGAAGGATTGAGGCACCGCCTCGGCATGGCGCCGCGTCGGTTGCTCAGTGAAAGAGTTGACCATGAGTAAGAGACTGTTCTGCGGAGGGCTCGCCTGGGGCACGACCACAGAAGACCTTCGAGAGGCGTTCGCGCCTTTCGGCGAGGTTGCCGATGCAAAGGTCGTGACCGATCGGGAGACTGGCCGTTCGCGGGGCTTCGGATTCGTCACCTTCACCACGGAGGAGGCGGCTGCTGCAGCGCGCGAGTCGATGGACGGCGCCACGCTCGGCGGACGCACCATCCGAGTCGATCTGGCGCGCGAGCGTCAGGGCGGCGGTGGTGGCGGCGGCGGTTTCCGGCGCTGATCACTCATCGCTGAAGCAAGCCGAAGTACCAAGACAGGATCGCGTCGCCCGCGAGCAGGTACTCGAGCGCCCCGAGCGCGAGAAACGGCCCGAATGGCAGCTTGAGGAGGCCGACTCGGGTCGGTTCCGGCTCATCGGGCGCCTCGATCACCTCGCCGTCGATGACTCGATCCTCGATCTCGGGCGTGAGCCTGCGTCCCACGATGAGGGCAAAGATGGCGAACACGAGACCTTGAAGGGAGCCGGCCACCACGCTGAACAGGGCACCCTCCCAACCGAGGAATGCTCCGATCATCATGAGCAGCTTGGAGTCGCCTTCGCCCATGCCTCGGCGGCCGGCGAGGCGCTCGTAGCCCCAAACGAAGACCACCTGCACGGCCAAATACGCTGCGCCGGCTCCGACTGCCGCGGACCAGATACCGGGCTCGGCGCGAAACGGTGCGCTCGCAAGGCCGAGGGCCGCGCAGGGCAAGCTCACCTCGTCCGGGATCTCCATCCACTCGAGGTCGACGAAGGTCGCGATCAGCAACCCGCCCGCGAAGATGAAATAGAGGACCGTTTCGATGGCTGCGTCGAGCAGGAGCGTGTCGGGCTCGGCGCGTACGATCCACTGCTCGGCAATCGCGACCGACAAGACCGCACCGAGGAGCTCTACCAAGGGGTAGCGCGCCGAGATCGGCGCCCCGCAACAACTGGCTTTCCCGCGAAGCGCGAGCCATCCCAGGATGGGTATATTCGTCCACGCGCGCACGGGGGCGCCGCATGCGGGGCAGTGGCTCGGAGGCGACACGACCGACATGCCTCGCGGCCAACGGTAGATCGCAACGTTGAAGAAGCTTCCCCATGCCGCGCCCCACGCAAAAGCCGCCACCCACACGAACCAGCGGGGTACCTCCGCAGCAAGCATCGTCCCCATGCTAGCAGCGAAAGGGGGGCTGTCCCCTTTTTGTGCGGTCGTCATTCCCTGGTTGCAGCCCTCCCTAGCGGATGCGATTCAGAGCCTGACCATGAGCATTGACGAGACCAGAGCCGCGCTTCGGGACTGCAAGCGAATCGTGGTGAAGATCGGCAGCCGTGCCCTGTGCGCCGAGGGAGGCCGTTTCGTCCAGGTGGCCGAGCAGGTCGCTACGCAAGTGCGGGCAGGGCGCAAAGTCGTGCTCGTCTCGTCCGGCGCGGTAGCGGTTGGACGGGAGCGACTGGGTCTCGCGGAGCGTCCGAAGAAGATCGCGCTGCTGCAGGCCGCGGCGGCCACGGGTCAGTCGCTGCTGATGCGGGCCTACGAAGACGCGTTCGAAGCGCGCGGTCTTCACATCGCGCAGGTGCTCTTGACCCATGACGTGATGAGCGATCGGGAGCGATATCTGAATGCGCGTCAGGCGATCGACGAGCTGCTCAGGCTCGGCGTCGTGCCGATCATCAACGAAAACGACACGGTTTCGATCGACGAGCTCCGCTTCGGCGACAACGACCAGCTGGCTGCGATGGTGTGCACGTTGATCGGCGCGGACTTGCTCGTCTTGCTGAGCGATGTGAGCGGCATCCTGGATGACCAGGCCGAGCGAATCTCCTTGGTGCGCGCAGTCGAAGACATCGAACGTTTCATCAGACCGCCCGATGACGACATGGGGCTCGGCGGCATGCAGTCGAAGGTCGAAGCGGCGCGGCGTGCCACGTTGCATGGTCTGCCGGTCGCGATCGGCCCGGCAGCCTCGGCGAACTTCCTCGATGCGCTGATGCGAGGAGACGACGTGGGAACCTTGCTGTTGCCGCATGGCTCACCCTTGCCGAGCCGCAAGCATTGGATTGCCTATACGCTCAAGCCGCGCGGTCGAATCATGGTCGATGCGGGTGCGCGCCGTGCGCTCGAGAAACGCAACTCGAGCTTGCTTCCTGCGGGCGTCGTTTCGGTGGCGGGTACTTTCGGCGTCGGTGACGCGGTGTCGATCGTGGCCGAGGACGGCACGGAGCTCGCGCGTGGTCTTGCGCGCTACGCCGCCGACGAAGTGAGGTTGCTCGCAGGCGGGCACAGTCAACAGATCGTCGAGCGCATCGGCAGCCATGCTGGTGACGAAATCGTTCATCGAGACGACATCGTGCTGACCAAAAAAGGCGGCTGAACCGGACGGCTCCCGTCAGCGGCGAAAAGTGCTACCGTAGCCGGCCATGAGTGAAGACTTGACCGCATTGGTGACGGGCTTGGCCAAGCGAGCCAAAGAGGCCTCGCGCGTGCTCGCAGTTGCAAGCACCGAGCGGAAGAACGCCGTGTTGCGCCGCGCCGCGAAGGCGCTTCGAGGCGAGCCGGGGGACCGCGTGCTCGAAGCGAATGCAAAGGACCTCGGGGCCGCGCAGGAGATGGGGCTCTCGAAAGCCATGCTCGACCGCTTGAAGCTGGATCGCAAGCGCCTCGACGCAGTGGCCGATGGCGTCGATCAGGTGGCCTCCCTGCCCGATCCGGTGGGCAGCGTCGTGGAGGAACGGGTGCTCGCCAATGGCCTGCGGATCGGGAAGATGCGGGCGCCGCTCGGTCTGATTGGAATCATCTACGAGTCACGGCCCAACGTCACCGCGGATGCCGCGTCGCTCTGTCTGAAGAGCGGAAACGCAGTGCTGCTTCGTGGGGGCAAAGAAGCTTTTCACAGCAATTCGGCGATCGCGGAGATCTTCGAGCGCGCCCTGCGCGAGGAGGGTTTGCCCGCCGAGGCTGTCACACTTCTACCTACCACGGATCGACAAGCTACTTTGGTGATGATCAGCCTTGATGGTATCGTGGATATGGTCATCCCCAGAGGTGGAGAAGGATTGATTCGGTTCGTCGCCGAGCACGCAAGAGTTCCCGTCATCCAGCACTACAAAGGTGTCTGCCACGTCTTCGTAGACCGCAGCGCCGACCCGGAGATGGCTCTTCGGATCGCCCTGAACGCCAAGGTACAGCGGCCAGGCGTCTGCAACGCCATGGAGACCTTGCTCGTCGACGAGCACATCGCGCCCACGTTTCTGCCGAAGGTGGGCGCAGCGATGAAAGCAGAGGGCGTGGAGATCCGCGCCGACGAGCGGGCGGCGGAGATCCTGGGCGAGGTCAAGCGCGCGACGCCCGAAGACTGGGACACCGAATATTTGGACCTGATCCTCAACGTGGCGGTCGTCGACGGAATCGACGGCGCGCTCGCCCACGTGGCCCAGCACGGCTCGAATCACACCGAAGCGATCGTCACGCAGGACGGGGCGAACGCAGATCGCTGGATGCGCGAAGTCGACGCAAGCCTCGTTCTCGTCAATGCGTCCACCCGTTTCAACGACGGATTCGCCCTCGGGCTGGGTGCGGAGATCGGAATTTCGACAACAAAGCTTCATGCATATGGTCCAATGGGTCTCGCAGAGCTGTGTACGCTCAAATGGGTCGGGCAGGGTGAGGGCCAGGTCCGGCAGTAAGGAGGAAACTAGTTGCCGAAACAAGCACCGGGTGCACAACTGAAAACGAATCCGAGCTCCCTTTCGAAACCCGATCCACAAGCCAGTCGAGAGCTGGCCCTGAGGATCGCCGAAGCAGCGCTCGACAAGAAAGCAAGAAGAATCGAGATCATCGACGTGCGAGGCAAGGTCGACTACACCGACTACGTCGTCGTGATGAGTGGTCGTAGCGATCGCCAAGTCGCCGCCATCGCACGAGGCATCGAAGAAGACCTCAAGAGCAAGTACGGCGCGCGATGCGCGGGGGTAGAAGGGCTCCCGCAGGCCAACTGGGTGCTCCTCGATTTCGGCGATGTCGTCGTGCACATCTTTCATCAAGACACACGCGGGTACTACGACCTCGAAGCCCTGTGGCTCGATGCAGATCGCGTGGAGTTCGAGGGAGGTGAGGGCGACGAGGGTTTCGTCTTTCCCTGACCCTCTCGGATCGTGCGCATCAAAGTCGTCGCCGTCGGAAAAGCGAAAGACCGCGATCTGCGGTCGCTGCTGAACGACTACTACGCGCGCATCGAACGGTACACGAAGCTCGAAGAAGTCGAGATCAAGGATGCGGCACCCGACGAGGTGGCAGCGCGCCTTTCGCGGGCGATTCCCGAACGGTCCCGGGTCGTGGCGCTCGAAGTGGACGGCCGCGCGTACAGCAGTCGCGACTTGGCAGCCTGGTTGGGGCGCGCGGAGAACGAGTCGGTCCAAACGGTGGTCTTTCTGATAGGCGGCGCCTACGGGCTGCCAGGAGAGCTTTCGAGCGCGGCCGACCTGCGATTGTCTCTGTCCGCCATGACGTTTCCGCATCGCCTGGCCCGGCTGGTCTTGGCCGAGCAAGTCTACCGCGCCTTCACCATCCTTCGCGGCGAGCCGTACGACCACTAGGGCGCAACGCGTTCGGATTTCGCCCGATACGGCCTCGTGCATCCGTTCTTGGAAGGCCTGCTCGCCCTAGTCGCGCCGCTGCAATGCCCGGGCTGCGAGGAGCCGATCCATTGCCTAGGTTTCTGCGGCACGTGTGCTTCGCTGGTCGAGCCGTCGACCGAGCGCGGCGCGGCGTTCGTATACGGAGGCCCGGTGGCAGACGCCATCCACCGCTTCAAGTACGACGGACGCAGCGAGCTCGCCAACGCGTTGGGGGCGCTCATGCGCGAGGCGGCCCTTCGGCTCGAGGGCGATGTCGACGCGGTGGTCCCGGTACCGCTTCACTGGAGGCGCCGCCGGGCACGGGGCTACGACCAGGCAGCGCTCCTAGCAAAGCCCGTAGCGCAAGCGCTCGGTGTTCCCGTTCGGCTGCGGGGCTTGCGCCGCGTGCGTGACACGCCGAGCCAAGTCGACCTCTCCCATCGCGAGCGGCAGCGCAACGTCGAGGGGGCGTTCGCGCCGTTTCGTCTGCATGGTGCGCGTCGCGTGTTGTTGATCGACGACGTCCGCACGACCGGAGCCACGCTAGACGCTGCCTCTCGCGCCTCGAAAGCAGGCGGAGCCCGCGAGGTCCACACACTTGTCCTGGCGGCTCGCTTTCTCGACGGAGCCGCGTAAAGTACGCGCGTGCGCCTCCTCCTCCTCTCGTGCGCGTGCTTGGTGGCATGCACGAAGCCCGAGCCGGTTCAGGACCCCCTCGATTACCTGCGTGTGGGGGTCGACCCTCGTCACGAAGCGGACGCCATCATTGCAGACTTGCGTGCGCACGGCTTCGAGATCGGGCGCCGCATCGACGAGCCGCGCTACGTCACCTTCGATGCATTTCATGGCGCTGATTCGACGGTGCGCGTAGTCACCTCCCGAGGGCCTGCCCTGTCGATCCAAGTGCCCGACGTTCGCTGGCCCGAGCGTCTGTGGGTCGGGCTCGCGCCCGGTTACCGGGCGGACTTCGACGGAGACGGACAGAAGGACGTCTTGGTGTCGATACGCGAGCGAGACCGAGCGTGCCTGGCCTGGGCCCAGGTGACGGCCGACGGCTTCGTCTCGGAGGTGTTTCGTCCCCGCGAGGCGTGGGGAGAATCGCCATGCGTCATCGAAATCGACGCCGAGCGGCCGCGCGTGCTGCTCGAGGTTTCCGTCCCCGATGCCCCGGCGCTGCAAGCGCGCGTTCGAATCCCGGTCACCACGCGGGGTCGACAATGGGTCCTCGATGACTCGCCCGAGGCGGACGCACACTGGGATCGCGAGATCGAAGCACGGGAGCGCGCTCTCGAGCAGGCTGCGGCGAGCGGCGATTCCGCCGCAACTCGACGCCTACGCGCGGAGCTCGAGTGGCTCGGGCAACTTCGCAAAGCCGAAGAGCCCGTGCTAGAGCCGGCCGAGGATGGCGAAGAAGCGCGTTGACAAAGGCGTTCCGGGCATGGAGCTCCTGGTGTGCCGAAATCCCAAGGCGGCGCAGCGATACGACATCGAGGAGCGGCTCGAGGCCGGCATGGTCTTGTATGGTACGGAGGTCAAGAGCTTGAGAGCGCGACGTGCGAACCTCGAAGGCGCATATTGCCGAATCGACGACGACGAGCTCTTTCTCTACGGCATGCACATCGCCCCATACGAGCAAGCCGGGCATGCGGGTCACGACCCCCAACGGCGCCGCAAGCTCTTGGTGCACAAGCGAGAGATCGAAAGGCTTCGAGGCCGGCTCACCACCCGCGGGTACGCGCTAGTCCCCCTTCAAGCCTATTTCAAGAACGGCGTGGCAAAGGTCCAGCTCGGGCTCGGGCGCGGCAAGAAGAAGGGTGACGAGCGCGAGACGATCCGACGTCAGGAGGACCTCAAGGAAGCGCGTGCCGCCATGGAGCGACGGAAGGGATGATGCAGATACGATTGGAGACCGGCGAGGAAGCCGAAGCGCAGGCGGTCGACGGTAGCGTCCTTACGCTCCACAGCCCCCGTGCGTTCGCGCCCGGCTCTCCGATTCGTTTCGTCGCGCGGCTCGAGCACGAGGAGCGGCACTTCGAGGGCCGCACCGTCGGAAGCAAGCGTATCGACGAACGTCGGTTCGAGGTGCGAATGCGGTTCGTGAGCTTGCGCCGCGCTGATCGAGAAGCGCTGGTGTCGTGCCTCGACCACGAATGACTGGCGCTGCTAGGTCGCGCGCGCAGCGCGGGCGTCGAGCTCCTTGAAGACGGACGCCTTGACCGCCTCGAAGTCGCTCGGGAGCTGGACGGGCCGGTTGGGGTGCTTGCTCTCGACGCCAGGGATTTCGTTTTCGTGGTAGCGAATCTTGAATTGCGTGAACTTGAGGCCGTTGGCCGTCGAGATCACCACCACCCGCTGTCCCGGCTCGATCGTCCCTCGGGCGCGAAGCTTCTCGAGGGCGGCGAGCGCGACACCGGTGTGGGGACACGTGTAGCTACCCGCGCGGTCGGCGGCGGCGGATGCTTCTGCCAATTCCGACTCGGTGGCTTCCTCGACCACGCCGTCGAACGCTTCGATGGCTCGAATCGCCCGCCGCACGCTCACCGGGTTTCCGATGCGGATCGCGCTTGCCTCGGTATCGCCTGCGGTGATCGGCTCGAACTTGTCCCAGCCCGCCTTGTACGCCCTGTACAACGGGTTGGCTCGCTCGGCCTGAGCCAGGCAGATCCGCGGGCGCTTCGAAATCAGACCGAGCTGAAGCATCATGTCGAAGCCAGCTCCAAGGGCGGCGACATTACCGAGGTTGCCGCCTGGAATGATGACCCAGTCGGGGACCTCCCAGTCGAACTGCTGCACGACTTCAATCGCGACCGTCTTTTGCCCTTCGAGCCGAAGCGAGTTCATGGAGTTGGCGAGGTAGATTCCCTCCTCGGCGGCGAGCTTTTGGACGATGGCCATGCAGCCGTCGAAGTCCGTATCGAGCGCGCACACCAACGCGCCATTGGCCAACGGCTGGACGAGCTGGGCGGTGGTGACCTTGCCCTTTGGCAGCAACACGACCGAAGGAATGCTCGCACACGCGCAATATGCGGCGAGCGCCGCCGACGTATCTCCGGTCGAAGCGCAGGCAATCGCTCGAATCGGCTTCCCGTTCTCGATCATCTGCTTCACCGTGCTGACCAGCACGGTCATCCCCAAATCCTTGAATGACCCGGTGTGGCTGTTGCCGCAGTTCTTGATCCAGACGTCGTCGAGGCCGAGGCTCTTGCCGTAGCGCTCCGCCCAAAACAAGTTCGTACCGCCTTCGGCCGTCGAGACGACGTTTTCGTCACGAAGCATGGGCTGAACCCATTCCTTCTTTCCCCAGACGCCGCTGCCGTAGGGCCATTCCCGAGTCATCCAGCGCTGGTCGAACAGCTCGATCCACTCCGGTCCGCTTCGGTCCTTGAGGGCTTCGATGTCATGCCGGACCTCGAGGAGCTCCCCGCACTCGGGACACGAGTAAATTACCTGGTCGAGGGAGTAGGTGCCCTTGCAGCCGGCGACGCAGCGAAATGAAGCGCGGTAGCTCATCAGAAATCCCAGTATAGAAGGTTCGTCAAGCAGCGCACCTCGCCTGACCCGACTACGCCCCTTTCTTCTGCTGCGGCTCGGGGACCAACGAGAAAGCGGGCGAGCTGGGGCTGCGGGCGAGCTCCTCGAGGTGGGCCACCACGGCAGGGTGTTTCGCGACCAGCTCTTCGAAGCGCCGCGCCGAAAGGCGCAAGACCAGCACGTCCGAAACCGCCTTGACCGTGATGGCCGAGGGCTCGCGCGTGAGCATCGAGTGTTGACCGAGCGCCCGGCCGAGCTTGAGTCGACCCACCTCTTCGCCCCCAGGTCCCATCGCGATCAGCTTCCCGATCATTGGAATGTAGAGACCGTCCGCCCGCTTGCCAGCTTCGAGAATGATCGTGTCCTTGTCGGCGCGCCTCACCTCGAACATCGCTGCCAAGTCCCGTCGCGCGTGGTTGTGGAAGCCCACGAACATCGGCGAGGTCCGCACCAAGGTTGCGACCAGGCGACGGCCGAGAATCTCCAGCAAGACGTCGCCCAACGGGGGATGCTCGGCGACGAGACGGTCGAGCAGCAGCTTGCTGATGCGCAATGCGCGGCCTTCGGTCCGCGCAGTCACGTCCCCTTGGTAGGCGACCTGATCGAGAAGGCAGGAGATGCCCACCACGTCTCCTTCCGACAACACCAAAGCGTGTTGGTCGCCGGGACGGATTAGCTGCACGCTTCCTTCGACGAGGATGTACAGCGCATCCGCGGTGGTGCCACGCTGGATGAGGTTGTCACCAGGGTTTAGGTCCACCAAACGCGACTCCCTCAGAAGGCGGGCGAGAATGGGCCGGGGCACCTCGGCAAAGAGCGGCATCGAAGGAAGCTGGGCGAGCTGCTCCGCCGTCGGGACGTCTTCGGCATCGTCGCCCTCCCATCGGCGGTCATCGACCTCGGCTTCCGAAATCTCCAGCTCGAGCGAGAGATTGCTCGCGGTCGGTGGCATGGTGAATCGAAGCAGGTCCGGCTCCGCGGAACGGTCGGCGACCAGGGGGATTGCGTCGGCGCTGATTCGCCTCGGTGGCGTCCCCCAATCCTCGTAGTCGGAATCGGCGGTGACGAAGCCCGACCTCGAGGAGCGGTGCAGCCTGCGGGCCGCTTCTGGGCTGATGCGCTCCAGCACGTCGATACGCTGCGGATCGATGCCGATCACCACCTTGGCCATCGCTGCTGCCCGCGCAACGAACCCCTGCTGGGCATAAAGCTCGACGGCGCGCTCGTAAGAACGGAGTGCGTCCCCGTAACGTCCAAGACGTTTCAGCAGATCGCCTCGACGATGCGGCCACCGCGGCTCGGTGGGCTCGAGGTGCTCGAGCGCTTCATAGTGCGTGAGCGCTTCGTTGAAACGCTCCCTGAGAAGGGCTTTTTGGAGCTTGTCGCGAAGGTTTCGGCTACGGCTACCGGCCATGGGCTGCCAACCTTATACCGTTTGGGAGCCTTCTCCAACGCGATAGGACTTTCGCCGAGGGCTGCTATGCTCCTGCCTCTACCAATCGAATGAGCCTCTTCATCCGCCTCGTCCGCGCCCAACTCACCTTTGGCGTCATTTTCGTCAGCTACATGCTGCACCTAGCCCTGCTGAAGGTCTTCCGGCGCTGGCGCGTCGATCCGGCCACTGGGCGGGAGGAGCCGGTCCTACCGGGGTGGCTCAGCCGCCGTCAGGCGAGGGTCGACGAGAAGAACTCGAAACGCCTTCTCGAGGGCATGCTCAAGCTGCGAGGCGTCTACATCAAGCTCGGGCAGGTGCTCTCGATCATGGGGGGATTCCTTCCCCCGGTGTACATCAAGCGATTGGAGACTCTCCAAGACGCTGTGCCGCCGCACCCCATCGACGAGATCGAGGAAGCTTTCGTCCGGAGCCTCGGCGCGCGGCCGGAAGCGTTCTTCGAGCGCATCGATCGTGAGCCCGTGGCCGCCGCCTCGCTCGGCCAGGTGCACGTCGCGTACATGGACGGCCGCAAGATGGCCGTGAAGGTGCTCTACCCCGGTATCCGGGACGTGGTTCGGACCGACATGCGGGTGATCAAGCTCATGGTCCGCATCTACAAGTGGTTCGTTCCTGTCCAGAACATCGAGGCGGTGCACGAGTCGCTCGTGGATTTGCTCCGACGGGAGACCGACTACATCCACGAGGCGGAGTGCATGCGCCGCATGTCCGCAAACTTCGCGAACGACGATCACATCTTGTTTCCCGAGGTCATCGAATCGGTCACGACGCGTGACGTGCTCACCATGACCTTCATGGAGGGCATCAAGATCACGCGTCTCGACGAGATTCGGGGACGCGGCGTCGACCTGCACAAGCTCGCCGAGCGGCTCGTCAAGAGCTTCTACAGGCAGGTATTCGTAGACCGGTTCTTCCACGCAGACCCGCACCCGGGCAACTTCCTGGTACAACCGATCGCAGGCTCCGATGACGCGCGAATCGTGGTGCTCGATTTCGGGGCAATCAGCGAGGTCGATGACAAGACCGTATTCGGGATGGTCGACGTCCTGCGCGGCTTTTTCGAGCAGAACGACGAGCTCGTCCTCCGGGGCATCGAAGACATCGGATTTGTGGCGGAGGACGGGGATCGCAAGCTGCTCGAGCAAACGGTCAAAAAGTACTTCAAGAAGCTGCTCAAGCTCGAGGCACGGACTCCCAAGGCCTTCATGACCGCCAGCTCGAAAGAGCTCGAGGCGTTCGCCGACCCCGGCGTGGAGCGTCGCGAGCTACGCGTTCTCATGCGCTCGGTGCACTATCCGGACGGATGGTTCTACGTCGAACGCGCCTCGGTGATGATGTTTTGGCTGGCAGGACAAATCGCACCCGATCTCGATCAGGTTCAGGTCGGATTCCCGTATGTCCTGCCGCTTCTCAGCCAAAGGCTCGCCTCCAAACGCCCGTCCCGTCCGTCGGAAGGCGAGACGCGGCCAACCGCCACCGGTGGGTAGATTGGGTCGCATCGTTGGCATCGACCCGGGGGAGGCCCGAATCGGTATCGCGGTTTCCGACGAGGACGGCTCGATCGCGTTCCCCCGCGCCACGGTCACGGCCCGAGGCGGCCACGAGGAGGCCGCCCGCAGGGTCCGCGAGGCGCTGGCGGGAGAGGAAATTGCGATCGTCGTGGTTGGGCTGCCTTTGCGCCTCGATGGAACCGAAGGCGAGGCCGCGCGCCGCGCCAGGGTCTTCGGCGCCACGCTCGGCAAGACGCTTGGCGTCGAGGTCGTCTACTGGGACGAGAGGCTCACGACGGCCGCGGCGGAGCGTTCGCTGCGAGAAATGGGCAGGCGGGGCCGAAAGCAACGCGAGGTCGTCGACCAATCCGCGGCAGCCCTCTTGCTTCAGGGCTATCTCGAAGCCAAAAGTGGGGAGAAGTGGAAGGACCCGGTCAACGGATAACTCTGGGGAGTGATCTAGGACGAACTGCGGCCCGTGGGCTGAGCCTCGCGACGTTGTTGGCCGTGCTCGGCTTGTTGGGCGGGCTCGGCTGGCTGCTGGTCATCTATCCGGACACCGAGGGTCCCCCAGCTGCTGAGACCGAGGAAGTCGTCGTCGAGATCCCGGAAGGCACGACGCTACGTAAGCTCGCCACGCAGCTCGAGGAACGCGGGGTGATCCGCGATGCCCGCGTGTGGTCGCTCTACATGCGAATGCGAGGCCTCGACCGGTTTCTGCGCCAGGGCAAAGTTCGTTTTCCCATTCCCATGACGCCCGAAACCGCGGCGCGGCACGCGACGACACGTCTCGGGCGCATTCAGGTGCGCCTATTGATTCCGGAAGGGTTCACGCGTTTCGAGATCGCTGAGCGCCTCGAGGAGTATGGTGTCTGCTCGGCTGCCGGCTTCTTGGAGGCGACTGAGGATCGCTCGCTCCTGGCTAGCTACGGTGTCGAGGCGAACGACGCCGAGGGCTACTTGTTCCCCGACACCTACGAGTTCGACGATCAGACCAAGCCGCGACGGGTCGTAGAGCGCATGCTCGCCAACTGGGTTCGCAAATACGAAGAGATCCAGCAGAAGCACGCCAGGGAGCTGGCCGGCCTGAAGGGATGGACGACGCAGGACATCATCACGCTTGCATCGATCGTCGAAAAGGAAGCCGCCGTGCCTTCCGAACGCGCCCGCATTGCGGGGGTTTTTTGGAACCGTCTTCGATCCAAGCGCTTTCTTCCGTACAAGCGGCTGCAGGCCGATCCGACGGTTCAGTACGGCTGTGTCGCGGTGCCCGAGGCTGCTTCGTCTTGCGAGAGCTACGACGGCCGCATCACGCGAGCGATGTTGGATGATCCGGAAAATCCATACAACACGTATCGGCATTCCGGTTTGCCACCCGGACCGATCAGCAACCCGGGCAAGGCCGCGATCGTTGCGACCATCGCCCCGGAGCAACATAACTTCTACTATTTCGTCGCGCAGGGCGAGGGGCGCCATCACTTCAGCGCGACCTTGCGGCAACACAACATCGCCATTCGAGCCAACGCCGAGCCATGACGAGCGGACGTCGACGCTCGAGCGCGCTTTTCGGCGAGGAGGAGCGGCAGCTCGGCCTCTTCGAGGACCGTGACCACGATGCGCCCGATGCAGCGGAGCAGATGCAACGCGACCTGCAGGCGATTCGAAAACGTCTTTCTCCGAAGCTTCGGCTTGGAACTTCCAGTTGGACGTTTCCCGGATGGGCAGGCCTCGTCTACCATCGCCGCTATTCGAGTCAGCGCGCCTTCCTCCGAGAGTCGTTGGCCGAGTATGCCATGCACCCGCTCATGCGAACGGTGGGGATCGATCGAGGATACTACACACCAGTGCCCCTAGAAGACCTCGCACTCTACGCGAGCCAGCTACCCGCCGACTTCCGGGCGGCCATCAAGATATGGCAACGCGTCACCATGCCAGGGTACCCTCGGCATCCACGCTACGGAGCCGATGCCGGGAAGCAGAACCCAGATTTTCTGAATGCCGAGCTCTTCGCCAGCGCCGTGAACGAGCCGGTGCGAGCTGCATTCGGCAAGCACATGGGGCCGTGGATACTCGAGGTCGCGCCTTCGCCACATCCGATCGACCCGTCTTGGTTGTGTGAGAAGCTGGACGCGTTCTTGGAACGAGCTCCAGGGGACTTCCCGTTCGCGGTCGAGCTGCGCGATCGCAAGCTCCTGTCGAGCGAGTATGCTCGGATACTCCGCAAGCGCGGCGCCTCTCACGTGTTCAACTACTGGTCGCGCATGCCGGCGCTCGCCGATCAGATGCGATTCGAGGGGTTGCTCGAGGGGACGGTCCTCGTCGTGAGGCTGCTGTTGCCACCCGGCACGCGATATGCGGAGCTAAAGGAAGCCTATGCCCCGTTCGACCGGCTCGTCGCGCCCCAACCGGAAATGCGACAGGACGCTGTTCGCTTGATCCGCGCGGCGCTCGAGCGGGACATGGAGGCTTATGTCCTAGTCAACAACAAGGCCGAGGGCTCCTCTCCCTG